>CALBVK010000308.1 GCA_937969345.1 uncultured Acidimicrobiales bacterium
TTCCCGTCGAAGATCTCCGACACCGTGGTGTCGGCAAATACCGCTTCGACGGCCCGGGCGATGATGTCGGCTACCGACAGCACGACGAGCTTGTCGAACTGCTTTTCGGGACCGATTGGCAACGAGTCGGTGACGATGACCTTCTCGATGCTCGAGTTCTTCAGACGATCGACGGCGGGCCCGGAGAGCACCGGGTGTGTGGTTGCAGCGATGACCGATCGCGCACCCTTCTCGGTGAGCTGTTCGGCTGCGGCGACAATCGTTCCGCCGGTATCGATCATGTCATCGATGAGAACGCAGACTTTGCCGTCGACATCGCCAACAACGTCTTTGGCTTCCACGGCGTTCTTCTTGTCGGCTACGCGTCGTTTGTGGACGATGGCGAGCGATGCGCCGAGTTGGTTTGCGTAGCGTTCAGCGACCTTGACCCGGCCAGCGTCGGGTGAGACGACGACAAGATCTTCTGCGCCAAGCGACTTGAGGTAGTCAACGAGAACTGGCATGGCGGTGAGGTGGTCGACCGGACCGTCGAAGAAGCCCTGAATCTGGCCGGAGTGCAGGTCGACGCTGACGAGGCGGTCTGCGCCTGCGGCCTTGAACATGTTGGCGACGAGCTTGGCGGTGATTGGCTCGCGTCCGGCGGACTTACGGTCTTGACGGCCGTATCCGTAGAACGGTGCAACGACCGTTATGCGCTTGGCTGAGGCTCGCTGGGCGGCATCGACCATGACGAGATGTTCGATGATCGAGTCGTTGATCGTGCCATCTTCCCAGCCCGAGTGGGTGTTGATGATGAAGACGTCGGCCCCACGGATCGATTCGGAGAACCGGCAGTGGATCTCCCCGTTGGAGAACTCGGCGATGTTCGCCTCACCGACTTCGACACCGAGATGCTCAGCTACCCGTTGGGTGAGTTCGCTGCTGTTGCGTCCAGCAAACAGCGCCAACTTCTTCTTCGATACTTGCTCCATGAGCCCCTCACTGGCTGTTCGTTCAGGACTCAGCGCACGTGGATCGGCAGATGCGCTATTCCCCATCTGACGATACCGGGCGCGTTAGCGAGAGGTATCGCTCAGAACCGAAAAGGCAGGAACTTGTTGCCGCGTCGCAACGTCGCAGTTGCGCACAACGCTGTGGGGAACTTCTGCTTGGCTGCCCACCGATGCGTTAATGAGTTGGGTGTTCGGCCCGATGATCGCACCATCGCCAACGATGGTCGAACCTTCGAGCACCGATCCGGGGTGGACGGTTACCCCTTTGCCGAGCAGAACGGTCTCATCGATAGTTACTTGGCGAGGATCGGGCATGACGACGCCGCGTTCGATCCAACGGTTGACAATGCGATCTCGCAGACCCATCTCGATCGGGGTGCGCGTCGCCGCCGAACGGATCGCCGAGATTGGTTCGTCGCGTTCGATGACATCGACCTTATGACCGAGTTCTTCGAGGACCCCGGCGATCTCGACCAGGGGCGCACCCGATTGCCACGCAGGTACGACGACCCGCCGTAGCGCCGGCACGAGCAATGCTGCACGGATACACATGATTCCGGTCAGTTCGGTCGAGGTATCCAGAATCGAACTGATCTCACCGGCATCATTGCGCACGATTACGGGATCGGTAGCGAGCTCGTTTTCGGCGTCGTGGGGAACGAGCAGCGTTGCGGCCGCCCCACTCATCACGTGAGCGTCGATGAGCCCACGAAGCTCCGAACTCTCAATCTGTGGTGACTCCGCCGGCAGCAGCAGGACCTGCGTTGAGTCTCGGAGCGTAAGTTCCGACCCGAGGCGTTCTATTGCATACGTCAGCGTCTCCGCGATATCGACGGTGGGCGTGACGAACTCGATCATGGCCTCGTCGGAGCGGGCAGCGATTTCTGAACGAACAGCGACACTCGGCTCGGCGGTGACCACACCGATGCGGCGAACAGATGCTCCCAACGCGGCATCGACGATCCAGCCGAGAACGGACTTTCCAGCGATCGGGGCGAGCGGATCGGTTGCACCGCTCGGCGCCTTTGCATCCGGCGCGGATTGCGTCGGCACGATGAGCGCTGCGATGTGGGTGCGGTACATGCCTAAGTATTAGCAAACGTCTCGCCATCGAGGCGAGATGCAGCTGCAACACAACATGAGCGAGGCGCTCAAGCGCCGAGGGAATGACGTTGGCCAAGAAGGGATCGAACCTTCGACCTCCAGAATCAAAATCTGGCGTTCTACCGACTGAACTATTGGCCATGGTATTTGCCATAACGTTACCGTCCGCGTGATTGCTTCGGCGGACGGTGTAGTCACGGCGCGGAAAAGGCCCGCTGGGCGGGCCAATTCCACATAGGTTTTGTGTGCTAGCGGTGGCTAGCGACCGCGCTGACGCTGCGCTCGAGTCCGCTTCAACATCTTGCGGTGCTTCTTCTTGCGCATGCGCTTGCGGCGCTTTTTAATAAGAGATCCCATAACGAGATCGCACGATAGCGCCATTGCTTGGAGGCACCGACCTCCAAACGACCTTTATTCCGGGGCGGGCACTGTTCGTAGCACTAATCCGGCCTCGGGAAAGTCGCCTTCGACGAACCAGCTGCTGCCGCTGCCGGCCAGCCGAGGGGTCATTCCCGTCGCATTTCCGAGGTGTTCGCGAGTCTCGTGAAGTTCTGGGGCGACGGCGAGGGCGGCCGGTTCGAGGTCGTTTCCGTTCTCTCCGGTCGGACCACCCATCTCGTCCCATCGACGGTAGACGGCGGGGGTGCTGCAGTGCACTGGTGGGGTGATAACCGTGAAGGTTGCCGGTTCGTACGGCAACGGTTCGACGATCTCACCGATTCCGCGGACAGTGGCACGCCCACCCACGAGACAGAAGGCGACGTCAGCGCCGATTGACGCCGCTTCGACGACGTTCGTGTACCCGGCCCACCGCAGGATCGCTGCGGCGTCGGCAGAGCCGCCTCCCAGGCCCGCTCCGGCCGGAATGCGCTTCGTGAGTCGGGCCCCGATCTCCACTCCAGCGAGGCGCGCAGCGCTCGCAACCAGATTGTCGAACGGATCGAGGTCCACAGAGACGACCCCATCGTCGACTCCCCCCTCGACGACATACACGCCGGATCCACCCGGTTCGACTTCGATTTCGTCGTAGAGATCGAGGGTGACCATCTCGGCCTCGATTACGTGCAACCCGTCATTGCGGACCCCGGTGACTCGTAACGTTCGGGTGAGCTTCGCTGGGGCGAGCAATACCGGGTTGGCAGTCATGGTTTCGACTGTACGAGTCTGGCCAGCCTGATCCATGCAGCGAGGTCGAGCTGTTCGGCTCGAGCCGTCGGGTCGACGTCGGCGGCGGCTATCTGCTCTTCACTGAGCAACCCGCTGAGAGCTCGGCGGAGCATCTTTCGGCGTTGTCCAAACCCGGCACGAACGACGACGCCGAGTTCGCTGTGGCCAATCTCGGGGCCTTCGTCTCGACGGGTGAGTTTGACCACAGAAGATTGCACCTTGGGCCTAGGCACGAACACCGTGGGTGGCACGGTCGCAAGGACCTGAGCGTCGGCATGGAGCGCGGCCATAACCGACGGAATCCCGTAGATCTTGGAGCCGGGTGGAGCAGCGAAACGTTCGGCGACCTCGGACTGTACGAGCACGGTGATCGATGACACCCGAGGTTCGTCGGCCAGGATGTCGAGTACCAACGTAGTCCCGATGTTGTAGGGCAGGTTCGCAACCACGTGCACAGGTCCGCCGTGGTCACCAATGACGTCGTCCCAATCCACCGTTTGAGCGTCCGCTTCGATAACGCGAGCATCGGCCCCCACTACCTCGGCGACGGCCGCTGCCAGGCCCGAGTCGATCTCGATCGCGACAACGGCCGCTCCGGTCTCTATCAGTGCGAGCGTGAGGGAGCCGAGACCAGGCCCAATCTCGACGACGAGGTCGCCATCGCCGACATCGGCGAGGGCTGCGATTCGCCGAACGGTATTGGGGTCGGCCACGAAGTTCTGGCCAAGCTCGCGCCGCGCGGCGAGCCCATGTTTGTCGAGGAGCTCATGAATCGTTGGACGACTGTGGGTCACATCAAATCGTTTACAGCAAGTTCTTGCCGCAGATTGGCCACTGGTCCCAGCCACGCATTGCGTAAAGGGTGTACGCCATGATGTCCTGCCATGCGGGCTCTGCATCGATTGGGTCGATGCCGACGAGATGCGGCTGGTGGATACCAGCGACCCAGTCCCAGGTCTGCTGCGAGAACTGGTAGGCGCCTCGATACAGACCCGACGGGCTGATCGCTCGATAGTTGTGAGTCGACTCGCACTTACGTACGGCATCCCACTGTGCGGCCGTTGGTCCGCCTGCGGGTACCGGCACTCGGCCGTTGACCTGCGCCGGAACCGGAGGTGCCGATGGCGTTTCTGGTTCGATGACGGGAGGTTCTGTTGGCTCTTCGACCGGCTCTTCGGGCTCTTCGGGCTCTTCGGGCTCTTCGGTGGGAGCCTCCGGGTCGGCCGGTTCTTCCGGCTCGCCGGGCTCTTCGGTGGGAGCCTCCGGGTCGGTTGGTTCTTCAGCAGGCTGTTCGGGCTCTTCGGTGGGAGCCTCCGGGTCGGCCGGTTCCTCAGCAGGCTCTTCGGCGGGGGTCTCCGGCTCGGCGGGTTCCTCGACCGGCTCTTCTGGGGTCGGCTCCGGAATGCGCGGGAGCTTCGGCAGGAGAGCAAGGTTCGTGTTCGACGGCGGCGGTACCGAACTCGCCTCGACGCGTCCATCGGCGATTGCCTGGCTGCGAGCAGCGCCCCACGTGCCGGCATGATCAGCGAGCCGCAAGATATCGGGACTCACGAAGTCGTCGACGACAACAACCTCGACCGCACCGAGGGCGACCTCGGCTTCATCGGCGGCGAGTTCTTCGGCCGCGAGCTCATCATTGGGGTCTTCGGAGAGTTCTTCCTCGACATCGGTCGACGCAGCGTCTTGGCCGTTCGTCTCGACACCCTCAGCCGGCGCTGGGGAATCGATGATGAGAAAAGGGATTGCTAAGGCCGCAACGAGACCGGCGAGTGCGACTCGCCACCGTTCGTTTACCTTCGGTGGATTCACTGATCCAACCCCTCTACTTGCCAATACATACAACTGCGCGGAAAGGAAGGCCCGTCCGCGCGAAGCAACACGCTAGGAAACCGCCTGACTAACTGCAACTCGTGCAGAAGAAATTGCTACGAGGTGGTTTTGGCGAAGGCCTCGAGTCCGTAGAACTCAATGGCACGACGAGACGTTGCACTGGCGACATCTTCGGGTGAAACACCATGCAATTCGGCAACCGCTTCGCCGACGTGAACGACATTTGCAGGCTGGTTCTTCTTGCCGCGATGTGGAACCGGTGCGAGATACGGCGAGTCGGTCTCGACCATCAACATGTCGAGTGGGCAGACGTTCACGGCGTCTCGAAGATCCTGGGCGTTCTTGAACGTAACAATTCCGCTCACCGAAATAACGATTCCGCGGTCGAGGCCCTGTCGTGCCTCATGAGGCCCGCCGGTGAAGCAATGGAACACGGTACGGCGAGGCGTGCCTTCAGCATCGAGGATCTCGAAGGTGTCCTCCCACGCATCGCGGGTATGGATGACGAGCGGAAGATCGTGGTCGTTCGCCAACGCGATGTGCTCAGCGAACACAGACTTCTGCACGTCACGCGGTGAATGGTCGTAGTGATAGTCGAGGCCGGCCTCGCCAACCGCGACAACCTTGGGGGCCGATAGGAGCTCTGCGAGCCCCTCCGTTCCATCGGTTGCATCATGGGGATGCACACCGACGGTTGCGTACACGCCATCGTGGCGCGCCGCCACCGAAATTGCCTCGACCGAACGCTCGTGCGTTACCCCGACAGTCACCATCTGCGCCACGCCTGCAGCGCGAGCAGCGTCAACCCACGCATCGCCGTCCTCGCCCGCAGGAATATGGCAGTGATTATCGATCCAAGGCAACACGACGCCTACCCCTTTAGCCGGGGAAACAACGGATCGCCGCTCAGGAGCGCGACGCCGCCGGGATAGGCACCCCACCCCGCAGCCTCGGGCAACCGCTGATCTTCGACGTTGCCTTCCATCCCAATCCGCTCCCACGTCCGTTGGGCGGCTTCGGGAATTGCTGGCGACGCCAGGATCGTGACGATACGAATGGCTTCGAGTGCGTCGCCCATGACCCGGTCGACATCGGCACCTTCTTCCATCTTCCATGGTTCATTGGCTGCCAGGTACTCGTTCGTTTCCCGAATGAGCCGCCACGTGGCATCGAAGGCGATCGGTGGCTGCGCACGTTCCCACGCAGCGGCTGTCGCCTCGTATGCCTCGGTTGCGACCGCAGCGAGGGGCGAGTCAGCTGATGGAGCTGGCGAAACGTCACCGCACTTCTTGCCCGTCACGGTGATGACGCGCTGCACGAGGTTGCCGAACTGGTTCGCAAGATCGGAGTTGTAACGAGTGATCATCTGCTCGTAGCTGAAGTCGCTGTCAGGCCCAAATGGCGGGTCCCGCAAGAAGTGGTAGCGAAAGCCGTCGACTCCAAACGCTGCAAAACCTTGGTCGTCGTCGCCATCGATGAGCTGCTTTGGCGTAACCGAGTTGAGTTTCGACTTGCTCATCTTCTCCCCGCCGATCAGCAACCAGCCATGTACGTAGTACTTGGGCAAGTCGGTGATACCAGCGGCGAGGAGCATCGCTGGCCAAAAGACGCAATGGAACCGAATGATGTCCTTGCCAATGATGTGGGTGACGTTGGGCCACCACTTCTCAAAGGCGGCGTCATCGGCACCAAAGCCTGCCGCGGTGGCGTAGTTGATCAGCGCGTCGTACCAGACATAGAACACGTGCTTGTCATCCCACGGCACCGGAATGCCCCAGGACAGCGACGAGCGCGAAATGCTGACATCGCGCAGCTCTTGTTTAAGCAGCCCGAGGACTTCATTGCGATAGCCGTCGGGCTTGACGACACCGTCGGTCTGCTCGAAGTACTCGAGCAGCTGATCAGCAAACGCGCTCAGTTTGAAGAAGTAGTTCTCCTCGACCATCTGTTCCGCCGGTCGATCATGAATACGGCAGTTGCCATCGTTCAGTTCGTCCTCGGTGTAGTACGCCTCACAGCCAACGCAATACAGGCCCTCGTACGTGTCCGAATAGATGTACCCGTTGTCGTAAATGCGCTGCATGAGCTCTTGCACCGCAGCATGATGACGGGGCTCGGTTGTGCGGATGAAGTCATCGTTTGCAATGTTCATCAGCGAAGCAGCATCTCGGAACAACACGCTGGTGGAATCGACTTGCTCTTGCGGGCTGACGCCGTTCTCTTCGGCGGCACGCTGAATCTTCAGCCCGTGCTCGTCAGTACCGGTGAGCATCATCGTGTCGTCGCCCAACAAGCGGTGCCAGCGAGCGAACGCGTCAGCCACAACCGTGGTGTACGCGTGCCCGATATGGGGCGCGTCGTTGACGTAGTAAATGGGCGTGGTGATATAGAACGTGCTCACCCATCCAAGCCTAGACCGAGCAATGCAGTACAGACGGCCGATGGTGTGGGCGGTGAACTTGACCTCTTGCTCCGTTGGGGGGAATCGGAGCAAGAGGTCACGTTGACCAAAGGAAGATGAGGCGAGGGCAAGTCACGTCATACTCCCAAGGGAATTGGTCAGCGTTCTCTGAGCCAAGGAGACCTCAGCGCGACCAACCCGCTTCGCAGCGGTTCTGATCAATCGACCGTGCCACCGCTCCGAGTAGCCCCCAGGGGCCACTACCCCATTTCTGGGGTAGCCACCGGTCCCATATACCCGCAGCATTGCTAGCTTCGTGCTAACAATCCAGCAACTATGCGGTCGCAGCCACCTCACGAAGTGGGGGCCAAGCGTCGGGGGCCGTGACCAGTCCGTCGTCGGTTGACGCCAGTTGTTCGGCCTCAACATCGCGTGCGACCTGGAGTTCGTCGATGCGATTGAGCTGACGCTGCAGCTGATTTGTGCGGGTTCCGGACAGGTCGCTGAACGACTTCATGACCGTGTTCAGTTGGTTGCCGTGCTGGGTCACTTTGTCGGAGAACTTGGTCCACTCGTTCTTAAACCCAGACAGGCACTCCATGATCTCGTTGCTGCGTTGCTCGAGCATGAAGTTGTCCATTGCCTGGCGAACAATGGCCAACACCGCAATGAGGGTGCTCGGGCCACACAACACGATCTTGGAACGCATTGCTTCATCCATGAGCGACGCATCGTTCTCCTGGACGAACGCAAAGATGCTTTCGTTGGGAATGAACAACACCACCGTGTCAACCGAGTCTGACTCTTCGTGGTAGCGGCGCGTCGCCAGCTCCTTGACCCGATTGCGGGCATCCTTGACGAACTGCTTGCGGAAGCCTTCGGCGTCGCCCGCCGCTCCGGCATCGGTCGCTTCTAGGAAGCTGAGGTAGTTGTCGGCCGGAAACTTCACGTCCATGTGGAGGACCATCTGGCGAGGCATCAAGATGGTGAAGTCGGGACGCCCCCCGGACTCGATCCCCTTTTGCACCCGGTAGTTGATGCCTTCGACCATGCCTGCGTGAGCGAGGACGTCTTGGGCCATACGCTCACCCCAGTTACCTCGCTTCTTCGAACTACCGAGGGCATCGCGCAAGCTGCCGGTGGTCTGTTGCAGCTGTCCGGTGACCTTGGCTGCTTCATGTAGCTGGGCAACAACAGCGCCGTGCTGTCCGGCGGTCTTCTCCTGAAGCTCGGTGAGGAGTTTCTCGACTCGCTTCAGCTCCGAGCGCATCTCCTGATTCTGCTTTTCGATGATCGACGCGCTGGCGTCGTACTTCTGGTGACCGAGTGCCATGTTTGCTTCGAGCTTCTCGGTCCCTTGGCGAAGGCGAGCATCCATCTGCTCGGTACCCGACCGAAGCCGAGCGTCGAGCTTGGCATCGGCGACCTCAGCGGCGCGCACGACGGCGGCCTGCACCGTGGCCTCGCGGTCGCGGCCCAATGCCTCGGCGGTAGCCCCGCGCTCTGACAGCGTTGCCCGGACCGCGGCCGAGACCGCATGATCGAGGGCAACGTCGCCGCTGCTTTCTGCATGGTCGGCAAGGAACTGGCGCAACAACATGAACAACACGATGAAGCCACAGATCAGGCCGAGGGACAGGACGATAAGGATGGGGAGAAGTTCCATACCGGCAACAGTAGAGATGGGGTATGACAATAAGCTCTTGAGGTGACTTCTACGCAGGACTCGTCGGGACTCAACGGAAAGGCGGCGATGTTCCTCGTCGCCATCACGTCAGGCCTCGTGCTCGTGCTCGAAATCCTGGCGGGCAGGCTTATGGCGCCCTACATCGGCGTATCGCTCGATACCTTCACCGGCATCATCGGAACCATCCTCGGTGGCATCGCCGTGGGAGCAGCGGTCGGCGGGCGCCTCGCAGATCGCAAGGACCCGATACGCCTCATTGCCCAAGCCCTCTTCTTCGGCGGCGGTCTCACGTGGCTTTCGATCCCGATCGTCAGCATCCTCGGTCCAAGCCTTGGATCTGGTCCGGTGGCGATCGTGACCCTGTCAGCCTGTGCCTTCCTGTTGCCCGCTGCCGTGCTCAGCGGCATTGGACCGATGGTCGCAAAGCTTGAGCTCGGTTCCATCGAGGAAACCGGAGCGGTGGTCGGCCGCTTGTCCGCGGCGAGTACCTTCGGAGCGCTCCTCGGCACTTTCGGCACGGGATTCGTCCTCATCGCACTTCTGCCCGTTCGAACGATCATCATCGTTGTCGGGGCACTGCTGGTGCTCGGCGGCGTCGCCGTCTTTGCACGGTCGGGCCGGGCTCGCCCGCAAGGCCCCGAGATCGCCGCGGTGATTCTCGCCGCGGTCTTCGGCCTTCTTATCCAGTCGCCATGTGATCAAACCACCGATTACTACTGCGTTCGAATAATTGCCGATCCAGTCGATGGTCCCGACGCCCGCCCCGGCGGTCGGAGCCTCGTGCTCGACCAGCTCCGTCACGCTCACGTCGACCTCAACGACCCGACGTACCTCGACATCCGATACATCCGTCTTCTCGCGGACGTCACCGCGACCATGGCAGATGGCCCCCTCCGAGTACTCCACATCGGCGGCGGCGGTTTCTCTCTTCCCCGCTACATCAGCGCTGTTCGCCCCGGTAGCACCAACACTGTTCTCGAGCTCGACACCGCACTCGTCACCATCGCCGAAGAGCAACTCGGGCTCACCGACGCGGACGGCCTCGACATTCGAACCGGCGATGCACGGCTGCACCTCGGCGATCTACCGACGGGCGGGTTCGACCTGATCGTGGGCGACGCCTTCTCTGGCGACTCGGTGCCATGGCATCTCACCACGGTCGAAGTGGTCCGCGAGGTCGACCGCCTTCTCGCCGATGATGGCATCTACGTTATGAACGTGATCGACGGCGATCAAAGCCGCTTCGCCCGTTCTCAACTCGCCACGCTCAACGAAGTTTTTGATGAACTCTCCGTCATTCACCCCGACGGCGACATCCCCGACGTACCGGTCAACCAGATCCTCGTCGCTGCACACGACCCGGTACCGACCTTCGACATCGACCCACTCGACGGACGGCAACTCGTGGGCCAGACGGTTGACGAGTTCATCGGAACCGATGCGATCGTGCTCACCGACGCCTTTGCACCGGCGGACCAACTACTGCCCTAACGATGAATGAGCTTGCGTAGCTCCTCGACCCCGTCGATGAGCCGGGGTCCCGGTCGTACCACGTATGCATCGGCATCGATTGCGTATGTTCGTCCGTTCGCCACCGCTGGCAACTTGGCGAGGTCAGGTCGACCAGTGACGATGTCGAGCTGCTCGAGTGCAGCAGCTTCATCGAATCCGCATGGCGCCACGATCAGGACGTCGGCCTCGCAGGCGGCGATCTGCTCCCAGGACATCGCGCTCGAGCGTCCGCCAGGGTGAGCGAGCAACGCCTCGCCACCGGCAGCCTCGATCTGGTCCGGTATCCAATGCCCGGGGGTGTACGGCGGATCCGGCCACTCGAGCATCAGGACCTTTGGGCGACCCGGTGGCGCCGATGAGCGAAGGGTCGCCAGCCGCTCGCGTAACGCTCCGACCCGTTCGGTGGTCTCGGGCGCGCCTGCTGCGAGACCGAGCAGCTCGATCGAGTCAATCACTCCATCGAGGGTCATTGGGTCGTAGCTGAATACCGCCGAGTCGAGCGCTAGGTGGCTGAGCGCATCGGCGACCGAGCCGGCCGGAAGCGCACAAACTCGACACAGGTCCTGGGTCACGATCAGCGACGGTTGGAGATCCCGGAGGAGGCCCTCGTCGAGCGAGTACAGCTGATTCCCCTCGGCAATCGCCGCCGAGATCAACGTGTCGATCTCCGCTGGTGTGGCCCCATCGGGAATGATCGTGTCGGTCACCTGTGGGTGTTGTTGTGCTTCGGCAGGCTCCGTGCACTCGTAGGTCACACCAACTACCGACTGTCCCACACCTAACCAATACAGGATCTCGGTCGTGGCGGGTAGCAGCGAAACGATTCGGTGCTCAGACACCTTCGACCTCAGCTGCCTTCTTGATACCTGCGAGCGTCTGGTCGATCATGGGCCCTGTCATCGCGATTCTCGCCGCATAGGCCTCTGGGTCTGCGGCAGCCATTGCTGGGGTCTTGTTCACCATCCACCAGCGTTCCGTGAGCGTCGTGCCCACCTCCGACGGCGCCATCTCATAGCTCCACCACGTGCAGTTTGCGTCGACTCCCATGACCGCAAACGTAAAGTCTTGTCCTCGCTCTGCAGCGGCAACCTCACATTCGCGCGTCCACTCCCGTTCGCCGCTCGTGTTATGTCCAGCGAACCAGTCACCGCGATTACCCGCACCATCGCGCAACCAGTCGGCACCAACGTTCTCCGGGCTCCACTCCCCCATTCGGGTGACGTCGGCGACCATGTCGTAGACGTGTTCCGGTGTCGCTGCGACCTCGATCGACGCCGAGTATGAGTGAATTGCCTGGTCGGGAACCTGCATGGCACAACTCTAGTTGTGCCGCTACCACGCCCGGCGAGGCGTGCCTAGAGCTCGATCGTGCCCGTGGAGGTAGCGAACGTCGTCGCAAATCTCGAATCGGCCATACGGACCGTCACGAACCACTCACCAGAACCTCGCAGCTCCGGCGGCACTGTCCACTTGAACGAGTTGAAGCCCGGGCGGACTGTTCGAAGACCGATCTGGCGGTCGGGGTCTCCGTCGCCGTTTCGATCGAGATAGATCCGTACAAAGCTCCCCTGCTCGAATGCAAGATCGCGATAGGCGATCGTCACGACGTTGTTCGTGGGCTTGTCGTTCTCGGAGAGTTTGATCCAGTCAACGCGGAACTGCCGCGTGCCTTTGTCCTCGTGCGGATCGAACCGAAGCACCTCGATCTGCTGACCGTCCCACGCAGCGTTCGTGGTTGTGTTGCCCTCGATTAGTTCGAGGGGTGGGGTGTCGTCGAGGTCGACCGTAATGGTGTTCCAACCGGGGAAGACGACGATGTCCTCACTCACCCGCCAAACCCCATTCGTTGTCCGCCAGACAATTCGGGCGTTCATACCGCCACCTGGCTCGCCCGACAGCGAGAAGCCGCCCTCGTAGAACACCCGTGCCGAGAAGTTCGTGAAGCGGCTGCCATCGATTGGCTTGTCGGCCGGGATCTCGACACGGAAGCCCGAGTCGCTCATGGTGGGTGTCGTGTTCGTGCCAATGAGCTCGCCGTTTTGGATCGTGAATGTCATGTTCGGCGTGAACGGTGCCGTCGAGTTGTGCTGACGGCCAACGTCGAGTGCCTGGGAAAAGTCCCATGCGTCGCCACGAACGACCGTTGCATAATCGGCACCCCCGGCTGCATCGGGCTGAAGCACCCGAGGCCGCGGCCGCTTGTTGACGACGAGCGGATTGACGAGCGATCGATCCTCACCGGTGAGTGTGTAGAAGAAATAGGTTCCCGGGAACATGGCGTCCACGTTGAACGTGCCGTCTTCGACAACCCCCCAGTTCGGGTTCGCTGCGCTGTTGTTCGCCGGGTTCCGATCTCGGTCCCAGATCATCGTTGCGTTCGGGTTCGGGTCGCGAGAGGTGACGACGATCTCGGGATTCGTGGGTTTGTATACCCGGATCCAATCGATCTCGATGTTTCCACCGGGCGCTGTAGGGGTGAATACAAGACCGCGAATCAGCCCAGACCAGTCCACCGATCCGGTGCGAGCGGGGTCGCGCTCGATCTTGAAGTCATAGGTGTGCCAACCCTCAAAGACGCGCACTCCCTGCGCACCTCGACAGGCGGTAACCAGGCGTCCACAGTCGTACCAGCTGAGCTCGCCCCATGCCGCAGTTCGACCGGTCATACGCATGCGGATAGAGATATGTGTGTACTCGTCAGCGTTGATCGGGGTCGCTGCACCGTCGCGTCCGTTCGGCAAACTGTTCCAGCTCTGTAACAAGCGAATGTTTGCCTGCGAAGCCGCGGTGCCCTTCCAGCGCCCCCCGGACATGACAACGTTCGAGAATCCTTTGTGGCTCAAGCCAGCGACATTCGGGAGGTCACGATCTTGACCAAAGTCCCACGAATCGGCCATGGCCGTCGACGCGAAATCCGGTGCCTCCGGCACAAAGCGGCGGCTAAGGGCCGGACGCTTGGGCTGGGTTTGAGCGGTCGCCGGCGCGATAGCCACCAAGGTGGCAAGCATCGAGAACGCCACGAACATCAGTGCAAACTTGTGCACGCTAGAGGTACGACGCATCGTGTCCCTTTGTCTCACATTCGGCCCGGCGGTGCCAAACCTACTCCCCGAGAGGTAACGGCAGGTCGCGGGCCGTTCTTGAACCGCACAGCCCGACTAGGCGTCGATTGCGGGCCCGACAACACGGTCTTCCCAGGTCTTTGGGAAGCGGACGACGGTCGCCGTACCAGGGGCATCTTCGGGGCCGTCACCGCGCACCATGGTGATCGTGCCGTTCAGCTCAGCCGTCACGAACGTGTGCACAAGAGTAAGCCCAAGACCTCGGGCTTCTGCGAAGTCGAACCCCTCAGGAGGACCCTGCCCGTTGTCGGCAACACTGACGATCAGGTCGTCGTCCTCGGTGCTAAACGACACCGTCACGATACGACCATCGGCTGGGTGGCATCCCTTTGGAAAGGCATGGTCGACGACATTTTGTAGGAGCTCGGTGAGCACAACGGCCAACGGCATCGACCGAATCAGTGGTAGGCGGCCAGCCTCGCCGTCGAGCACGAACCGGATTGGATCATCGGGGCTTTGCAGGCCTTCCTCGATGAGCCGGATGAGCGGACGGGCGACGTCCTCGAATGGCGCATCATCGCCAGAGGCGTCTTCGCTCGCATCGTTGGCCAGCGTCTCGTGGACAATCGCGATCGCCCCGATCCGTCGGACGGACTCCGAAAGCGCAAATTTGCCCTCCTCGGATTCGACGCGTCGAGCCTGCAAGCGCAGCAGCGACGAGATCGTTTGCAGGTTGTTCTTGACGCGGTGGTGGATCTCGCGAATCGTTGCATCCTTGGACAACAACATGCGGTCGCGTCGCTTGAGCTCCGACACGTCGCGCATCAAGATGAAACCGCCCTCGACGGCATCATCTTTGATGATCGGCAGGCACCGGGTCGTGACGGTCACATCGCGCCGCTCGAGCTCTTGGGTCACACCCACCTTCATCGCGTACGCGGTACGAACAAAGGAGTCGTCGAGGCCGAGGTCGTCAATTCGGAGTCCTGTCGGCGTTCGATGGATAGCGAGCCGGTGCAGCGCCGAGACCGCATTTGGCGACTGGAAGACCACCCGTCGATTCTCGTCGAGGACGAGAAGTCCATCGCCCACACGAGGCGCCCCATACTGAGGCTCGTTCGCTCCAACGAACGGAAAGTAGCCGTCGGCGATCATCTGCATGATCCGATCCGATAGGTCGAGATACGTCTGCTCGAGAAGCAGGATTTCGCGCTGGAATACCCGACGCTCCCGAAGCACCACGCCAACGGGTTCGCCATTGACCCGAAACGGAACCGCCAAAATTTCTGCCTCGCCATCAGGAAAGTGAGGGCCGAGCTGTACAACGGCGCGCTGGAGATCGCCGGTGACGAACGCCTCGTGCGCGAGCGGACGATTTATTGCGCGGTGCCGGTCGCCGATGGGGTCGTGGACGTACACGGTCGTGGCCGTGGACGCACGAACGTTGGCGAGAACCACATACACCTCGGGGTCATCGACCGTTGGTGCCATCACCAGAACATCGCCGAGGGCCAAATCTGCGAGCAACCCCCAGGTACGGATGAGCCGCTGCAAGTGCTCGACGGCGGCGCTATCGAAGCCGGCGACTTGCTGAGCGATCTTGATCGGTGAGGCCATTTCGCAACGCTACCGAATCACCGCCGAAGCGCGCCTATTGCTCGTCTGTTGATCCGTGCCACAAGGTCTGGCCGAGAGCGAGCAGGCCGTCGACATCAGTGGGCGAATGCACCAAGCGCGGGATCGTCGAAATCACCGAGGCTGGAAGGGCTGCAAGGACGGCCCGCTGGGCGTTAGCCACCTCGCACCGTTCGACCACGTACTCGGCTCCCGGGGCCAACAGCGAGGTTGCCGCCACGGTGAGCGGACTCTTCGTGTTGGCCACCACTCGGGTAGCAACGTTGTGAACCTTTGGATCCCAGAACACGTCGGGCTCGACACCATTGACGACAACGCCGTCGAAGGTGAGATCTCGTGACGCGAGCGACTCGGCCAACCGATCGAGTTTGTCGACCACGTCGGTCGATGGTGCCGTCACCGCAAAGAACGCTGCGTCGTCTCCGGCCAAATCGTTCGCCACCGCTGTTGTTCGTTCAACCATGCCAGGAACCACACCGCTCATCAGCTGGAAGAATTCCACAACGTCGGCGAAGAACTCCGCGCCGAGGAGCCTGTCGGCGAGCGATGCGAACGTCTTTGCGGCGGCACCTCCAACGAGCGTGCCATCGCCCCCTGTTAGCCAGCCCAAAAGGGAGCTGCCAAAGAACTCGTTCACTCGCGCTGGGGCGTCGAAGAAGTCGAGCGCGTTCTGCGATGGTGGTGTATCGACGATAATCAACCGGTATCGCTCAGATTCGATGGCGGCGTCGAGCCATCCGAGCGCCGCGTAGTCGTTGCCATGAACGAACGTGTCCGCAATTCTCCGGTACACCGAGTTGTTGAGAATTCGCTCCGCGATCTCTGGGGTTGCTTCGGTCTGGATCATGGCATCCCACGCCGGCCCAGGATCGAGCATGGCAGCGTAGAGATTCGACGTCTTCTGACCGGGGATCGGGACGTTGACGGCCTCGTTTCCTTCGATGTCAATGCCAAGGGCCGCTGCGAGTCGGCGGGCCGGATCGATGGTGAGCACGAGCACATCACCGTCGAGTTGTTGCGCGGCTGCCAGCCCCAATGAGGCCGACACGGTCGTCTTGCCGACACCCCCGCTGCCCGCAATCACGAGCAGGGAGCGTCCAGCTATCGTCTCGCCGAGTCCTGCGGTGAGCGACTGGGTGCCCGATGGCGGTGCCATTACAGCGACATCTCGTCGGCGATCGCTTCTCGAACCGACGCCCGCGTGTCGGCGACAGCACCGAACTCAGGAACGTGCAGGACGGGCATCTCATCGGGAAGCGCACGACGGAGGCGAGCATCGATCGCCGACGCAACATCGGCGCGCTCCAAGCCAATCTCCACCGCGTCGAAGAGACCAGCAGCACCCTTGGACAGGCGCGTCGGCCGGTCGTCGAGCAGCTCGGCCAGTTCGCCTCGACGGGCTCGCGCATAGAGCTGGGGGCGGGTGCGGTTCACGACCACGGCCGCCAAGTGTGCAGGCGTCTCGGTATGTAGCCGATCGACGAAGTCGATGGTCTCCGAAACCGGAACCTCCTCAGCCAGCGTCACGTTCACCACGCCGGTGATCTCGGGGTCGCCGAGCAGATCGACGACCCAACCGGTCTCGCGTGCGAGACGTCCAACGGGAGCGATTTCACCGACGTTCTGCGGCGCGGCGAGCTCGCCCAACAGGTGTCCACTCGATGCAGCGTCGACCACGACGAGGTCCCAGTCGCCGCTGCGTGCCTCGTGGGCGTACTTGCCGACGAGCAAGAGCTCCGACACACCCGGTGCCGCCTCGGCGACAAAGGAGAATGCGTTCGCTACCGGCTTGCCGATCGCGCCAAGTGGCCCGAGCTGAAGGCCGACGAATTCGCGCAGCGATGCCTTCGACTCGATTTGAAGAACACTGAGATTTCGTTGCGCCTCTATCGCCTCGTGCTCCGGTGTCACGCCGAACATTCCGGCAGCACCAGGGCTGCCATCGGCGGAAATGAGTAGCGTTCGGCCGCCGCGAAAGGCGGATAACTCGGCGAGAGCGGCCGCGACCGATGACTTCCCGGTACCACCTTTGCCCCCAATGATGAGGAGGCGGCGATCGAGGATGGTCATTGGTCGGCCATCATCGACGAACTCAGCCGAAGCCGATTGGGCGGCTCGAATCCTCGCTACCGATCTCGATGTAGGCAATCTTGTCCGAAGGGACGCCAACCTGGCGGCCCTTGCGATCTTCAAGCCACAAGACGCTGCTGTCTCCCGAGAGTGCAGCGTCGATGTCGCCCTTTACCGAGTCAGCCTTGGTTCCCTCAGCGAGTTCCAGTGCGATTTCTTTGGGGGTGTACGTAACACCGATCCGAATATCCATGAATGTCCTTCGTACGTTCGACCGCTCTAGTTGAGCAGGTTCAGCTTCTTGGTGTAGCGACGCTTCGGTGCCATCTCGACATCGATCTTTTCGGCCATGGCGGCAAATACGAGGCTGGCCTCGTTTTCCGGATCGGTAGCCATGATCGGCTTGCCGCTATCGGACCCCTCACGAAGTGCAGGAATCAATGGCACCTGGCCAACGAGTGGAACGTTGAGACGGTTGGCGAGCTCTTCGCCACCGCCGGCACCGAACAGGTAGTAGCGCTTGCCATCATCGCCGGTGAAGTGGCTCATGTTCTCGATCACACCGTGCAACTTCAGGTTCACCTTCTCGCCCATGAACGCTGCGCGCTGCGCAACGCGCTGTGCAGCCGGCTGCGGTGTGGTGACAACGAAGAGCTCCGAACGTGGCAGGAACTGTGCGAGCGACAACGAGATGTCGCCGGTGCCCGGCGGCAGGTCGATCAACAAGTAGTCAGGCTCGTCCCAGAACACGTCGGTGAGAAACTGCTCGAGGGCCTTGTGCAACATGGGACCGCGCCAGATGACCGGCTGGTCCTCTTCGGCGAAGAACCCCATAGAAATCGCGCGGACGCCATGGGTTTCTGGCGGGATCAACATGTCATCGATCACGACGGGGGCATGCTCGATCCCGAGCATGCGCGGAATGGAGAAGCCCCACACGTCGGCATCGATGATCGCGGTGCTCTTGCCGCGCTTGGCCAGAGCAATTGCGAGGTTGGTGGTAACCGACGACTTGCCTACGCCACCTTTGCCCGAAGCAATGAGCAGGACGCGGGTGCGCGAGTCGGGGTCGGCGAAGGGAATGTCTCGACCTTCGGCATGACCATGAGACGGGTTGTTGCCCGCGGTCGATGCCGGGTCGCCGTGAAGCATTTCGCGTACCCGGGCGCGCTCTTCGTCGTTCATGACCGTGAAGTCAACGGACGGACTTGCGACACCAATATCGGTGAGAGCGCCGGTTACTCGCTGGGTGATCTCGTTCTTCAACGGACACCCAGCAACCGTGAGCGCGATCTGTACGTCGACCGCATCACCGGCGATTCCGATGGTCTTGACCATCCCAAGATCGACGATACTGCGATGAAGTTCGGGGTCTTCTACGGGGCGAAGCGCCTCGATGACCTGTTCTTCGGTAATGGACATCTTCTGGATTGCCCTCCAAGACAAGAATCGGGCCAAACCGCCCGACGGATAGAAGGGTATCGCCGTTCGCAAATTCTGCCGGATCCCGCCGCATCGGTGTTGGTCACATTGCCAGCGACCAGCTCAGAACAGATCGAAGAACCACTCTTCGCCACCGTTGAACCACCAGAACGCTGCGGCACCGGCGGCGATCATCAGCATGACCGACACGATGATTGTGGACTTTGGAATCGGTCCCTCTTCGTCAAGTCCGGGGGCGCGTTTACGCACGTACCGAAGCGCCCGATCGGCCCAGGCCACATCCTTCGACAAGATGACCAGGCCTGCGGCGATAACCACGAGTCCCGGCCCGGGCAGCACCATCATTGCGGCGCCGGCCAAGAGCACGACGAAGCCAACCGCCATCCGACCGAGCCGCACGAGAACGTGGTGCCACGCCTGTGTGGGCGTGTCATCGGCGTGCCCGACCTCCATTTCCGCTTGGATGGCAGCGTCACGGAAATCGATATCCCCGTCGCCGTCGATGTCATCAGGTCCGCGATAGATGGCGTCGTGTTCTGTCACAACATTCACCGTACGTCCTCGATGCTCTTCTCCCATGTCGCCCTGGCGGTCAATGCAGTGAGCGCGGCGATCGCAAACAGGACAGCGGACATTGTCATGGCGATCGGGACCGTGAATATCTCCGCGACCGTGCCGAGTGCAATGCCACCAAGAATCTCACCGAAGGCTTCAGCCTGACCAATGAAGGAGTGCACGGTCGCCCGCGCCGATGACGGGGCGAAGTTGTTTGTCCATGTCGTCACGAGCGGCACGGTTGCCAGGTGGAGCCCGCCTTGCAACATCAACCCGAGCGCGGCCACCGCAAGCATCTCCACCTGAGCGAGGATCACTACGCCAACGGCAACACCGAGCAACAAGCCTGCGACGGCAGCCACGACACCTCGGCCGGTCGCACGGCGACGCGCAACGAGCAGGGCAACAGCTGCGAAACTGGAGCGAACCGCGACGATGACACCGATCACGAGCGCTTCATCGAGGTCCTCGGGGAGTCCAACGTCGACGAGGCGTTGCACGTCGAGGCGATCGATCGCTTCCTTGGCGAGACCGGTAATGAAGATCACCAGCACCAGAACCCGCAGCGCCTTCGTCCCGCTGGACAACTCCCAGCCACGTCGCAACATGTTCGCGAACCCACTCCATCCGCCATGTTCGTCACGCTGAAAGTTCGACTCCGGCATGCGCCGGATAAGTCCGGCGCCCCACAGCGTGTAGATGCCGCCGAGAACGATGAGTCCCGTCGTCAGCGTGGTGATCGATGCCAGTCCGGCAAATCCCAGCACGCCAGCGACGACCGCACCCATCTGCCATTGAGCACGCCGCAAGATAAGCGGCTCCGCCTTCTTCGAGGACCCGAGCTCGTCGGTGACCCACGCTGTCTCGGCCCCACTTTCGAAGGTCGCTGCGACTCCGATGAGGGCCTGAACGACCACCAAAGCCCAGTAGTTCTCCACGACTGCGCTGGCAACTATGGCCGGTCCGCCGAGCATGAACGCAGCGATCACCGACCACTTGCGACTGTAGAGATCAGCGACGATCCCTGTCGGGACCTCGGCGATGAGAATCGACAACTCCATAACCGTTCCGAGCAGCACCAGCTGCAGTGGCGAAAGGTTGACGTCGGTGACAAGTCGAACAAAGAACAACGGCCAGAACGCGCTCAAGGTTGCTCGGCGGACCAATCCGGTCTGCATGTAGATGCGTTCGACGCCGGTGGTCACCAGCAGAGCCTTTCATACATTGCCGGGTTCACTCGAAGCAACCATGCTCGGAGCAATAGCCATGCTGATACTGGCTCCGGCCACCATGACGACGGCAGTGACAAGCCACATCACCGAATACCCAACCGCTTCGATCAGGATTCCGGACAGGAGCGGGCCGGCGAAGACACCGATGTAGACACCGGTCTGCGTGATCCCGCTAGCGGCCGCTGCCGCCTCCCTGTTGGCGTTCACGATGCCGAAGTTGGTGAAGACCGGCCACACCCAGCCGGCGCCGAATGCCAGGATCGTCGCGAGCACGGCAAACAACGGTGTCGAGATCGCGAGCAAGGCAATGCCCAAAGCCCCGACCATGCTGAAGATTCCGGCGAGACGAAATGGACGGGTGGCGATCTGATCGATCTGCACGCCGATCAAAAGCCTGACCGCAATACCGAAACCCGCCCCGAGGCTTAGCAAGAGCCCCGCTCGCGCCTCGCTAATGCCAGCGTCAACTCCTGAACCGACGATCCACGCGTTGAGCGCACCCGCCGCAAACGCCATGCACCCAAGACCGACGCTGGCCATGACCAGCGTTCGTCGATCCGTGAGCGGCTTGGGCACCGCTCCACGTTTCATTGCCCCGACCGGTTGCACGACTCGAAGAATGTTCAGCGCAGCGAGGGTGGCCGAAATCGCGCCGATCACATATGCCCACCGCCACCCAACGGTGAGCGCAATGGCGGGAACCGCAAGCCCGCCGAGCAAGGACGCCGTCGGCATCCCCGACTGTTTGAGGGCGATAGCCAGGCCGAGCCGCGGGAGCTTCGCTGTGCTTAACAGCAGGTTGATTGCGCTCTGATTCGCTGAGTTCGCTAGGCCCGTTACCGCGAGAGCGCCAACGAAAAGCCAAAACGACGAGGCCAACGCAGCGATAAAGAGTTGTGCAACCACCGACGCTGCCAACGACGCAACGACCTGGCGACGGGGACCGATTCGCTGAGCAACGCCACCTAGCACCTTCGACCCGAGTGTTGCCGAGAGAAAGAAGCCCCCAAGGCCCCAGCCGTACGTGGCTTCGGAAACGGCGAACTCGTTGGCCACTTGAACAGACAATGCCCCAACGAGGAAGCCGGGCAAGATCGTTGTGACCGTGGCGAACACCGCCGCAGAAATGAGAACCGACGGAGTTGGGTCGCTCAGCGGTCGAAGCACTCACTCACCGTATCGGCGTGGACCGGAACGGCCAGTGGCTGGAAGCTAGCTGAGTTGACGCCACGCCAGATCGACCAGCAACTGGTCGGCGGGAACCGGACGGGAGAACAGGAACCCTTGGAGGAGATCGCAGTGATGACTCCGCAGCCAATCGGCTTGCCGTTGAAATTCGACGCCCTCGGCAACGGTGACGAGGCCCATGGAGCGTGCAACATCGAGCGCAGCGGTGATCACTGGTTCGTCGTCTTGGGCCAGGATTCGGTCCGTGAAGGACTTGTCGATCTTCAAAATGTCGACCGGGAGATCGTGGAGAACAGCGAGAGAAGATTGCCCGGTACCGAAGTCGTCGATCGCGATCTTGACGCCGATGTCTCGCAGCGTTTGCAAGATCTCGACAATCGCAGTCTCGGTGTGGAGCACCGCCGTCTCGGTGATCTCGAGCACGATGTCTCGCCCTGCAAGACCGAAGCGACCGAGCGACTCGAGAATGAAGCTCGCCAGCCGATCCGTCTGGAACTGCTTGCGCGAGACGTTGAGCGTGACGACGAAATTCTCGGGCACTTGCCCTTCCTGCTTCCATCGGGCGAGGTCGCTCAATGCCGTTTCGATGACCCACTCGCCGACATCGATAATCAGGTCGGTCTGCTCGAGGTACGGCAAGAACTCTGCCGGCGATTTCATCGCTCCAGCTTCGGGAGCAAGCCTTAGCAACGCTTCCACGCCCGCCCATGTGCCGTTCGACGCCCGGATAATCGGCTGGTAAACCAGCGCAAAGTCCTTGTTGTGGACCGCCCGCCGGACCGACATCTGTTGTTCGAGAGCGTCCTCGGCGGCATCGCGCATCGACTGTTCAAACACACAAATTCTTGCTTTGCCGGCGAACTTCGCTGCGTAGAGGGCAATGTCGGCATCGCGTAGAACATGGTCGGCGTGATCGTGGAGATCGTCGAGGAAGACAACGCCGATGCTGGCTGTCGTGAACAGATCGAGACCGAGGATGGTCATCTCTTCTCGAATACTGCTCAGCACCACGTGAGCTGCTCGAAGGACCTCAGCTCGAGACTCACTTCGCACGAAGACGGCAAACTCGTCGCCGCCGAATCGCGCAATAACCGACTCTGGGTCGAGCGCGGACTGCAGCCGGGTAGAAACCGTCCGAAGAACTTGATCGCCTGCTTGATGCCCGAGAGAGTCGTTGATCACCTTGAAATAGTCGAGGTCGAGCATCATCACGGCGCCCGAACCATCTACCTCGAGCGTTTCGTTGATGCAGTCGACAATCGAACGTCGGTTCACGAGGCCGGTGAGCGGGTCGTGGGTTGCCAAATACTCAAGCCGAGCAATGTTCGCTCGCTCCTCGGTGATGTCGGCCGCAGAACCGATTACTCGTACGACTTCACCGTCAACCGCCAGCGACGTGCCAATGAGCTGAACCCAACGCTCGCCGCCGTCATCGAGCTCCACACACACCGTCTCAGAGAACAGTCCGTTTGGATCGTCGCGCAAGCTTTGCACGGCGTTCGCAAGCGGCATCACATGCTCGGGGCGCAGCCGTCGTGCGATCTCGAGCCACTCCACTGGATCGGCGGTTACCGGCACATTGAGCAGTTCGCAGCACCGGGGCGAGAAGAACGCCTCCTCTGTCTCGACATCGAAGTCCCAAATGCCATCACGAGTGGCTCGCGTGGCAAGGGCATAACGCTGTTCGCTCTCGACGAGTTGCTCGACGACTCGGGTCGACTCGGTCACGTCGCGACTAAAGCCCATAAGACCCACCACCGCACCGGAGCGGTCGTGGACCGGGAACTTCGACGTGTGCATGACGTTTATGGACCCATCGTGGCGCGTCTGCACCTCGGTAAGGTCGGTCACCGCCACGCCCGAGTTCATCACCTGATGGTCTGTGCGGTGGTAGAGCTCGGCTTCGTCAGGGTGATGCATCGTGGCATCGGTCTTCCCGAGCAGACTATTTGCACGTTCTTGGCCGAGCGTGTGGACGAGGTGATCGTTGACCCCGACAAAACGCGTTTGCGTGTCCTTGAAGAAGACCGCTATTGGAAGCCGGTCGATGAGACCTCGATATAGCGATGCTTCATCGACCGTTGGCCCGTACATCGTCTGGCTGGCCTCGAGATAGATGCCCGAGACGCCAAGCGGAAGCGCGCCATCGAGCGTTGCGACACCGAGCAGCACCGTCGGCGCGTCATCGACGTTGAGCCGTACCTGCAGTCGAACGGTGCCGCCTCGGGCAGAGACAGACTCGACCGCTTCGCGCAACTTCTTGCGGTCCTCGGAGATAACCGCATCGAGCAGGGACCGGCCAGCGGAGCGCAACCCCTGTGGCTCTACCAAAACGCTGCGTACGACAAAGGTCGAATCACACTGGAGGTCAAGATCCACGACGGAAGCGGACGCGGGTGAACCGACGGAGGCAATCGCACTACCGTGATCTTCGGTCTGCCATGGCATCCCGAGAGATGCGCTATAGCCGGGGGTCATAGATAGTCAGTCGGCGAGTCGCCTGCCGCGGTTGAGGATTCCGTGTGGCCGATGAGCCCCAATTTAGGTAAGCGGGCGGACCGGTAGTACGGGTATCCCGTCTTCGTATTCGATGGTGAGCGACCGTCGGGCGGGCACACGATCCCCGGGTGTGATGACGCCGGTGAGGTTTAGCGGATCGCAGGCATTCAACGCGATCCGCACACCTGATCGTTCGGTTCC
>CALBVK010000309.1 GCA_937969345.1 uncultured Acidimicrobiales bacterium
TTCAACGGTGAACGCCTCTGCCGAGACCCAGAAACTGCCGACGTCGTCGTTCGTTTCGGAGGGGTCGAAGAGGGAGACATGGAAGGCATGACAATCCAAATCAGTGCTGATGATGCAGCCACGAACCGGCTCGAAGAAACCACACCACTAGTCGCGGACGAAGACATCATGAACCTATGGGCAGCCAACATTGCAAGAACCGGGGATGGGATCAGCCGACTCTGCTTCGCAGATGGCGTTCATGTCGAAGATCCATCAACAGGGCTTAGCTGGCAGATTCTCAAACGCGGAGAGTGCCGGCAACTCAACGCCGACGCTTTCGCCCTAAGCCGCGCTGTCTGGGAATAGACGATCATCCACGGGCTGCTTGGGCAGCGCACATTACTACCGCTGCGGAGGTGTCCGAACCCTGAGCCGCTGCATTTGGATGACTTGAGGTAAAACGGACGCAGATCGGAGTTGCCCGTGCCTGCGGAAGCGCTACATACAGATGTCCTCATTGTCGGCGCAGGAATCTCCGGCATCGGCGCGGCGTATTACCTGCAAACCGAATGCCCCGATCGCAGCTACTCGATTCTTGAGGGTCGTAGCGACCTCGGTGGCACGTGGGACCTGTTTCGATATCCAGGCATCCGGTCCGACAGCGACATGTACACACTCGGCTACCAGTTCAAGCCGTGGAAGGATGAGAAGGCCATCGCCGACGGTCCATCGATCCTCAACTACGTGCGCGAGACCGCCCAAGAAAACGGCATCGACAAGCACATCACGTTCGATCGTCGAGTCACGTCGGCTGAGTGGTCGAGCGACTCGTCGACCTGGACCCTTACGTCGACCAACACCGAAACCGGCGAACCCGAGGTGCGCACCTGCTCGGTGCTGTTCATGTGCTCGGGTTACTACAGCTACAAGGGCGGCTACGACCCAGAGTTTCCTGGCCGTGATCGTTTCGCTGGGCAGATCGTGCATCCCCAGCAGTGGCCCGAGGACTTGGACTACACGGGCAAACGAGTGGTCGTCATTGGCTCTGGAGCCACTGCGGTCACGTTGGTTCCAGCGATGGCCCCCGACGTCGAACACGTGACGATGCTGCAACGCTCACCGAGCTACATGGCGATTCAGCCGAGCATCGACCCGGTGGCCCAACGCATTCGAAAGCTACTGCCCGAACGAATTGCCCACCGCGTCATTCGCTGGAAAAACGTCCGCTTCACCGACGGCGTATATCGCCAGACACGCAAGCACCCCGACATGGTCAAGAAGCGCCTATTGGGCATGGTGCAAGACGAGATCGGGCCCGACTACGACATCGACCCAGATTTCACGCCGGCGTACAACCCCTGGGACCAGCGGCTCTGCCTCGTGCCCGACGGCGACCTCTTCACGGCAATCAAGTCCGGGAAGGCAAGCGTCGTCACGGACCACATCGACACGTTCACCGAAACGGGCATCACGCTGGCCTCGGGTGAGGACATCGACGCCGACATCATCGTGACCGCGACCGGACTCCAACTCGTCACCGTTGGCGACATGGACTTCGTCGTCGATGGCGAACCCGTCGACTTCTCCAAGACGTGGACCTACAGAGGCATTGCGTACTCCGACATCCCGAACCTGATCTCGTCGTTCGGCTACATCAACGCATCGTGGACACTGCGCGTCGACATCACCTTCCAATACGCGTGCCGCATCCTGAACCACATGGCCGCGACCGGTGCTGCTCGCTTCACCCCACGACTACGACCGAGCGATGCATCGATGACACCTCGTCCATGGATCGACGACTTCTCAGCGGGCTACATGCAACGCATGATGCCACTCCTGCCGCGGCAGGGCGACCGCGAACCGTGGCTCAACTCGCAGAACTACCTCGCGGAGAAGAAGGCGTTCCGTAGCGCTGAGGTTGACGACGGCGTGCTCGAATACCGGCCGGCACATGTGCCGGTTCCGAGCTAACGAGCAAAGACGAGCGAGAACTCCATCACCGCCTCGGTGGTGTTGCTGATGACGGCACCGAAGTCCTCGAGGTCGATCTGGCTATCACCGGCGACGACGAACTTGTCATCGATGATCACGGCCTGCAGTTCGACAGTCACCGGCTGAGTGATGTCCTTGACGGTCAACTCGCCAACAGCAGTGAACGTCTCTTCCACGCCAGCTGGCGGAATCGAGGCGATGGCGATTGGTTCGGTGAGCACAAAGGTGCTCGTCGGAAAGAAGTTCGTCTCGAGGCCCTCGTCGCCGAGGTGGTCGTCGCGAACCGAGCTATCGCTCTCGAGCAACGTCATGTCACCAACGATGTTGACCTCGGTGACCTCGTCCTCGGTTGCGACGAGCGTCCCGGTGACACCGGGCGACCGGCCCACGGCCTCGCCCACCTGACTGTCGGCGCGGTACCCAATGAACGTGGCGTCGTTTGCAACGACCGTCCAATCGCCGACGATCGATGTGATCAGGACGTCCGTGACCTCGGCCGTGGTCTCATCGGACTCGTCGGCTCCGTCAGCCTGGCTGGTCTCGGCGACCGTGGCGGCTGCCTCGGTAATCGACACGGGGTCGGGCTCCGGCGTCAGGAAGCCCAGCCACCAGGCCAGACCCAAGATGGCAATGAGACCAGCTGCGCCACCGCCGAACACGAGCGTGCGCACGCGGCGACTACGGGAGTTCGAGACGTCGTCGGTTGTGATTTCCATACGTCGATCGTCGCAGCCGTTGTTGGGAGTTGTCGGAGAAGTGTCTGAAGATTCGTCAAGGATTCTTCGTAAGATCTGGTCATGGGCATCGCTGGAATCGACCACATCAACATCGACACCGACCGGCTCGACGAGACGGTTGCCTTCTACACGAACGTTCTCGGACTCGAGTCTCGACCGAAGCCGTCGGGCAACGATGGTGTCTGGCTGCATCTCGGCGAACGAGCAATCGTGCATGTGAACACCGTCGACGACGACCGATGCTCAATGCCGACCGGCGCCTTTAACCACGTGGCATTCACCGCGTCCGACATCGACGCGCTGACCGCGGCCCTCGCCGCAGGCAGCTACGAACATCAGGTGTCCCCGCGCCCCGAGCTCGGAATCACCCAGATCTTCACGACAGATCCCAACGGCATCTCCGTCGAGCTCAACATCCCCAACGACAGCTAAGCCTCTATTCGCCTCGGAGCGGCAAGCCTGCGGCCAGGTACATCGCGTCGATGGCGACCATGTTCGCCACCGACTCGGCCCCGCTCGTAAAGAACGGCGTGCCCAGCTGCACATGGTCGACGAATGCACGACACATATGTTCATACGTGCTGCCCGCGTCGATCTGCCCCGAGCTCTCCCCCGACGAATTGCGCACGGTTAACGTGTTGCCGTTTTGTGGAGCGAGCGGGTTGAGCGCGGTGATCGACCCCTTGGTGCCGATCACCTCGAGACGGACGTCGCCATCGGGCTGAATCATCGAGCTCTCGACCCGCGCCGTGGCGCCGCTGGCGAAACTGAGCTCGGCTTTCATGTCGGCATCGATCTTGGCCGGACGCTCGGTGGCCGTTGCGGTGATGACCGTGGGTTCTTCGCCACGAGCGCTCGCCTGCACGGCATGGCGAACCCAGATCGTGGAGTAGCAGCCGAGGTCCATCAGCGAACCGCCCGACGCGGCGTAGTCCCAGCGAATATCGGGGCGCCCGTCGTACTCCTCACGGATCGCAATGTTGAAGTAGCCCTCGGCACGCGTGACATCACCGATCGTTCCCTGTTCGATCAGCCGGAGAATTCGCTGGAACATCGGGTGGTACCAATGGTGAAAGGCCTCGCCCAAGATCTGGCCGGTCTCCTCGGCCACTCGGACCATCTCGGCTGCCTCGGCGGCGTTCGATGCGAACGGCTTCTCGCACAACACATGCTTTCCTGCCCGAAGGGCCGCGATCGTCCACTCCTTGTGCAGGTGCATCGGAAGCGGGTTGTAGACGACATCGACATCATCCGCGTTGATCAGGGCCTCATAGCTATCGCTGACTTCGGGAATGTCGTTGTCGGCAGCGAAGGCTTCGGCCCGTCCCTTGTCGCGGGCGGCAACTCGCGTCACCGTCGCAGAGTCGATCTTGGCAATCGGAGCGATGAG
>CALBVK010000310.1 GCA_937969345.1 uncultured Acidimicrobiales bacterium
CCAATCCTTTCGGTGATGATCTGGAGCGGCCTTCGCATCTACTGGTCCTTCGACTTCACCCGCGTGCCTGGCGAGTTCGGCGACAACAACCTGATACCGAACGGCTTCTACGAAGCCCTCGAGCTCGACCGCAAGCTCGCACGCGGGTTGTCCTTCCACTTCAGCTTCGGCTGGCTCTTTGTCCTTAACGGCCTTGCGTACGTGTTGTACCTGGCCTTCAGCAAAGAGTGGAAACACATCGTTCCGCGGATAGCCGACCTCAAGAACATCCCGGCGACGATGCTCCACGAGATCGGACTGCGTGACACCAAGCCAGCACAAGGGCAGTACAACGTCATGCAGCAGCTGGCGTACTCGACGGTGACCCTCATGGGCGGGATCATCGTGGCCACAGGGTTCGCGATCTACAAGCCAACTCAGCTCTGGTGGCTCACGACCGCCTTTGGCGGGTACGAAAGTGCTCGAGCCATCCACTTCCTTATGACGGTCGGACTTGTGGGTTTCTTCCTCATCCACATCCTCCAAGTTGTGCGAGCAGGTTTCTCGAACTTCTGGTCGATGGTGACCGGTTACGAACTTGAAGAAGTTCCCGTGGGCTCGGACCGCACGCACGTCGATATCGACGACGAGGAGGTCGCCAATGTCTGATCCGAACCCCCGCCGCAAGACCATGAGTGCCGAGGACTTCGATATTCGCGGCCGTCGCTCATTCCTCACCGGACTCATCGGCCTCGGCCTCGCCACCACGGGCATCACCGCCCTCTCGCTTCAATCCGCAGAAAACGACCGGATCCCGGGTGCTCTGCGCAACGTGCACGATTTCAACTCGGCGATCTGGCAGGCCTGGTATAGCCCTGACCGGCTCGCCCCGACGTTCGATCCGTCCGAGGCTCGGCCGATTCGGGTGAACGGGCGCCATGGTGTCCGCGAGGAGATCGACCTCGATCAATGGACCCTCGACATCGTCGGTCCCGATGGCAATACCCTCGACACGCTCGATATCGATGACATCAAGGCGCTGCCCTTCGAAGCGATGACGGTCGAGCACAAGTGTGTCGAAGGTTGGAGCGAGATCGTCACCTGGGGAGGTACTGCCTTTGCGAACTTGGCAGCGCTCTATCCCGAAGCTGCCGAAGCAGACTTTGTCAACATGAACACTCCTGACGGGATTTACTATGTGAGCCTCGATCGTGACTCAATGCTGCATCCCCAGACCATGCTGGCTTGGGAGCTCAACGATCGCCCGTTGACACAGCTCCACGGCGCTCCTCTCCGCTTGGCGACTCCGTTGAAGTACGGCATCAAACAGATCAAGCGGATTGCTCAGATCGAATTCAGCAACGTACGCGGCCCGGACTATTGGACCGAACGAGGATACGACTGGTACTCAGGCTTGTAGCCTGCGGTCATGTTGTTCGGCGTCTCCATCATCAGAATTCTGCTCGCAATACTCTTTGCGTATCTGATCATTCGCGCCGGCTTAGCCATGCTTCGTGGCATGGCAGCCCCGATTCCGGAACCACCACCCGCTGGTGAGCTCCGGAAGGTCAAGATTCAGTTTCAATGTCAGATCTGCGGGACCGAGGTCCGAATGACATTGTCGACCGATCAGGAACCCGAAGCACCGCGTCATTGCATGCAAGAAATGGACATGGTCACCCCGGTCAACGATCTGTAAATCGTTGCAAATACAGGGCAAAACGTGAGCGCTGGCGTAGTTCGGTTCGATGTATCGCGCCATTCTGGACACACGTTATCCACAGTTATCCACAAGCTGTGAGAATTGCGCTTGCCTGTGGTCCACATTGTGGAACACCATGAACAACACAAACAACATGAGCAACATCTGTTGCGTCTGCAACAGAAGAATCACCCACGGTGTGGGAAATCCTCGATGCCAACGCATCCCAATTTTGACTATCCACCGCCCAAATGGGCCCTGTGGGAAACGTTGTGGATGCTGTGGATTGTTTTCCACGATCTGAACAACTCACACCAGTTATCCACAACCTGTGTGGAAAGGTGTGTACAAATTACACCGATGTAATTTGTCCTTCGAGTATTGCGTCACCCCTAACGGGATTCCGCAAACCCGAGTTTCTCGCCTGAGGGCTCGAAACATCGACAGCAGTTCGAAGCTGCGAAGCCGGTTTGGGCAGTTCGAAGCTGCGAAGCCGGTTCGAACGAAAATGCGCTTGCGATCCGCAGAGTGAATCGAGGCCGGCCTACGGCCGGATTTCGCCTGCGGCAAAAACTCGAAGGTAGTTCGAAGCTGCGAAGCCGGTTCGAACGGGCGCGGCCTCCGGCCAGCAGCCGAGCATCGAGGAGCGTCAGCGACGGATTGCGACCGCTGAGTAGATCAGCGCAGCTTGGTGGCGGTCATGATGCCGCCGAGGATGAACCCGAGACCGAGCAGCGTGAAGGCGTTGTTGGTTTCGCCGCCGAGAAGCTTGGTGTAGTTCAAAAAGATGATGAGCATGCCAATGGCGAGCAGTCCAAACAGCAGCCAGGTGACCCATGGAGGGCTTGGCTCTGTGCTGATTTCGCGAACGGTCTCAACCGACGGCTTCGTGTTGTGTGGCTGTGTGCCCTTGGGGGTTACACGCCCACCTTGCACTCGACGCTTCTTGGGACTCGACATGGCCGTAAGTGTAGGCCAGCGAGGTCAAAACTACGGAATGCGGCCTGCGACTATCGATCAACACGAGGAGAAGGATCGGAATCTCGGCTGCAATAGCTAGCGTTGTGGGTCCATGACCGACATCTTGGTGATCGATAACTACGACTCGTTCGTTTACAACATTGTTCAGTACATCGGGCAGCTCGGTGCCAACCCGATTGTGATGCGTAACGACGAGATCGACCTCGACGGCATCAACGCCATGAACCCCGACGGCATTCTCATCAGTCCCGGCCCCGGCACTCCTGCCGATGCGGGCGTTTCAAACGATGCAATCCGTGATTCAGCCGGGAAGCGGCCGCTCTTCGGTGTCTGTCTTGGACACCAGTGCATCGGCGAGGTCTATGGCGGCACGGTAAGCCGGGCGCCAGACGTTATGCACGGCAAAACCTCGATGATCACCCACACCGATAGCGGCGTGTTCCACGAGCTACCAAACCCGCTCGAAGCAACCCGCTATCACTCACTCATCGTCGAGCGCGAAACCGTTCCCGACGAACTCGAAATCACCGCTGAATCGAGCGACGGTCTCGTCATGGGGTTGCGTCACCGCGACTACGACATCGAGGGTGTGCAGTTTCATCCCGAGTCGATTCTGACCGAGTCGGGTCACGATCTTCTCGGAAACTTTTTGAAGCGCTGCTAATCCTGCTGCCGTAATCCGTTGGCCTAGGCCTGCGGAGTATTAACCGTCCTCGGCTGGTGCTTCGGTTGTCGTTGTCGTCGTGGTTTCGGCAACGGTTGTCGTCGTGGTTTCGGCAACGGTTGTGGTCGTCGTCTCCTCAGGAGGAGGCTCGAGGCCAACAACGATGGTTACTGACTCGCCTTCGCGAAGTTCGATGTTCGGTGGCGGCGTCTGATCGATCACACGGTTGATCTGGGTTGGATCCTCGACCTCGATGAAGTCGATAAGGACTTCGAAGCCGCTCGCCGTCAGCTGCTGACGTGCTGAATCAGCAAGCAGCGTTCGCACGTCGGGCACAGCCACTCGAGCCACGCCACTCGATACGTAGATCGTGACGATCTCATCACCGCGCAATAGCGAACCGGCTTCGGGTTCGGTGCGAAGGACCAGGCCTTCTTCGACCTCGGGGTCGGCTTCGTCAACACGAATCGTGCGGAACTCGAGTGCGAACAATTCGTTCAGCGCCTCGTTGAACTCGCGACCCTCGAGTGCGGGAACGGTGCGTTCGGACTTGCCGAGCGAAACCTCGATAAAGACAACAGAGCCTGGTTCGGCGTCAGCACCGGCTGGTGGATCTTGGGAGATGACCAGCCCGGCCTCCGCGACGTTGCTGTCGACCTCTTGAACACTCGGCGAGAAGCCGAGGCGGGTGAGCGCCTGCAATGCCTCTTC
>CALBVK010000311.1 GCA_937969345.1 uncultured Acidimicrobiales bacterium
TCTTCAGCTGGGCGACCAAAGAACGCGCCGCCGACATGGAGAAGCGCATCGTTCGGCCGCTCACGTTTGAAGACGTCTCCGACGAGTTCGAAAAAGCGGGACCTGCCGTCAGCGAACGATAGTGGCGGCCCCGGGCCACGAGCCGCCGTCGAGGGCAACGATCTTTCTTCGTGGTGCCACGGGACGGTGCGCTGTCTGTGGCAAGACGAGGCTGACAGCCAAATGGGTCTCGGTGAAGTTTCGGTGCGATCAATGTGACTTCTCGATCGAACGGCACGAAGGGCACTTCGTCGGCGCGGTAGGCATGAACACGATCGTGACCTTCGGTAGCATCCTGATCACCGTCATTATCGGCGCTGCGCTAACGGCTCCCGAGATACCCGCGGTCGAACTCTCGATCATCACGGTGGCTGTGGGGCTCATCGTGTCGGTCGTGTTCTTCCCGATCTCCAAGACGCTGTGGAGCGCAATCGATCTCATGATGGTCGATCTCGAACCCGGCGAAGTCGACCCTCGCTACGACCCCAACGTCACACTAGACAACTAGAGATTTGTACAGAATTTGGACCCTGTGGGGTTCCTTTTTCTGTACAAATCAGTGGGCCATCCATGCGTTTGCGGTGGCCGCTAGGGCGTCGACTACCTGCATAACCGTCTCTGTCGGTTCGAGGCCATCGGCATCCGCCCAGCTGCGGGCGTCCCAGTTCCATCGCACGCCAGGAGGAAGCTCGAGCTGAACACCTTGCTGGCGAGGCACGTTGACTGGGTTCTTTGAGTGCACGCCGCGAAGCTCCTTCGGGATCTCTTCGAGGTCGGTCACGACCCGAAATCGTTCAGGAAGTCGGGAGGACAGCTGTGCGCCAAGCGAGGTAGCAAGTTCTCGGTTCTGCCCGCCGAGCAATAGGTGTTGCTTGTCCATCTCGCGGCCATATCCGTGCACGGTGCACACGACGTCGACGTGCTCGAGGACCGTCGCGAACGTGGCGCTTTCTTCGGGACGAAACCGTGTCGAGGGGATATGTAGCGGCCGAGCTGCAGGTTGGTCGATCGAGTAGTACGTCGCTCCGGACGCTTCGGCTGCTAAACGCGCAATGAGCGAGGTCACGCGCTCCACGGGGCCACCATGGAAGGCGAGGAAACCAAACGACCCGCGGAGCTCCACCTGTTCCTCGACGCCCGGTTGGGCGAGGAGGTCGGTGAAGGTCATTCCCCCGGTGTTGTCCACCTATCGAGCAGCGACGCTCGTGAAGCCGCAGAACGGTGTGAGCACATCGGGAACTGCGAACGAACCATCGGCCTGCTGGTAGTGCTCCATCAGGAACAACAACATACGACCAACAGCGCAGGCGGTTCCGTTGAGAGTGTGGACGTAGTCGGAGCCGTCCGGGCCCTTGGCTCGGGTGCCGAGACGTCGTGCCGAGTAGTCGGTGTAGTTCGAGCACGAGGTGAGCTCTCGGTACGCTCCTTCCGAAGGAAGCCACACCTCGCAGTCGTACTTCTTGGCAGCTGGGTTACCGAGGTCGCCGGCCGCCACGTTGATTACTCGATACGGAAGATGGAGCTCATCGAGGATCTCCCGTTCGATCTCGAGGAGCAGCTCGTGCTCTTCCCAAGACTTGGCGGGATCGCTCCAAATGAACATCTCGACCTTGTCGAATTGGTGAACACGAAAGATGCCCTTGGTGTCCTTGCCGTAGGTGCCTGCTTCCCGGCGGAAACATGAGGAGAAGCCGGCGTATCGCAATGGCAGGTCGGCAGCGTCGAGGCGATCGCCCCGGTGGAGTCCAGCGAGTGGAACTTCGGACGTTCCGACCAGGTAGAGGTCGTCTTCGGGGATTGCATACACCTGGTTCTCGTCGGTCGGGAAGAACCCCGCATCGATCATCATCTGCTCGCGGACCAAGACCGGTGGAACGGTAGGAATGAAGCCACGGGCGACGAGCTTCTGCATGACCCACTGCACGAGCGCAAACTCGAGCATGACCGCTTCGCGCTGGAGGTAGGCGAAGCGCGAACCACTGACGTCGGCACCCTTCTCGGCGTTGACCCATCCCATTGCAGTGCCAAAGTCGCCGTGGTCCATAGCAGGAGCAGGCGTCTGTTCGCCGACCGTGACGACGAGTTCGAAGTCTTCCTCACCGCCGCCTGGGACCGACGGGTGGGCGGGGTTTGGAACTTCGAGGATGAGTGCGTCGACCGATGCCTGAAGCTCGGCGAGCTCGGCTTCCTTGGACTTGAGCTCCTGCTTTAGAGCGTTCGCGGCCTCGATCTTTGCTGGACGTTCCTCGGGGGATGCTTTGCCGATTTCCTTCGAGACCGCATTGGACTGGCCACGTAGTTCCTCGACCGATGACATCAGCGACTTACGGGATGCTTCAGCGGCGACGAGTGCGTCGAGTTGTTCGGCGGTGGCACCTTTGAGAATGGCGCCATCGCGGTAGGCCTGATCGTCCAGGTTTCGAAGATTGATCACCATCTAAGCCTAAGCCGTCAGCGTCTTCGTCGCCGATTTTGAGCCGGACAGCTTGGACGACGTTCTACTCGTCGCGCATGACCGCCACGTCGTGCGGATGGCTCTCACGCAGCCCCGATTGGGTGATGCGCACGAGGCGGCTTCGGGTGCGCAGTTCGCCGATATCGGCCGCACCGGCATATCCCATACCTGAGCGCAGGCCACCGGCCATTTGCCCAACGAGATCGCTGATCGAACCCGCATAACGAACCCGTGCTTCGACACCCTCGGCAACGTGCTTGCCGGGCGCCTGCCCGCTGCCGTACCGATCGGCAGCTCGGCCGCGCATAGCACCCGCCGAGCCCATGCCGCGGTAGGTCTTCCACATGGCACCATCGACGAGCTCGAGGTCGCCGGGAGCTTCGTCGGTACCTGCGAGCAGGTTGCCGACCATAACCGCATGGGCGCCAGCTGCGAAACACTTAACGATGTCACCAGAAGTCACGACTCCGCCGTCAGCGATGATCGGAATGCCGTGGGCCTCGGCTGCTTGCGCGCATTCGTAGATGGCGCTCATCTGCGGCATTCCAGCACCAGCGACGATGCGGGTCGTGCAGATGCTGCCCGCGCCCACTCCGACCTTGACGACATCTGCGCCAGCTTCGACGAGCGCATCCACGCCCTCGCCGGTGACGACGTTGCCGCCGACGACCACGATCTCTGGCCATCCCTTCTTGATCGTGCGGACGGCCTCGATCACGCCGGCGGTATGGCCATGGGCGGTGTCGATTACGAGCATGTCGACGCCAGCGGCTGCGAGCAGCTCGGTGCGTTCGGCGGTATCGGTCACGCCGATCGCTGCGCCGACTCGAAGACGCCCCGATGAGTCGAGGCTGGCGTTCGGCTTTTCGATCCGCTTATCGATGTCCTTCACCGTGATGAGGCCGGCGAGATGGCCGTTCTCGTCCACGAGCGGCAGCTTCTCGATCCGGTGCTTGTGCAAGACCGCCTTTGCCTCGTCGAGAGTGGTGCCCACTGGGGCGGTTACGAGGTTCTCGCGAGTCATGAACTCGGTGACTGGCTTGTCGTACTCGTCTTGGGTGCAGAATCGAACGTCGCGGTTGGTGAGAATTCCGACGAGACGGCCACCATCCTCGCAGATCGGCACACCACTGATCTTGTGACGGGCCATCAGGTCTTCGGCGTCCTGGAGGGATGCGTCCGGAGACAAAGAGATCGGGTTGAGGATCATGCCGGCCTGCGCTCGCTTGACGAGATCGACCTGCTCGGCCTGCTCGCTAGGGGAGAGGTTGCGATGCAAGATGCCGATGCCGCCTTCGCGTGCCATCGAGATGGCGAGTGGGGCTTCGGTGACGGTGTCCATCGCCGCCGACATCAATGGGACGCGAAGCTCGACTCCGCCAAGCATCGTCGTCGTGTCGACATGGTCGGGCAGCACCTCGCTGTAGCCCGGGACGACGAGAACGTCATCAAAGGTCAGGGCCTGCCCGCCGGCAAAGAGGCTCTGGTTCGGATCAAAACGGTCGTCCGTGGTTCCCATGAATGTACGTTAGCGGGAGGAGACGGACTGATGCGCCGCGGACTGTAACGATGTGACGGATATGGCGCCCGCAACGCTCGGCGAGGGGTTTCGACTAGTCCGCGAGGCTCGATTCGGGAGTTGTGTCGAGCGGTTCGGCGTCATCGACAGAGTGAGAAGTGTCCGGCAATCGGCCGGTATCGGAGAGCACAAGTATCGTCAATCCCGACATCACAAGGCCAGCGAGCACGATCTGACCCGTCCAAATTTCTACTTCGACGGTAAATCCGTTCGGCCCCCAGGCCGCGCCGACGGCGGTCCAAGCCGCCCACAGGGCGACCACACCTCCGGATAGCGCCAGCAAGCAACGTGCGCGCAGCGGCCTGCTCGAGGTGGCGAAGAGGATGTCGGCGACCAGTCCTCCAGTGACTCCGCCAACGATTGCTGCGCCTGGCGTACTACCAAGCGAATATGCCTCACCTATCGCTGGGAGGGCCCACAAAACGGTCAAAAAGCCAAAGGGAAGTGCGGGGAAACGTTGGATGAGATAGAGCGCCGTAGATCCCATGATCAGCGTCGAGACGATGATCCCAGCGACGGTCCACGACGCCCAAATGTCGTTTTCGCGTGCGGGGAGGCCGAAGGTCCACGTGTTGCTGAGCGGATGAGCGAACGTCGTGAAGAACGATGCGAGTAGGGCCACGCTCGTCATGGACGCCACGGCAATCCAAACGGGTTGGTCTGTTCCGATCGTCGACTGCATCGGCGCTGCGAGGATGACGATCAGCCCGAACAACAGAAGCAGATGGGTCGGCGACAGTAGCGCGTCGAGACCGACCTCGACGCCGAACATGGTGTGCCAGATCATGTCGCCGACTCCGCCGATTGCGAACACGATCAGACCCACTACCGCCCACCGATATCCAGGCGGAATCCAGAGGTGCAGGGCGCCGGGCTTCCGCCGTTGGTACATCATCCATGAGATCCACGCAGCGGTGAACGTGAACCCGCTGTAGAAGATGCCGTGCCACGGGGTGAAGAAATCTTCGGTGGCGGTATCGATGATGTTCGCGTGTGCGTATCCATCGATAAACAGTCCAAGGGTCAACCAGATACCACCGAACAGGGTCACCAGGTTTTCGGTCGTTGTGGCTCGTTTCGCTGGCATACGTTCAGTCTCCTCGATGGGTGTCAGAGGTTCCAGCCAACATAGGCGGCACCTATTCCGGCGATGAGCGAGCCGATCCCGTAGAGGGCTGCATTGGTTGTCGTGCCTTCTCGGTTGATGCACTCGATCTGAGAGATGTAGGTCGAGAAGGTGGTGAAGGCGCCGAGGCCACCCACACCGAGGACGGCCAGTGTTTCCACCGATGTTTCCGAAAGGAGCCCAAGCAGAAACGAACCGGCGACGTTGACCGCCGTCGTGCCGTACATCTGACGATTGAAGTGAGCATCGACATCGGTTACCAACGCTCGACAAACCGCACCAATCGCGGCAGCGAAAGTGAAGGCGACAATGATCATGTTGTGGCCTGCGTCTTGTTCTGCGGGCGCAATGAACGCACCAGAACGAATACCGCGAGGCCAGCGACGACCGACGCGGTTAAGTACAGCGCAGCGACTCCAGTGTCGCCCGAATCCTGCAGACGCACGACATCGACACTCAGTGTGGAGAAGGTAGTGAGGCCTCCACAGAAGCCGACCGCCAAGAGTCGCCGGAGGTGTTTGGGAAAACCGTCAGCGGTGAATACCGCAAGTAGCGCACATCCGATCACGTTGACGAGAAAGGTCGGCCATGGAAAGACGTGCGCTCCCCATGCTTCAGCGACACCCCATCGAACGAGCGCTCCTCCAGCCCCGCCGATAGCGATCATCGGTAGGTGGTCGATGCGTCCCATGACGTCACCGTAGTTCTGCGAGACTGCTGCCATGGACTTGTCCGATCAACGAATGAACTACGAGGCCGAAGGCATGGACTTCGCGTCCATGGATGCGAGCCCGATCGCCCAGTTCGAGGCGTGGTTCGCCGACGCTCAGGCATCCGGGGACCCCGAGCCCTATGCGATGGTCGTCTCGACGGTCGACACCGCGGGCCAACCGCGCGGTCGTACCGTTCTGCTACGAGGAGTCGATGACCGAGGCTTCGTGTTCTACACCAACTACACCTCCGCCAAGGCCCGAGCTCTCGATTCGGCCGGCCGAGCCGGGATCACGTTCCACTGGCACGGGTTGCATCGACAAGTGCATGTTGAAGGACTGGTCGAACGTGTCTCGAGCGACGAGTCCGATGCCTACTTCGCGAAGCGGCCACGCGAGAGCCAACTCGGTGCATGGGCGAGCGATCAGAGCTCGCCGATCTCGGCACGACGGGTGCTCCTCGATCAACTCGACAACGCTCGAGAAACCTTTGAGGGTAAAGACGTGGAACGCCCGCCACATTGGGGTGGCTATCTTGTCTCGCCCGAACGGGTTGAGTTCTGGCAGGGACAACCGAGTCGGCTACACGACCGGTTGGAGTATCGCCGCAATGACGACGGCTGGGAGCGGACGATCCTCAGCCCGTAATCGTCACGCGAAGGTCGCCCGCGTCGAGTGCGGTCACCCACAGCTGATCGCCATGGCGGTGCACTCGGAGGTCTTCGTGGGCCACGCTTTGTCCGCGCCACTCGATCTCGACTCGTGGGTGGTTCTCTGCGTCGAGGAACTCTTCGGCGATCGAGAGGTATGCGGCGTTGTTCACATGCCCAAAGGCATCCATGTCGGTGCGCCGGAACCGCCATGGCTGCCCGTCTCCTTCGGGCACGGTCTTCTCGTGGCGAAGTTTCGCATCCACACGACGTCCGCCCGTCGACGGCAAGTACGTGCTCGCAAAGTCATCCCCCCACTTGGTCGGACGGCCCGTTTGTGCATCGAGATGCACCCAGATCGCCGACGCCTCGATCTCGGCGCCGAGCTCGCCCGTGATCGAGGTTCGACGTTCGGCCCACCGACTCCCGGTCCCCGAACACCAGGTGCGGATCGTCAGCAGCTCTCGTGCCCGAGCGGGGGAGCGGACCTCGATGGTCGCACGACGCGCCACCCATGCCAGCCCAAGCTCGGCCATGCCTGCGTCATCGGTGTCGTCGTTGCCAGCGTCCTGCAAGAAACGTGCGATCGCATCGAGTTCCATTCTCCCGTCCGGGCTCGAGTCATCGATCGAGACGCGTCGCGTGGTCGTGAACGTCCGCCCAGAGACCGGCGGTTTGGTCAGATCGGCCCCGCCGGGGGTGACAACATTGACCTCAGCATCCATATCCACGCGGCCGAATGTAGAGGAGAAGATCGAAACAGCCCGTGAACTTCCCAGTTTCTTACCCACAGAGGGAATTGCTCGTTGAATACTGAGGGTTCACGATCGTGACTCCACACCATCGAAAGGTTGCACTGCCCGTGAATACGAACACGCCTAATCGAAGCATCCGCCGGGGACGTCTCCTCGCCGTCGTCTTCGCTTTCGCCGTGCTCGCAACGGCGTGCTCTTCGGACTCCGAAACCATCCAGCTCGGTAGCGACACGTTCGCTCCCGATGTTGAGGCTGGTGCCGTCGATTCCGAAGCGACTGGAAACACCATCAACTTCTCGTACAAGAGTTTCGACGACGAGACGCTCGAATTTGCGGACCTCCCCGAAGGCCCGGTCGTCCTGAACTTCTTTGCCTCATGGTGCCCGTCGTGCATTGCGGAGCTACCCGATTTCGAAACCGTCTCCCAGAACTTTGGCGGCGAAGTCACGTTCCTCGGCCTCGCCACACAAGATCGCTCAGAGAACTCCGTTGAGTTGCTCGAGCAAACCGGCGTTACGTTCGCCACAGGCAAGGACCAAAACGGCGAGATCTTCTCGCTGTTCCAAGGCCTCGCCATGCCCACCACCGTCTTTCTCGACGCGAACCACGAGGTGGTTCGTGTGCACTCGGGCGTCTTCGACGTTGAGTCGCTGACCGAGACCATCAACGACGACCTGCTGTCGTAGGAGACTTCATCATGGACCTATTTAGCCCCTTTGCCTTCGGCGCCGGAATGGTCGCGCTGATCAACCCATGTGGCTTTGCGCTCCTACCTGCATACCTCGGCTTCTTCCTCGGACAAAAGGACGAGGAGACCAGCCGCATCGTCTCGCTCAACCGTGCCCAGGGAGTCGGCCTAGCGCTGTCGCTCGGCATCCTCGTGGTCTTCGGCACCGTCGGCCTTGCGCTCGGCGGGTTGCAGTCGTGGTTTGCGGAGTATCTCCCGTACTTCAATATCGTTCTCGGCATCGGCCTCGTCGCCCTCGGCATTGCAATGCTGTTTGGCTTCCAGCTCATGTTGAAGATCCCGAAGCTGCAAAAGGGCGGCGGCGACGGATCGTTCAGCTCGATGTTCCTCTTCGGCGTTTCCTACGCAATCGCATCACTGTCCTGCACGATCGGTGTCTTCATCTCCGCAGTTGGCTCGACCTCTACGAGCGGCGACTCCAGCTTCGTTAGCTCGCTCGGTGGCTTCTTGAGCTACGGCCTCGGCATGGGCCTGCTCGCCACCGTGCTCACCTTGCTCATGGCCCTCGGCCGTCGTGAGCTGGTCAACAAGTTCCGTGCACTCCTGCCAAAGATCAACATCATCTCGGCCATCCTGCTGCTGATTGTCGGTCCGTACATGGTGCTCTATGGCATCTGGGAAATTCAGGTTCTCGGCACTGGTGAACTCACCCCGTGGATCGACTCGATTATCAGCAGGGCAACCGGCGTGCAGTCCAGCATGAACACGTGGTTTGCTCAGCAAACCACCGTCTTTGGTCGCACGATGAGTCGGACAGCGTTGCTCGGTTGGCCATTCGTTGCCGTCAACGTTGCACTTATCGCAGCGGGCTTCGTGGTCCGCCGTTCACGCACCGCCGACGTCGCAGACATCGACGACACCAACGTCGAAATGGCCGAGGCATAACCCGCTCGATCAGGTTTGGGGTCAGACCCTCCAACTGATCGATGGAGCGTTGATCCGACGGCGAGGTGGGCTCAGAGTGTTGATATTCCAACACCATTCAGGTGTTGGATCAGGTTTGGGGTCTGACCCCGGAGTTGATGTGGGCCTTAGTCGATGCGGTACGACGGGGCGCCGTTTCGCTCGGATCGATCGGCGTCGCCGTGGAGCCGCAGCCATTCGAGGTGTGCGTACGTTTCGCTCGCCGCCATCGTTCCCCACGAACGCTCCCGGAACAGCAGCTGCATAAACCCCTCGACGGGCTGATCGCCGATCTCGGTACCGATCTCGCGTAGCCGTTCGAGGCGCCCGACGTGATGCTCGTGAATGGCGAGCGCACGGTCTCGGACGTCGGTGAACGGATCGCCGTGGGCGGGCAAGACGATCGTCGCCCCATCGAGCTCAGCGATCCGCTCGAGCGACCGGAAGAACTCGCCCAACGGATCGGCGTAGCCGGAGAAGCCCGAGATGTGCGGCGTGATTGTTGGGAGCATGTGATCACCGCCGAAGAGGACACCGACTTCGGCATTCCAAAGACAGAGGTGATCGTCGGCATGCCCAGGCGTATGGAGGGCCTCCCACGACATCGATCCGAGCAATACGGTGTCGCCATCGTCGAGCGGGTGGGAGACGTCGGGCGGCCGCAGAATGTCGACAGGGTTGATGCCATCGCTCCAACCCCGGAGCATGTCGACGGGAAACCCATCGGTGCGGGTACCCCACGGCGTTTCCCGACGAAGGCTCGAGACCAACGTGAGGAGGTGCTCATGGACCTCTTCATCGCTACGGAGTTCGAGCGATGAAGAATCGTCATCATGGAGCAGCGAACTATACGCATCTCGCCACCCATCGCCGAACGTCGAGTGCCCGTAGATAGCGACCGGTTGAGCCGTGTCGAGCGTCCGCAGGCGGGCAATGCCGCCGTAGTGGTCGAAGTGCGAATGGGTTGCCACCGCGGTGTGCACACGCGAGATATCCAGCCCGGCGCCGGCGAGCCGCTCGGCGAGTACGCCGTGGCTGACCCCGTCGGCAAGACCCGGATCGATGAGCGCTAGACCGCGATCGTCCTCGAGCGCGTAGCAGTTGACATGACCGAGTCCTGGGAGCTCGATCGGCAACATGATGCGCAAGATGCCCGGCGCAACCTCTTGTGCCGAGTCGGTAGGGCGACGTCGTTCGGACCGCTCGGGACGCCCATCGAAATGGTCGCTCATTCGGCCGATGGTTCTCCGAGAAAGACCGTGGATCGGTAGTACGCGAGCTCGGCGACCGACTCGCGAATATCATCGAGCGCCCGATGCGAGAGGCCCTTCTTTGGTGCGTGCTTCAGAGCATCGGGATACCAGCGTCGGCTTAGCTCCTTGATGGTCGAGACATCGACGGACCGGTAGTGAAGGAACTCCTCGATTTCGGGAGTGTGCTTTGCAAGGAAACGGCGATCGGTGCCGATGGAGTTGCCGCACAGCGGAACCGTCCGCTCCTCAGGGATGTGCTCTTTGAGAAAGGCCAGCGTCTGTGCCGCTGCATCCTCCAGGCTGATCGTCGACGCTTCGATCTGCGGGAGCAGGCCGGACTTTGTATGCATCTTGCGAACGAAATCGTCCATCTGCGCCATTGCTTCGGGAGGCTGGTAGATCACCAGATCAGGGCCTTCAGCGACGAGCTCGAGATTGTCATCGGTGAGCAGAGTGGCGATCTCGACTATGACGTGCCGATCGGGGTCGAGGCCGGTCATCTCTAGGTCCATCCATGCAAGCATCCGGCTACGTTACCGACCCTCGGGGCGCATAGGGTTGGTCTCGTGTTGGAGATTCCGTTACGTCGACTAGACGCAGACCTCAAAATGCCTGCCTACGCAACCGCCGGTGACGCGGGTGCCGACCTGGTTGCAGCCGAAGCAATGACCCTCGCTCCAGGTGGTGGTCGTGGCCTCGTGCCGACCGGCGCCGCGATCGCGATACCGGAGGGATATGCCGGATTCGTGCAGCCACGCTCGGGCTTGGCGCTCAAGCACGGTGTGACCTGTTTGAACACGCCGGGCCTGATCGATTCGGGTTACCGAGGCGAGCTCAAGGTGATCCTGGTGAACCTCGATCCGACCGAACCGTTCGAGATCGAACGCGGCGACCGGATTGCACAGCTCGTCATCCAGCGCGTCGAACATGCGAACTTCGTCGAGGTGGACGAACTTCCCGACAGCGAGCGGGGCGAAGGCGGCTTCGGCAGCTCCGGCAAGCGCTGAGGTCCACGGGTCACGTCCCGGTCAACAGCTGCAAACACGTTCGGCCGGTCTCTAACGGCGCGTTGGGCGTAGAGCCTCCGTGGCGAATGGAACGGCTCCCGGAGGAGACGACTAGTTGCGAAGCCTCAGAGCCGCTTGCTGAACTGGACCACTCCGTGTTCGGGGTTGGCGTCGAACCGATCGACGAGGTCGGCAATCACGATTTCGAATCGGATGAGGTCCTCGGCATAGGTATCGAGGGCGCCATCGGCGAGCCGCTGCACCACGATCACAACAAGCTCATGGTCATCGACCTCAAAGGTCACGTCGACGGAGCCGGGATGGTCTTCGTCGCGCAGAATGAGCGAGAACGTTTCGTCGATAGCGAGGCGAAGGTCGTCGATTGCTCGCACCGACAGTCCTTTGCGGCGCGCAATCGAGGCCACGCCGATACGTGCCAGGCGCACGAACCGCATCGCTGACGGAATCGTCAACGAGATGACGTCGGCATCGGCGACGTCGGTGCGTTCGGAATCGACGGTTGCGGTCACGTAGTTGAGTGTGCCAGCACTCGCCCTACTGTGGGCGGATGGCAATTCTGGTCGATCAAGCACGGTGGCCCTGGAGGGGGAACTACTGGTGCCATTTGGTGACCGACACCGATCTATCTGAGCTTCACGACTTTGCCCGACAGCTGGGCTGCCGTCGGGTCGGGTTCCAAGGCGACCACTACGACATCGATGTTGAAACCCGTGCACGAGCAATTGAACTCGGAGCGATCGAACTGGATAGCCGGGACTTGGTTCGCCGGATGAAAGCCGCTGGCCTACGTCTGCGTCCATCGCAGTTCACGAAGTGGAGCTTGGTGGCCCGAGGAGACGGTGGTGCCGTGCTACCGGCCGAGTCCACACCCGCAAAGCTGGGACCCTTCGTCGACGCGGCGGACGGCTTCTTTGTCCTCGAGCGAATACGCGTCGATGGCACAAACGCCAATGCGACGGTCGTATATGGCTATGGCGAGCTTGCCTTGCCGGCCGATGATCCCGACGCGGGGTTCTTTGTCCGGGTGGATTTTGAGGGCGGCTGGTCGGTCGAATCGATCAGTCCACCACCGACTCCACAGGAGTAAACGCTCGCCAGTTCGGTTGGACGCCCCCGGTGCCGCGGGTCAGACTGCATTGAACGATCGTCCAGTCTCGGTCGGATGTTCTTAGGGGGACGACATGCAGATTTCGCTCGCTGGTAAACGGGCCTTCATCACCGCCGGTGGTGCCGGAATGGGCAGGGCCACCGCTCTCGCCATGCATGCGCTCGGTGCCGAGGTCTTCACGTGCGACATCGACTCGAGCGGCCTCGACACACTCCCCGATGGGATCACCACCTGGACCTGCGATGTCACCGACTCCGCACAGCTCGATGCCATCTTCGACGAGATCCTTCCCGGTGGTCTTGACTTCATGATCAATAATGCAGGCGTCGCCGGACCGACGAAGCTGGTCGAGGATGTCACCGACGAGGAGTGGCGTCACACGATGGCGGTCTGCATCGATGCGCAGTTCTTCTGTGTGCGACGAGTTGCGCCGCTATTCAAGGCGCAAAAGAATGGTGTGATCATCAACCTCGTGTCGGGCGCTGGAATCCTCGGATACCCAACGCGTTCGCCCTACGCTGCGGCGAAATGGGCGGTAACGGGTTTCACTCAAACCCTGGCGATGGAGCTCGGACCTGACAACATTCGGGTCAATGGCGTGGTTCCTGGCAATGTGAACGGTGACCGTATGGAACGTGTCATTGCGGGCCATGCAGCGGTCGAGAACATGGACCCCGAGGAAGTCCGTCGGATGTACGCGGTCGGCACCTCGATGCAGTGTTATGTCGACCCCGAGGAGATTGCGGACCTCATCGTGTTCTTGTGTAGCGACTACGGGCGGCACATCTCCGGGCAGATCATCGGTGTCGATGGGAACACCGAAACCCTGTGGCCACGCGGCTGACCCGACGAGCATGCACCTAACCGATCGAGAAGCTGCGTGGCTCGGTGGCTCATCGGGAAAGGCCCACCAGCTCGCCATGCGCCTTCTGGTTGCCGCAGGAGAAGCCACGGGCGCGAGCACCTTCGTGCCGATCGAATTCGCACACATCAACTCGTGCCACTACTCGGGCCAATTGAGCGTCGACTTCGCCGAGTACTTACTCGCCGAAGGTGCCACGCTGGCCGTCCCAACCCACACCAACGCAAGCCTGATCGATCAGCACTGTCCCGATCTGCGTCCGATGGAACGCTTTACAACGGAGGTTGCGGGAGCGCAGCGACTGATGGAGATCTACGAGGAGCTCGGG
>CALBVK010000312.1 GCA_937969345.1 uncultured Acidimicrobiales bacterium
CGGTGTAGGTGCCCGGCTTCGCCCATTCATGTGATGTCGTGGGGTTGTTCGATGTTCCGGTGTCGCCGAAGTCCCATGCCCACGACGTCGGGTTGTTCGCTGAGGTGTCCTGAAAGCTCACCCGTTGACCGGGCTCGACAAACAGGGTGCTCGCATCGAAGCTCGCGACCGGAGCGTCAACGGGCTTGATCACGGTAATCGTGACACCGGTCCGGTTCGTTCCTGCATCGTTCGTCGCACGCAGGGTCACCCGGTAGCGGCCCGGCTGGGACCAACTCTTGGTGGTCGTCTGACCGTTCGCGGTCGTGTCATCACCGAAGTTCCAGATCAGCTTCGTGGGATCGTTCAACGACAGGTTCGTAAAGGTCACCCGTTCGCCAACGAGCACCTCCGTGGCCGACTGCGTGAACTGTGAGACCGGCGGATCGATACGGCGTGCAACCGTGACGTCGACGAAGGTCGAGTCGCTTCCTTCGGAGTTCTCGGCCGTGAGCCGCACTCGATAGGTACCGGGATCGGCCCATTGGTGTTGCACGGACTGTCCCGATCCTCGATTCCCATCGCCGAAGTCCCACGACAAACGAGTTGGCTCGTTCAATGAGGCGCTGCGCAGGGAAACGAACTGGCCGTTCACGATCGAGGTTGGCAGCGCAGCGATAACCGCAGTGGGAGGTTCGACGCCATCGAGGACCGTGATGGTCGTCGATGTACTCGTTACCCCAGCAGGGTTTGAGGCGGTCAGGGTGACCGTGTAGTTGCCTGCGGTGTCGTACGTGTGGGTTGCTTGCGGTCCAATGCTCGAGTCACCGTCACCAAAGTCCCACTCGAGCAGATCGGCTTCGCCGACCGTCCGACTTTCGAACGTGACGCTCTCCCCCTCTTCGATCGTGTTCCTGTCGAAGGCAAAGTCGGCTTGGGGCGGGATTAGGACCGTCTCTGGCACGATCGTGATCTCGGTGGTCTGGATCGACTCATCTCCGACGCTGTTCGTGACCGTGAGCGAGACGAGGTAGATGCCTTCGTCGTCCCATGCCTTTTCGACGTTCGGTTCCTGTGCTCCTGAGCCGTCACCGAAATCCCAGGTCCACGACACTGGAGATCCAGTACTGAAGTCGGTAAAGCGGAGAACCTCGCCGACGGTTGCGGTCGCCGATGACACGCCAAAGTTGGCGATCAGCCGTTCGGTCACCTCGGCGGTCAGTTCATCAGCTGGTTCGGGATCGACTGGTGCGGGTTCGACCGCTGCGGGGGCAATGCCGACAGCATCTGGTTCGATCGCGTCTTCCTGGGGCTCATCGCTGTTTCCGAGCAGATCTGGCTCGCCGGTCTGCGGCCCGGTCCCCGTACCCGTGCCGGTGGCGTCTCCCGGTTGAGCCGCCACAACACGAGCGCCGCTGTCGCCAATGACAACGAGGCCAGAACCTTCGATGCCGTCGGCTCCGGTGAGTGAATCGCCTGCGCCCTCTTCGTTGATCTCGGCCTCGCCGGCCACGATCGTCGAGATCTTTGGAATCGCCGTGATCCCAGATTCGCTCACCAGCGCAGCAAATGGCCCGGAACGCTCGTTGGCCCACACTTGGGTTCCGAGTACCTCGAGTTCGAACGGGTCGCCCGTCCGGCTACCAAACGGGAAGTTCGCAATGACCTGTTCCTGATCGGTGCTGATCACGATGATTCGACCCGTTCCCCAATTCGGCAGGTAGACGATCCCGTTGGAGACCACCGGATTTCCGTAGTCGCCGTTGGGGAGGTCGAGGTCGATGTTGGAACATCCTGCGGCGGGCGAGCTGAGATTTAGGGTCGCTGTCACCGGGTTGTACGCCACGATTACTGGTTCGTCGTCGTCACCGCTGCCTCCCGCTAGCGCTCCAGACGCTGCGCTCGTGGTGCAGAACGGCAAACCGAGGGTCCCGTCATCGAGAATCTCCGAGATCGACAATCGTGCGGGGTCGACGACGAAGGTGACTCCACCGGCACGAACCAGCGAACGCTGGTCGGCGGTGTCGCCCACGGGATCGGCCAATGTGGTCAGCGTTGCGAGGCCGTCGCTATCGAGCCGCAGCACTTCGTCGGCCTCGTCGGGAAGCGCGAGAATCCGCCCCGTCGTGTCTTGAATGGTCGACGCCAGCGGCGCGGGTAGAGCGATTGGTGTTTCTGTGCTCGTTTGCGTGTCGATACTCACCAACTGTTCGTCGTTGAGCACAACGACATTGCGGCGGGCATCCTGCGAGCCAAAGATCTGAGCACCAGCGATATCGGGTTCCTCGCCGAATGTCACCGGTATTGTCCCCACGACGCGAAGGAGAGACCCGCTGACGAGCGAAATCGATGAGGTGTCCTCGTTGAACAGCACGGCGCCGTCCCCATGGGGCACGGCAGTAAAGGATTGCCCGGGTTCAGCGACTTCGATTCGTGCGGTCACCTCGCCGGTCAGACCGTTGACCTGCAGCAGTTCGCCGTCGATGCCGTGCTCGACCCAGGCATTTGGATCCCCGAGATCCACTCCCGCGGATGCTTGATCGCCCGGCCGAAACACAATGAACAGCGCGAGAGCCGCGACGAAAACAGCCGCGATCACCATCAGCGCGCGCTGCTTCGGCAGGCCCATCACGTACTCCACTGCCTACATTGCAACAGAGAGTGATGACCAATTGCAAAACGACCACATCGTGCGTCAACTCGGGGATGCCCCAATTGTGATGTTTCGCGCGGCGGATCACCCATCGTGTACTCCCAAATGACCGACCCACGCCGAATCTAACCCGTCGATTCACCCGATGTATCGCGGCATCCAGCGACGATCCCTCAGCCGTACCGAAGCGAGTGCCAACATGTTCCGATGGGCGAGACATTCGGCGGCGACAAAAAGCATGGACAGTCCATTTTGGGTCCGGTCGAACGCCGATTCATCGACTGGGCAGTGCCGAAGCTTCCTCGCTGGCTGAAGTCGTGGCAGCTCACGCTAACGACAATTATCTGGTCGGTCGGCATGGTCGGGTTTGGTCGCCTCGCCGCCGACAACCGCAACTGGTTGTGGGTGATGTCGGTCATGGTGTTTGGCCAATGGCTCACCGATTCGTTTGACGGAACACTCGGACGAACCCGTGGAGAAGGTCTCGTGAAGTGGGGGTACTTCATGGATCATTTCCTCGACACCCTCTTCGCCGGCTCTGTCGTCATTGCGTACTCATTCCTCGCTCCAGGCGGAACCGGGTTCCTCTTCTCGCTGCTACTCCTCGTCACAATGGCCATGATGGCGCTGTCGTTTCTGTCGTTCGCCGCGACCAACCAGTTTCAGATCGCCCATCACGGAATCGGACCGACCGAGATTCGGATTGGCTACATCGCGCTCAACACCCTTGTGTTCTTTACCGGCAATGAGATCTTCTGGTGGGGCGTGCCTGTCGTTCTGGCCGGCAACGTGATCGTGATGGTCGCGTTGGTTTGGCAGACACACAAGCAACTCTGGGCGCTTGACAAAGCAGCGCTGGCCGAATCGACCAACAGCAAAACACAATGACCCCGGAAGAGCTCTCGACCGTATTGCGGTCGCCCGAGGTTTCACTCGACGACGCTCTCCTTTACCTGAGCGCGATCCTCAGCGGACGAGATGACGCTCTCGAGGTCGGCCAAACCCATCTCGACGAACTCGCCGCTGGCGTGCGCGACCCAAGTATTTCTGGACTGGTGAGCCACCTCTTCGACAGCGTCGGGTTTGCTGGCGATATCGACAACTATCACAACGAGGAAAACTCCCTTCTCGATCGTGTCCTCGAACGGCGCGTCGGCATGCCGATCACCTTGAGCGCCGTCGTCGCCGCCGTGGGCCGACGGCTCGGAATCGACCTCCATCTGATCGGCATGCCCGGTCATGTGATCGTGGGTGTCCCTAAAGACCCCGGGCGATTCATCGACGCGTTTGGCGGAACGGAACTCAATGAGAACGGAGTGCTTCAACGCTTCGAAGCAATCTTTGGCCCCAAGACCGACATCCCTCCGGGCGCGCTGCGACCAATCGACACGATCTCGGTCGTGAACCGGGTGTGCAACAACCTCACGCGAACGTGGGCGGACACCGACAGCCGAAAGCTGAACCGGCTCCTCGAAGTTCGCGTTGCTCTGCCCACGACCGAGAACGAACAACGACTGCTGATCAATATTGCCGAAGCCCGCGGACGCTTCGACCTTGCCGCCCAACTCCGACATGACATCGATCCAGACGACCCGCAGATCGACGTGCTTTGGGCCAGACTGAACTAATGGACTCGAACCTCAAGCGTTGCCTTGGACAGATGATGAAGGGTGTGCAGGTAGTTGCCTCCACACACGATGGCCTTACCCGGGCGTACTGCTCGCATTGGGTCATGCAGGTGTCCTTTGACGAGCCGATCATGCTCGCCTCGATCTCTCCAAAGCACGACACCCACGCACTCATCGAAGCATCAGGATGGTTCACCGTCTCGAACTTGGCTGCCGACCAAGTCGACGTCGGACAGTACTTTTCATATCCGGGCCGCAAGTTCAAACACATCGCCGATGAGTATCTGGTCGAGGTGAACGGTTTGCCCGTGATCGCCGACTGCATCTCGTGGATCAAATGCGAGGTCACCGAGAAACTCGACACTCAGCTCGATCACGACCTCTTTCTCGCCAGAGTTACCGAGTTTGGCGAAGGTCGTCTCGGCGAAGACGCGCTGTTGTATTCAAGCCGCCACGGATGGCGTAAGTCCGGCGACAAAGCTCGGGAACCGGGGCGGAGCGTCCGTGACGAGTTGCTCGAGCGCCTCGCGGCCCACGAGTCCGCAGACGCCACCGATTGAGCAGCCCAACTACGGGTTGAACGTCAGTCCTTTGTAGGCCTTGATGAACCCGTTGCGCACGAGAACTTCGGCCAACGGTGACGCAGAGGCTGGCTCGCCATCGATCTTGCCGATCTCGATCACTCGAACAATGCGACGCCGAGCGAGATCCTTCACCGCGTCCACCCACAGTTCTGACTCGGACGCCGCCGGAAAGCCAACGATCGATTTCGCACCGCGGTCGATGAACACGGCGGGTTCGCCATCGACGAGAACCACGTGGGCGCCTGCCACTCGAGCGGGACGACCGGAGGATTCCGGCCAACGTAACGACGCCCCAAAGGGTTGTGCCGGGTCGGTAGCGGCAAGAACAACGACCTCTGGGACCGCATCGAGTTCGTGCCCTGATGCCGAACGCAAGCGATCTACGGCACCCGGCAGCGCAAACTGCGCCGCGCCAAGACCCTCCACGAAATAGCCGCGACGGAGATCGCCGCGTTCTTCGAGCGCCTTCAGCACCGGATATACCCCAGCGAAGCCTCCGGTGATGCCCTCCCCGAGCGCTGCCTCTCGAGTGAGCACGCCGTACCGCTCAACGAGCTGGAGGGCCAGAGCGGTTGCGCGCTGGGTCGATGAGGGCTGCGGCACGAGTAGTTGCGAGACGAGCGACCAACGACCAGCGGCCTGCGGGGGACCCGACGGTCGGAGCTGCCCGACACGGGGACGCCGTCGAGACTGTCGGGAGGCATTGGAGGCCTTGCGGCTGAGGAACGACCGAACCGGCGCGAGCGAATCGTTGGTCACTTCGCCCGCCCACACCAGATCCCATAGCGCTTCGAGTACGGCGGCATCGCTGTAGCTGCCGTCGGTGTTGGCCGCAGCGACGAGGTCGTACCAAAACGATGCTCCACCGTTGGCGAGCTGTGCGCGTAACGAATCGTGGATGGTTTCCGCAGGTGGCTCTGGGTTGGGCGAAACAAGCAACGAGACTTGGTCGCGAAATGCCAGTCGGATTCGTCCGTCCTTCGATCCAATAGCTCCAGCACCGATCCACACCACCTCACCAGCCGTGCACAGGGCGTCGAGATCGGAGGCTCGATATTCGGCCATTCGAGCGGGCAGCACAGACTGCTCGAGTACCGACGCTGGAATCGCTGCTCCTTGGAGAACCCCGATGGCCTCGGCCAAGCCGTCCGGGCCTCGACGCCGAATCCCAACGCCCTGCCACGCCGGCAAGAACTTGGCCAGGGTTGCTTGCTCCACCGGCGCAACTTCAGCGCGGAGCGCAGCCAGCGAGCGTCGACGTAGCTGGCGCAGCACACCGTCATCGACCCATTCCTTCGTGGTGCCGTCCGGACGAAACTCGCCGCGAATCAGTCGACCATCAGCGGCCAACCGGTCGAACGCAGCCTCAGCTCGAGATGGGGCGATGCCATACCGGCCAGCGAACTGTTCGGTCTCAAAGGGCCCATGTGTCCTGGCGTACCGGACGACCAAGTCACCGAGGGGATCGTCGACGCTGTCGGTGTAGGCAGCGGGCAAGCCCATGGGCACCGACACGCCAATGGCATCGCGCAAGCGGCCAGCATCCTCAGAAGCCGCGAACCGTCGATCGGCTCCGATGCCGATCTCGATCACCCGCAGGTCTTTCTGCAGCTGGGTGAGGGCAGCACCAACGTCGAGGGAGTCGACGCATCGGGCCTCGACCTCATGCTGGTCGAGCGGTCCGAGCAGTCGCAGTAGGTCATGGAGTTCGTCCGCGTCCCGAGCGCGACGTCCATCGACCAGTCGCTGCAGCTCAAGTTCCAGGTCGGCGAGCACACCGGGATCGAGCAGCTCACGGAGCTCCTCAGCACCCAACAAATCGCGGAGCATGTCTCGATCGAGCGCCAACGCCGCGGCCCGTCGCTCCGCGAGCGGCGCATCGCCCTCGTACATGAACACCGCAATCCAGCCGAACAGTAACGACTGCGCGAACGGTGACGCTCGGTTCGTTTCGACTTGGACCATTCGGATCGAGCGGTCGGCCAACCCCTGAAGCACACCACGCAAGGCGGGGACATCAAAGACGTCGTTGAGACATTCCCGCGTTGCCTCGAGCAAGATCGGAAAACTCGGATACTTCGCGGCGACCTTCAGTAGATCGGCCGAACGTTGGCGTTGTTGCCACAGTGGGGTGCGTTGATCAGGGCGACGGCGAGGCAACAAGAGCGAACGGCCCGCGCACTCTCTGAACCGACTGGCGAACATCGCCGATCCGGGTAACTCGGCAACGACGGCCTCGTCGATCGCGTCAGGGTCGAATCGCAGATCGTCGAGGGAAACCTCGTCGGCGGATTCGGGGAGGCGGATGACGATGCCATCGTCGGACCACATCATCTCAACGTCCATGCCCCACTGCTCGGCCAGCTGAGCGCGCAACGCCATACCCCATGGAGCGTGGACCTGAGCACCAAAGGAAGACAAGATACAGACCCGCCAATCGCCGATCTCGTCTCGGAATCGCTCGACGACGATGGTGCGATCGTCGGGCACGACACCGGTTGCCTCACGTTGGTCGGCGATGTAGCCCAAGACGTTTGATGCTGCGAGCGTGTCAAGGCCATGGCGTTCCATTAACCGTTTCGTCGCCGCGGTCTGGTCGAGGTCTTGGAGCTCGCGGATGAACGCCCCCATCGCTTCGCCAAGTTCGAGTGGACGCCCCGGTCCGTCGCCATGCCAGAACGGCATCTTGCCGGGTTCGCCTGGCGCCGGGGTGACGACCACACGCTCAAAGGTGATGTCCTCGATCCTCCACGTGGACGCCCCGAGCAAAAACGTTTCGCCCGGTCGAGATTCATAAACCATCTCTTCGTCGAGCTCGCCGACGCGGGTCCCGTCGGGAAGGAATACGCCGTAGAGACCACGATCGGGGATCGTGCCAGCGTTCGTGACCGCAAGCCGTTGCGCACCCGAACGGGATCGGATCGTGCCACCGACGCGGTCCCAAACAATGCGTGGTCGGAGTTCCTTGAACTCTTCGGATGGGTACCGTCCACTCAACAGGTCGAGCACCCCTTCGAACACGTCGTCGGAGATCTCGGCGAAGTTGGCCGAATTGCGGATCGTGGCCGTGAGCTCGGCGAGATCCCAGTCCTCGAGGGCGGTCATCGCCACGATCTGCTGGGCAAGCACATCGAGCGGATTGCGAGGGTAGCGGGTCTGCTCGATCTGGCCCTGAAGCATCCGATCGACCACGACGGCGGTCTCCAAGAGATCGGACCGATGCTTTGGAAAGATCTTGCCCACCGACCGAGCGCCGACTTGATGGCCGGCTCGACCAACACGCTGCAGCCCTCGGCTGACAGCACCGGGAGACTCGACCTGAACGACCAGATCGACCGCGCCCATGTCGATGCCGAGTTCAAGAGAACTGGTTGCGACGATCGCGCGGATCTTGCCCTGCTTCAGTTGGTCTTCGATGTCGAGGCGCTTGACCTTCGAGAGGGACCCGTGATGAGCAGCGATTCGGGAAGGGGAATCAGATCCGCCTTCGGGGAGTGGAACTTGCGAAACGACCATGTCGGTTTCCGCGGATGTGGGGCGGGAGTCCCCACATGTTGCAGCGTCCTCGTCGTTCCACATGTCATTGAGGCGTCCGGCGAGCCGCTCGGCCAGGCGGCGACTGTTGACGAACACGATCGTCGACTGGTGCGCTTGGATCTGCTCGAGGATCTTGGGATCGACCGACGGCCAGATGCTGTTGCGATTTATGCCATCGCCTCCAGGTGTTGGCTCGGCCACCTTTCCGAGCTCACCCATGTCCTCGACCGGAACGACCACTTCGATATCCATGTTGGCTGGCGCGCCGGCGTCGATGATCTCGACGTTTCGCCACGAGGCGGTTCCGTCGACGACGTGGCGACCGCCGAGGAACCGGGCGATTTCATCGAGTGGTCGCTGCGTGGCCGACAGCCCAATCCGTTGAACCGGCCTACCGACAAGGTGTTCAAGACGCTCGAGAGTCACCGACATATGCGCGCCGCGCTTTGTACCAGCAACCGAGTGGATCTCGTCGATAATCACCGCATCGATATTGCGCAACGTCTCCTTTGCCGCCGACGTCAACATTAAGTAGAGCGACTCGGGGGTCGTAATGAGCAGGTCCGGCGGATTGCGGACGAGCTTGCGCCGTTCGTCGGCGGGGGTGTCGCCGGTTCGCATACCGACCGTCGGGACGTGCACGTCCTCGCCGATTCGCTCGGCGGCGAGCGTGATTCCGCGCAGAGGCGAGCGAAGGTTCTTCTCGACATCGACGGCGAGCGCACGAAGCGGCGAAATGTACAACAGCCGGGTGCGCTGTTCGCGCTCGGGAACCGGCGTGGTCATGAGGCGATCGAGCCCCCACAAGAAGGCCGCGAGCGTCTTTCCCGAGCCTGTCGGTGAGAGAATTAGCGTGTTCTCGCCCGACGCAATGCTCGGCCACCCGAGCTGTTGTGGTGGCGTTGCCTCCGCGAACGAAGTCTCAAACCAGGCGCGCACCGGTGCCGAAAATGGCTTCAGTGGATCGGAGGACACGCCGATAACCGTACTGTTCCTCTGAGATAACGTCCCAGGCCAAGACTCCCGGCCTACAACCCGCCTTACCTCCGCCTTACCCCCGTCGGTCCAAACGACCTACAAAGGTTGATGGGATTCGTGCCGTAGGTGCATTGTGGCACTTTTAACGAACCTCCAAAAGCGGGTGGCCAGCTCTCGACAAGAGCGTGGCGCTGTACTCGTCCTAACCGCACTCGTCATGATGCTGTTGCTTTTCATTGCAGCATTCGCGACCGACCTCGGCGCCTGGTATCGCCAGGGCCAAGAGCAACAGCGTGCAGCTGACGTGAGCTCGCTCAATGGCATGCAGGCATACGACCGCGCTGTCAAGGAGTTCTTCGATGCGAACGGGGTGAAGACATGGGCCGAGCTGTCCCTCTCGGACCAGCAACTCGCTGAGTCTGCCGGAATGCGCGAAGCGGTCGAAACGGTCATCGGCCTGCTCGAAACCAGCGGTCTTGAATTCACTGACCCGGGTTCTGGTTCCATCGCCGGCGACCCGACCAACATCAACGATTCGTCAACATGGACCGTCGTCGCCACAGACGGAACCATCGTGACAATCACCCGAAGCTTTGAGGAAGCTGGCGTCGATGCCGCCGGTAACCCTCGCTACGGTCGTGCCATCAGCGTCATTGTCGAGGCGCCGGGCGAACAGTACTTCTCCAACCTGCTCCGCGATGCTCCGCAGATCGAACGAAACGCCCAGTCGGTTCTGTCGAACTGTGGCGCCGAGTGCACACGAACCATCGAGATCAACCCACCGTTCGCTGGTTTCAACGCCACCGGTAAGGGCGACGGCTACGGCCCATTGCTCTATAACAAGGACGGCAACTCAAACAACGGCTACGAGGAAATCTGGGCCGTCAACCACCACGTGAACAACAAGAACGGCGACATCATCTGCATGGACGTCGAGACCAAGGCAGCGTGCAAGGCCGACGGCAAGCAGTTCACGCAGAACTACCAGACCGGTAACCGGCCCGTTGAGTACATCGATGAAGAGAACGGTCTCATCATCTACTCAGCCCGCAACCGCGACACCGCAAAGACCGGCCTCGCCTGTTTCAACGCTGCGACCCGCAGCTACTGCGACACGCCGTTTGTTCCACTGTTCGATCAGACGAACGACGTGAGCTGGAGCGGTTACATCAACCTCAACGGTCCATGGCGCTGGGGCAACAAGTTCTACGCCTTTACCCAAGACGGACAATTCGGCTGTGCCGAGCTGAGCGGCACGTCGACTCTTACGAGCTGCGGTACCGGCAACACCATTGCCCAGGACTGGCCGCTCGCCGATCTCCAGGACACGAATAACTACGTGACGAACGGTGAACAGATCGGCAAGGAGCTTTGGGTAACACACAACGCTCCTGCTGGCCTCGTCGTCCATTGCTTCGACCTCAGCACGGAGAACCCGTGCAGCGGATGGAGCACGTCGCTTCAAGCGGATCGTCTCAAGGGTGGCGCGGATGATCACCTGACCTTCATGGGCCACAACTCAACAGGCACTCCGATCGGCGTCTGCGTCGTAGATGTCATCGACATCAAGCACAAGTGCTTCCGGCTCGATGGCACCGGCAAATACGACCTCGCTGGCTTCAACGCAGCCCTCGCTCCGCTCGACAACACCTCGTGGGGCGGCGACGCCATCACCTGGTACGGCACGAACACGACCCGCACCTTCTTCGCTGGTGGTTCCGGCGGCCGTGTTGGCTGCTGGGATTGGGCAAGCGGTGACTGCGGATACCTCCAGGTCAACGACGCCTTCACCGGTGCTGGCAAAAACTCAGCCCCATATGGCTTTGCTCAGGTAAGCGACCAGTGCATTATTGGTCTCGGTCACCACTCGGTCTTCTACTCGTTCAATCCGATCGGCTTCACCGCTTGTGTTGACACGAACGTCAACACGGAGATCTTCCCGTGCGAGTGCGCCGACGGCGGCAACAAGTGGGGCGAAGTCCGGATGCCGAACGAACTCCTGGCCAAGGTCGACGAACTGTGGGCGACCGTCTCTTACACCGAGAACGGTCCAGCGATTAGCTCGGACCTAGACAAGATCCCGCTCCATCTCAATGACGGTTACATCGACCTCTCGGGAGTCGATGAGTCCAAGAACGTCCTCTACCTCGTACTCGAGGTCGACGCGAAGCTCGGCGCCGACGGAAAGCCTGTATGGCAGTCACCGATCACCGCTGACCTCGCCATCATCGTTCAGCCAACGCTGACCGACTAGTCCTCGGGAGCTACGGCTCCTTGGTTTGTGACAACACAGCGGGTAGGGGTTCTGCATGCAGGATGCCTACCCGCTTTGTCGCGCGTGTGAGCGCCACATAGAGGGCGCGCATTCCCTGCCGCTCCTCACGGATGATTCGTGCTGGTTCGACAACGAGCGTGGCGTCGACTTCGAGACCCTTGACCAACTGAACGGGGACGATCGTCACCTGCTTGTCGAGGCCCGAACGGGTCGCACCACCGAACGCCACGTCCGCCTCGGTCAGGGCTGCCGTGAGCGGCTCGACGAGTGAGCGTGGAACGATCACCGCAACGTTGCCAGCATCGATCTCGGCCAGCTCAGCCAAGACGGCGCCGGGCAGCGCCGCAGCAAGATCGTCGACTCGAGTGACTTTTGGTTCGGCCCCTTCGTTGCGAATCGCGACCGGCGGCTTCAGGCCCGGAGCGGCTTCGGTGAGCACCTTCGCTGCGAGTTCCATAGCGGGTGCTGGAATGCGATAACCGGTGGTGAGCTCGCGACGTTGCAATTCGTGCTTGGTCTGCGGCAACTGCTCGATGAGCTCGGTCCAAGAATCGCGAGCCCACGAGCCGGTGGCTTGGGCAATGTCGCCGACGACCGTCATCGAGCCGTTGAGGGAACGTCGCGACACCATACGTAACGCCATCGGTGACAAGTCCTGGGCTTCGTCTACGACGATGTGCCCATAGGTCCGCACGTCGTCGAGTTCTTTGCGCTTTGGCCGAGCCCCGAGATGGGCTCTGGCTTCGTCGAGCAGCGGAGCATCGTTGAATGCCCACACGATGTGCGCGGTGTGCTCATCGCCGTCCATTGCGAGAGTTCCCAGCTCGTCCTCGGAGAACACGCCCCGTCCCGCAGCTTGCAGCAACCGCTCGCTTCGGAACAGATCATGGAGCAGCTGAGCCGGGGTAAGCACCGGCCACATCCATTCCAACGTCTCTCGGATCGGCATCGTCCACCGCATTCGATCGCGGAGTTCCTGCGGATCGACTTCCTCACGGCCGCTGTTTGCGAGCGCCGCAAAGACCTCGTTCTCGACGTACTTACGAGCAGCGTTATGGGTTCGGTAGCGGCGCTGCGCTTCCTTCACGATCATCTCGCTCTCGAAGACCGTTAGGCGAAGATTCTGCAACCCATAGCCAAACACCAGGTCGGATCGCAGCTTGCGCTGACGCTGGCGCACGGCCCGTCGAATGACCTCGACCATTCGCAAGTCGCCCTTTACCGCAGCTGCGTCTTCGGAATCGAGGCAATCGGTACGGACCTTTGGTACGACAAGGTCCGAGAGCACGGCCAATCGAACGCCGGCTTCGCCGAGCGATGGCAGGACCTGTTCGATGTAGGCGAGGAACAACCGGTTCGGCCCAAGAACGAGTACACCTTGATCCTGGAGCGGGAAGCGATGTGAATACAACAGATACGCGGCGCGATGCAGCGCGACCACGGTCTTGCCCGTACCCGGGCCCCCTTGAACGACGAGCAAGGCCGGAAGCGGGGCGCGAATGATCTCGTCCTGCTCGCCTTGAATCGTGGCGACGATGTCGCCAAGTCGGCCCGTGCGAGCCGTCTCGAGCGCAGTGATAAGCGCACCGTGTCCTTGTACCTTCCCCGCAGCCGCTTGCTCATCGAGGCGGCTCAGATCGCCAAAGAATTCATCATCGATGTCGAGCAACGTGCGTCCACGTGTCGCAAAGTGGCGACGACGGTCGAGTCCGAGCGGGTCCGACCCGGTCGCCCGGTAGAAGGGCTCAGAAGCTGGCGCACGCCAATCGACGACGACGGGATCTTGGGCTCGGTCCCACACACCAACTCGGCCGATATACAGCGAATCGCCGAATCCCTCGTCGTGATCGATGCGACCAAAGATCAGCGATGCGTCGCCGATGTTGAGCTGCTGGAGTCGATCGACGATGTTCTCGGTGAAGGCCTCGCGCTCGAATCGAGCCTGGTTTGTACCGCCGGCACCGACCTCCAACGATGACGAAAGTTTGCGCGCCAATTCCCGAGCCTCGTCAACACAAGCGTGGGCGTGATCGAGGTATTTTTGTTCCGCTTCAAGATCTGGATGAATGATGGCACTCCGCTATTTGGGGGGACATCAAGCGTATCGGCGAGGTGCCAGATCGCGGCCCTCAGCCACTGTGGCGCCGGTCGAGGCGCTGGCCGTCGGAGTCCGCCGTAACCTTG
>CALBVK010000313.1 GCA_937969345.1 uncultured Acidimicrobiales bacterium
GGGCCGAGTCCGCTAGGCGGACTCGGCCCGACCCGTTTTCGAACTAGGTGGTCGAGACCGGACGAAGGTCGATCGTTGCGTCCGAGGCTCGAGTGATCGGGCCGAGTCCCTCAAAGATCACGTCGAGCTCTTCTTTGTTCAAGGTCTCGCACTCGATGAGTGCTTCGGCCAAACGGTCGAGCACCGGACGATGCAGCGTCAGAATCTCACGGGCCTCCGCGCCAGCCTCTTCGACGAGCATCCGAATCTCATCATCGATCTGCTTGGCGAGTTCGTCGGAGTAGTTTTGTGCGGTGCTCGCGGCGTACGCCTCGCCGACACCCACGCCGAACTTTCGCAGTCCCAGCTTTGAACTCATGCCATACACGGTCACCATGGAACGTGCGGTAGCGGTGACCCGTTCGATGTCGTTAGACGCTCCGGTAGTCGGATCCCCAAAGATGATCTCTTCGGCAATGCGCCCGCCGAGTAGCATGGCCATCTCATCGTTCAGCTCTGACCGACTACGGAGAACCTTGTCCTTCTCGGGTAATGCGAGTGTGAAGCCCAACGCCTTGCCGCGAGCAATGATCGAGACCTTGTGAATTGGATCGGCATTTGGAAGGACATGTCCGACCAGTGCGTGGCCGGCCTCGTGGTACGCAATGACGTACTTCTCTTTGTCCGACAACGTGTTCGGGCCCTTGGCCGGGCCAGCGATGACACGGTCGAGCGCATCGTCGATCTCCTCTTGACCAATGACGTCCTTGTTCCGCCGAGCGGTGAGCAGGGCAGATTCGTTCAGCAGGTTGGCGAGGTCGGCGCCGGTGAACCCAGGCGTCCGACGAGCAATGGTCTCGGGATCAGCATCAGGACCGAGCGGCTTGCCCTTTGCATGCACAGCGATGATCTCGCGACGCCCGGTGAGGTCCGGACGTTCGACGGCGACCTGACGGTCGAAGCGTCCAGGGCGCAACAACGCAGGATCGAGTACATCGGGACGGTTCGTCGCAGCGATGAAGATGACGCCGGTATCAACGTCGAAACCGTCCATCTCGACAAGTAGCTGGTTAAGCGTCTGTTCACGCTCTTCGTTACCTGCGGTTGCGCTGCCGCCGCGATGACGGCCGACGGCGTCGATCTCATCGACGAAGATGATGGCCGGAGCGTTCTTACGGGCGTCTTCGAACAGATCGCGAACACGACTAGCGCCGACACCGGCATACATCTCGACAAAGTCGGATCCGGACAGGGTGTAGAACGGCACGCCAGCTTCACCGGCGACGGCGCGAGCAAGAAGCGTCTTTCCGGTTCCGGGAGGACCGTAGAGCAGTACGCCCTTTGGGATCTTTGCGCCAATCTCATGGAAGCGACCCGGATCGGACAGGAACTCACGAATCTCGCCCAGTTCGACAACCGCCTCGGATGCACCAGCGACATCGGCAAAGGTGACCTCTTGGATCTCGTTTGAGCTCTTGCGGGTCTTGGCCGTGAAGTTCTTGCGAGCCTTCTTGCCTCCACTCATGCGAGCGAGGATCGCCCACACGAGGATGACCATAAGCAGCATGGGGATCACGGTTGCGGCGAGGTTGCCCCAGTTCGTACCCGCACTCGGAGGTTGCACGGTGTTGACCGAGATCGCCGGGCTTGCTTCGAGGAGCACTTCGGTGAGTTCATCGGTGTACAGCGGCGGCACGATCGAGGTGAACTCGTCGCCATTGCGAAGCGTTCCGCTGATCGTGCCCGAGTTCTGAACAAACTCGACCGACTCGACATCGCCCGAATCAATGAGCGCAGATACCTCGCCGAACGGCATCGATTCGTCGTCGATCGCGGGCGCATTGTCTCGAAAGAGCGCGAAGACTAAGGCGCCGGTGGCAACGGCGAGCAGGGCGAGAAGGACGCGGATTCGTGTCGTGGAGTTCACAGACCCCAGATTAGGTAGCGCCGAGGCCCAGCGAACATAGCGCTTTCGGCCCATAAAGGTTGAGTTTGAGCGGTTTTTGGCGAGTCGACGCAGTGCTCGACGGCCGTGGGCTAGCGACGTCGCCGACCCTTGGGCGCACGTTCTCGTTCGACGAGCCGCTGTTCGATCTCGGCGAGTTCGTCGATCATCTGTTGGTATCGATCGAGACGTCTCGGATCGATTTCTCCGTCGTCGACGAGCGCTCGAACAGCACAGCCCGGTTCGCCCACGTGGGCACAGTCGTTGAACCGACAGTCTGCGGATGCGTCGGTGATATCGGAGAAGACCTGGTACAACGCATCTTCGGCGTCCCAAAGGCCAACGGCGCGAACGCCGGGAGTATCGATGAGCACCCCACCGGTAGGGATACGCAGCATGTCGCGGGTGATGGTCGTGTGGCGGCCCTTCGCATCCCCGGAGCGAACTGGTTGAGTCTCCTGGGCTTCGGTCTCGAGTAATGCGTTGACGAGTGAGCTCTTTCCGGCTCCGGACTCACCGAGCAGCGTGCCCGACCGGTTTGGCTGGAGAAGCTCTCGCACCCGGTCGAGGCCGACCATGGACTCGATGCTTGTGATGACCACCTCAACTCCGGGTGCGACCGCTTGCACGATCCCCAGGAGTTCGGCGCTCTGTTCGGTGTCGGAGAGGTCGGCCTTGGTTAGAACGACGACCGGCGTCGCCCCAGCGTTCCAGGCGAGGACGAGAAAGCGTTCGAGCTTGCCGGCACGAAATGGCCGGTCGAATCCGTGAGCGAGAAAGACAACATCGACGTTGGCCGAAAGCGGCTGCTGCTCTTCGCGTTCGCCAGGGTCACGACGAACGAGGACGGTTCGTCGCGGCAGGATCGTATCGATGGTCCAAACCTCATCGAGCTCGGAGACGACAACCCAGTCACCGGTAACTGGAGCGGTAGACGATTGGGACCGCTGCGAATCCGAGAGGGCACGAACCACGCCGTTCTCGGTGACGACGTCAGATTCCCCCCGTTCGACCCGGCTGATTCGACCAGGGACGCCAGACGTCTCGGCATCAGCAAAAACGGTGGCCCACTCGGCGTCCCAGCCGAAGTGAACGAGTTCGGAACGATCCACAGCGCGTCACTCTAGTCATCAGCGGGGCTGGCACACTTGTCCCATGAGCGACATCGACGACCCTGCGATGACACCCCCCGAAATTGACGAGCCCTCTGGTGCCTTGGAGACGTCTCCGAATCCGTCTACCGGGATGAGCTGGCTGGCCGGCGCTATCGGCGCCGCGGTCGCACTCTCCTTTGGCCAGTTCGTTGCTCGATTCAGCGACTCGGTTATCTCGCTCGTGATCGGTGTCGGAGAGTTGCTGATCGACATCACGCCCGGAAATGTCGTGGCGACCAGCATCAACAACATCGGAACACTTCAGAAACCACTGCTGCTCGGTGGCATCACCCTCGCATCTCTGGCGGTGGGTGGTTGGCTTGGCGTAAAGCAACGTTCGAACTCGCTGGCCGTCCCTCTCGGTTTCGGGGTGTTCGGCCTGTTCGGCGGCTTTGTCACTGCACGGAACGATCTCACGAGTGCGCCGGCGTCATGGCTTGTCGCGATCGCCGCGGCCGTTCTTGGTGCACTCACCGTAGGGATCTTGCTCGCTGTTGCCCGCCGCTCGGCGAAGGCGGATGGCGTCGCAGCGCACGACGCGATCGTCCCCGGTAGTCCGCTTAGCCAGGCGACCGATCGCCGCCATGTCCTGGCTTACGGTGGTGCTGCTGCTGGCGCCGTGGCCCTCACCGCCGTTGGCCAGATCGGCCGCACGAGCGCTGCGGAGCTCGCACGCGAACAGATCCTGACCGAGGCCTCAACCACTACGTCGACCGTTCCGGGAGCAACATCGGCGGCACCGACCCAGGCACCTACCGGGCCGCTGCCGGTGGGCGAGTTCGATGGCGTTCCGGGGATCTCGTCGTACATCACGCCGATCAGCCCCGAGGACGAGTTCTACCTGATCGATACGGCGCTCCAGAAGCCTGAGGTCGACCCGTCGACATGGACCCTCACCATCAACGGTGAATACGTCGACACGCCGGTCACGTACACCTACGAGGAGCTCCTCGCCCGTCCTATGGTCGAACGCGAGGTCACGCTGTCGTGTGTCTCAAACCCGGTCGGTGGCAACCTCGTCGGCAACGCGATATGGAGCGGCATCCCGCTTACCGAGCTGTTCGAAGAAGCCGGCATCCAGGATCCAACCAACGGCCAGCACCAGGTATTTAGCCGCTCGGTTGACGGCTTCACGTGCGGCTTCCCGGTGCCACTTGCGTACGACGGACGAACCGCCATGCTCGCGCTGAAGATGAACGGCGAACCGCTTCCGATCATCCACGGCTTCCCCGCCCGTCTCGTCATCGCCGGTCTGTACGGATACGTATCCGCGACGAAATGGGTCGAGGAGATCTCGATCACCGACTGGATCGGCGTCGACGGTTTCTGGATGCCTCGGGGTTGGAGCAAGGAAGGCCCGATCAAGACGCAGTCCCGGATCGATGTGCCAACCAACCGCAGTCAGTTCGATGCGGGCATGACAACCCTTGGCGGAATTGCATGGTCCCCGACGATCGGTATCGAAAAGGTCGAGGTCTACATCGGCATGGACGCAACCGAATCGATCGAAGACGAATCGACCTGGACCGAAGTCGAACTCGCGAATGTCGAGTCGGACGAGACCTGGGTGCAGTGGCGCCACGAGTGGGATGCAACCCCAGGCGACTGGCTGGTCCGGGTGCGCGCCACCGACAAGGACGGCGTTACCCAGTCACCGATCCCGGTCGCACCAGCACCAAACGGCGCGGAAGGCTACGCAACCATCGTCGTCCGAGTGGCCTAGTCGGTCTCTAGCCGCACCGGCGGACGACGACAGCTGCTTTCCCGCTCGTTCCTCGCTCCCGGCAATCGCACATTCGCTTCGCTCGGTGTGCTCTGCGGACAGCCGGAGGCCGCGTCCGCTCGAACCGGCTTCGCAGCTTCGAGCTACAGGGAATGGACAGTACGGCAAGCACCCCGATCATCGGACTCGGCTGCAACGTCGATTGCGCCGCCTCGGGCGCTCGGCCTGCGTGGCCCGAACGCTCCCCGAAGGGGACAAACAGGCGGCTTGAACGAAGGCGGCAGAATTGGCGAGGGACGAGCCGCCGCCGAGGTCAACCCGCAAGTTCGAAGCTGCGAAGCCGGTTCGAACGGACACAGCTGCAACGCCGTTTTCGCGCCTCGGGCGTTCGGCCTGCGTGGCCCGAACGCTCCCCGAAGGGGACAAACAGGCGGCTTGAACGAAGGCGGCAGAATCGGCGAGGGACGAGCCGCCTGCGAGGTCAGGCCGCT
>CALBVK010000314.1 GCA_937969345.1 uncultured Acidimicrobiales bacterium
CACGTTCTTTGTGCAGATCCGCGGAGAGAAGATCGAGCTCGGTTGTGAATACCGGGGCTCGACCGTTGGTCGGGAAAGCGCCGAACGGTTGCTCGACGGTTTCGCTGGAGCGCTCGAACTGTTGGTCGCCGACGCGTCGGCTCTCGTGGACAGCGCTGCAGTCCGTCCGACACCGTCACTTGGCGAGCCGCTGAGCGAGCTGCCATTGGTGCCAGCGCTGTTGGCCGCGATCACCGAGGACCGGGCGGAAGAGTTGGCGGTTCGTTCCGGCGATCGAACCCTGACCTACGCCGAACTCGACGCAGAGGCGCGGCGTCTCGCCGCCCGGCTTCGTGCTGTTGGCGTGGGTGCCGGAGACCGGGTTGCCGTTGTGCTGCCTCGGTCGGTCGATCTCCTGTCGGCAATCACGGCGACATGGATGCTCGGCGCCAGCTATGTGCCGATCGATATCTCTCACCCGGCAGCACGTGTCACCGAGCTGTTGTCCGCAGCCGGTGTGCGAGCTGCAGTGTCGTCTGGTTCTGGCCATCAAGGTCTCACCGAGGTCACCACCATTCACGTCGACCGTGACGAGAACGCGGTGCTCCCCATTACCCGCATTGCATCGGTAGGCGCAGACGCTGAGGCCTATGTGATCTTCACGTCGGGCTCGACGGGGCAGCCGAAGGGTGTGCCGATTAGTCATGGCAACCTGGCCGCATCTCTTGGAGCTCGTCGCCAGTGGTACGCCGAGCCGGTCGAGCGGTACTTGCTCGTGTCGAGCGCCGGGTTTGATTCGTCGGTCGCTGGCCTCTTCTGGACGCTGGCCGACGGTGGCGAGCTCGTCATCCCAACCGAAGACCAGGTCCACGATGTCGACGCGTTGCTCGCCTTGATTGCGAGCACCGAGGTCACGCACACGCTCATGGTTCCGTCGCTCTACGGTGCGCTGTTGCAACGTTCGACAAACGAGCTCGAAAGCCTCCGCACGGTGATCGTGGCTGGCGAGGCATGTCCTCCTGCACTCGTCGGCGCTCATTTCGAGGCGCTCGCAGACGATCCGCCGTTGGGCGTTGGCTACCAACATCCGCTGAAGTCGGTTCGCACCGAGCTGATCAACGAGTACGGCCCGACGGAGGCGACCGTCTGGTCGACGGCGCACCGCTGTTCCCGAGCCGACGCCAACGCAATGATCGTGCCGATCGGCCAACCAATTCCGGGTATGGCAGCCGAAGTGGTCGACACCGCAGGTGTTGCATTGCCGCTCGATACCGCCGGCGAGCTGTGGGTTTCTGGGCCCGGCGTATCGAGTGGATATTTGTCCGACGAGGACGCATCGAGCTTTGTGGCCGACCGGGGTGCCGGGCCGATCTATCGCACCGGCGACCTCGTGGTGCGCCGCTCCAACGGCGCTCTCGACTTCTTAGGTCGCGTCGATTCGCAGCTATCTGTTGGCGGCGTTCGTATCGAGCCGACCGAGATCGAACAAGCGGTTTCCAGCATCGATGGTGTGTCCTCGTGTCTGGTGGGCCTCCGGGGTCGTCAGCTCGTCGCGTGGATCGAAGCTGCAGGAACGACCGGCGCAGACGTACGTGCAACTGCGGGACTGATTCTGCCGTCCACCCATGTGCCGAGCAGGGTTGTGGTCGTCGATGAACTGCCACGAAACGCGAATGGCAAACTCGACCGCGGGCGGCTCGATGAGTTGCCCCTGGGCGAGGTGTCCGTCGAGCCAGTTGCCGAGTCTGATGACCCGGTCGTCCTGGCCGTGGCCGACATTTTCCGTGCCGCCTTTGAGGGTGCGGCCGCCGACGGTTCGGCGATTGGCCCGAACACAGATTTCTTCGATGCCGGCGGCGATTCGCTTCGGGCGGTCGCTGTTGTATCGATGCTCGAAAACGAGTTTGGTCAGCGGGTAGCGATCGGTGAGCTGATGGATGCGCCGACGCCAGCGCGCCTTGCCCAGCGGTTGGGTGCCGCTCCGTCGGAAGCCGAGGTGGCCGACGCCGAGCGAGCTCACGAGGTTGCCGACATTGTCGATGCCGCGGAGAGAACGGTTCGACGCAACTCGGATGAGCAGGACACCCTGGTCGAATGGTTGCGCTCATCGGGTGAGGGCACGCCGCTGATCGTGTTGCCGCCTGGCGGTGGCAACTTGCTTCGGTATGCGCCGCTCGTTCGAGCGCTCGACGAGGACACTCCGGTTGTTGGCGTTCGTCTACCAGGCGCTGATGCCCGTAGCGAGATTGTCGGCACAATCTGGGCGCAGGCATCGCTCATGCTCGAAGCGCTCGATACCGCGGTTCCCCATGGCCCGTACCGGTTGCTCGGGTGGTCGACGGGTGGATTGTTGGCGTGGGAGATCGCTCGGTTGCTCAAGGCCCGCGGCGACGAAGTTGAGCTGGTTGTCTTGGTCGACACGGTGATGGCTGGGCTCAAGGTTGACGACACGGGCACGATCGCCGAGAAGTACCGAGACATGTTGCAGGACGACGGCGTTCGGGCTGTGGCGACCGAGGGCGCAAAGCGTCTGCGTGAACGGGCGAGCTTTGCGATTGCTCGTCGCCGGTATCGCAACGCCCGCGACGCTGGGGAGACCCCGACGATGGAGGACGCCGAGCGGCAGCTCGGACCGGTCATCCGCCGTGCTGCGTTGCGGTACAAGCCAAAGCCGCTCGATGTTCCGGTGGTCTATGTCGGTGCCAGTGAGTCCGATAACGCGGTGACGCTCGATCCGTGGGCCGAGGTGCAAGACGGTCTGCCGTTCGATGTCATTGAGGTCGAGGGTGTGCACTTCTTGCCCGAGGATCGATGCATCATCGGCCGCAACAAAGCAGCAGATCTTGTCGAGCAGCTGAGCGAATACTTCGACTAACTCTCGGGCTGAGCAATGAGCTGAATCGAGTCGCCAACGTGCCCGCCGAATCGTTAACGAGCGTCGGCGAAACCACGGGTGTTGGTTCGATTGGTTTCTGGACGTTGTCGTTCGGCGTTCGACTGCCTTCGATGTCGTGATTGCTGGCTCCTATCGGGAGCAATTTCGTCGGCGGTGGCTGGCCGGGTGAGCCACACCCGGTTTCGCTGGCCGGTGTGGGGGTCGGGTGGGCCCAGTTGCCAGTACAGGGTGAGGTGTTGCTCGTGTATCCACTGATGATCGTCGCTACAAACCAGCGCGAGTTCGTCGATGTTGGTTTCACCTTGTGCGGGTGCGTTGAATGGCATCAGGTGGTGTGCTTCGCATCGTGACGGGGCTGCGCCACATTTGACGCAACCGCCATCTCGGGCAATCAGAGCAGCGAATTGTGCCGGTGTTGCGTGGCGTCGTGTGCGGCCGAACCAGAGCACTTCGCCGGATTCGGAGAAGACGGTGCCACCAATCATCGTGCTGCACGCATATTTCTCGAGGACCGACTGCGGAAGGTATCCCTTGCCGCCAACGGTCGCGGCTCGGATCTGCGCAGCGGAGTCATCGTCGACCGTGATCGACACGTGCATCATGTTGCGCACCGCAGGCGCAGAGGTCGGCTCGGATACTGCTGTAGTTGTCGTTCCTGGAGTCGGCGCAGCTGGGTCGGGTGTCGCTGCTCCGCTGTTTCCGAGCCGGCCGCTGTTCCCCAGTAGTCCACACAGGGCGTCGTACATGCGCTGGGCATGCGTGCGTGGATGTTTCTGCTTGGGCACCTCACGTCCGCCATCGTTCTTGTACAGCTCGTTCGCCCGGGCTTCGAGGAGTTTGCGGAGTTCGTTAATCGACTCACGGTCTCCGAGAGCGGTCATGGACTCGCACCCGGTTTTGGGGTCGAGTCCGAAGCGAACGCTGCGGCGGGCACGCTGCCGCTTGTAACGGCTTTCGGTTCCGTTGGGGTCGTCGCGCTCTTCGAGCCAGCGGGATGCGATCTTGCCTGCGTCGTCGGCGGGGGAGTTCTTGATGTTGTTGATCAGGTTGCTGTCGGTGGCGGCTTCGCCGTTGGTCTTGTCGGCAGCGGAGGCAATGGCGTCCATCTGCTCTTCGCCGAGCGTTCCTGCGGCGATGTCGTCTGCGAGGCCGGGGTTGGTCTTGGTAGCTTCGGCCCGCCGGTCAGCTCTGTTCGCCGACTTCTTCGAACGCGTACCGCCAGCCGATGCAGTGTTGCGAGTTTCTCGTTCGGAGGCGCCAGC
>CALBVK010000315.1 GCA_937969345.1 uncultured Acidimicrobiales bacterium
AGTGCTCCTCGAACCACTCCTTGTTTTCGAACGGGTAGTGCACCTGGGCGAATGGCATCGAGCCACTCTCGAACCAGCAGTCGAAGACCTCGGGAACGCGGCGCATCATTGACTGACCGGTCGGGTCGTCGGGGTTTGGACGAACGAGCTCGTCGATGTAGGGCCGGTGCAGGTTGTCGGGGCGCACGCCAAAGTCCGCCTCGAGCTCGTCAAGGCTGCCGTACACGTCGATGCGTGGGTACTCATCGTTGTCGCTTCGCCAGATCGGGATTGGTGATCCCCAGAAGCGGTTACGGCTGATCGACCAGTCGCGCGCTCCTTCGAGCCACTTGCCGAAGCGGCCGTTCTGCACGTTGTCGGGAATCCAGTTGATCTCTTGATTGAGCTCGACCAGTCGGTCGCGAAAGTCGGTGACCTTGACGTACCAACTCGGCAGCGCTCGGTAGATGATCGGCGTGTCGGTTCGCCAGCAATGCGGATAGTTGTGCTCGTAGGTGTCGTGGCGGATGAGGCGACCCATCTCTTTGACGTGGCGGATGACCTCAGGGTTCGCGTCGAAGACATTCATGTCGGCGAAGTCGGTGACCTCGGCGGTGAACCGACCTTGATCGTTCACCGGCACAACCATGCCCATGCCGTTCTCTTGGGCAATGCGCTGATCGTCCTCACCGAAGCCCGGGGCCGTGTGCACAACGCCGGTGCCTTCTTCGGTCTCGACGAAGTCTCCGGCCATCACCCGAAACGCGTTCAGGTCGTCGCGGTCGGCGAAGTACTGGAACAACGGCGCGTAGGTACGACCCACGAGGTCGGTGCCCTTGATGACCGAATGTTCGGTTGCGCCCTCGAGTTGCTTTGCGTAATTGGCAACGGTCGCTGAGCCCAAGATGAGGTATTCGCCGTCGAGTTCCATGACCGAGTAGTCGAGGTCGGGCCCAACGATAAGGCCGAGGTTCGAGGGCAGGGTCCACGGGGTGGTCGTCCACGCCAACAACTTCATTGGGCCGGGGTCGCCGGGGTTCTCGGTAAGGCTGAACGCAACGGTTACCGCTGGGTCCTGGCGTGGTCGGGTGGCATCGTCGAGGCGGATCTCGAAGTTGGACAACGGTGTCTCTGCACCCCAGCTATAGGGCATGACGCGGTTGGCTTCGTAGATCAGTCCCTTGTCCCAGAGCTGTTTGAACGCCCAGATGACCGACTCCATGTAGTCGATGTCCATCGTCTTGTAGTCGTTCTCGAAGTCCACCCAACGGGCCTGACGGGTGACCGTCTTCTCCCACTCGCTGGTGTATTTCATGACCGAGGTGCGGCACGCGTCGTTGAAGTTGTCGATGCCGTATTCGGTGATTGCGACGCGTCCGGATACGCCGAGCTGCTTCTCGGTTTCCATTTCGGCCGGCAACCCATGACAGTCCCAGCCGAACCGCCGATCGACCTTCTTGCCTCGCATGGTTTGGTAGCGGGGCACGACGTCCTTGACGTAGCCGGTTAGCAGGTGGCCGTGATGGGGGAGACCGTTTGCGAATGGAGGGCCATCGTAGAACACGTATTCGTCGTCGTCTGGCCGTTCATCGATCGAGCGCTGGAAGGTAGAGGCCTCTTCCCAGCGCGCCAAAATTCGCGTCTCGATAGCCGGGAAATCTGGCTTGTCGACGGCGGGATATGGCTGATCCGAGGCAGTACTCATAACCACTAAGGCTATTCGGTTCGGGACGCTTCCGGTCATGGCGAAGCGGGTGCCCAAAACTGCAGATGGACGACTCCGCCCGAGCCGTCCACCCCACACGTTTGTGTTGTGAATATCACTGTAGAAATCGGCCCCGATCGTGTCTTGAGCCGTTTGGACCAAATGTCCAAATGGGTCCTCGCATGGGCCGTTCTCCCCAAGATTGGGTGCATTTTCGCTGTCACCCTTATGTCAGCTACCAACCACGACGAAGGAAGCTACATGCGAACTTTACGATCTCGGCTCTGGGCCGTTCCCGCCCTCGCCCTTGCCGCCATTATCTTCGGAATGGCCTTTGTTGTTTCGAGCGGAGAAAAGCCAGCCGATGCGGCAGGCCTCGCCCAGGGACAGCTCGTTCCCGAGACCCCGCGGCGCGATGTGCCAGTCGTGCTCGACGGCCGAGTACTAGCTCACGCCAAGGTCGGCGATCGAATCTTTGTCGGTGGTGACTTTCAGCAGGTCCAACTGATCGACGGAAGTGTCATCACCCAGCCATACATCTTCGCCTACGACATCGACACCGGCGTCCTCGATCCGAACTTCCGCCCGGTCCTGAACAAGGTGGTTCGCTCGCTCGAACCCACCCAAGCTGGCGACGGCCTCTATGTCGGAGGACTCTTCTCGCTTTGGGATGACTCGTTCCCACTCCGCGTTGCCAAGCTCGACGCCGAAGGACAGTTGATCACCAGCTTTGGTCCGCGTGCTTCAGCCCGTGTGCAGTCGATCGTCGAGGTTGGCGACTCGGTCTACATCGGTGGCGACTTCACGCAGGTTTCTGGTCAGCCAGCGCAAGGTCTAGCCAAGGTCGACCGCATCACCGGAGAGGTAGACCCAAACTTCCTCCCTGCGTTCACCGACTCGATCAACGGGTCGCAGCTCGTCCGTCGGGTCAAGGCAACTCCCGATGGCAGCTCGTTGTTCGTTCTCCACTACGCCCAGAGCCTCGACGGTCAGACCCGTCAGGCGGTTGCAAAGTTCGACCTCGGCGGAGCGGTTCCGACCCTCAGCGGCTGGAATGTGCCATGGATTCAACAGAACCTCGCGAGCAACTGCTGGCGGGCACTTCGCGACATGGAGTTGTCTCCTGACGGATCGTTCCTCGTCGTTGGTGGTCAGGGTGCCGATAACCCACCGAACTGCGACTCGGTCGTGCGATACGAAACCGCTGGTGCAGCGACCGTGAACTTCACCTGGTCTGCTCGCATGTACTCGAGCGTGTTCAGTCTTGCCGTCTCCGACGTTGCCGTGTACGCCGGTGGGCACTTCTGTGCAGCGCCAAAGAACCCAATCCCTCTCGGCGGTGTCAGCTCGACGTGGACGGGTCGTGCGAACGGCTGTGATGTCAATGATCCGCTCGCGGCAATAAACCCGTCGGTTCTCGATCCAGACAACGCCGTCTTCCGCAAGCAAATGGCTGCGCTTGATCCAACGACTGGACAAGCCCTTGACTGGGATCCGGGAAGTAACAACCTTGTGGCTGTTTACGACCTCACGCTCATCGATCGTGGGCTGCTCGCCGGCCACGACTCCGATCGATTCAACACCTTCGGCGTGGGTCGCTCCGGCCTGTTCGATTTCGGCGCAGGTGACGATGTCACCGCTCCCGAGATCGTGGTCACCGAACCCATTCCCGGCGGTGTCGCAGCCAATGCAACGCAGATCGCAGGAACCGCCAGCGACAACCTCGATGTCACTTCGGTAACGATCCGGCTGAAGAACATCACCACCGATCAGTTCCTCCAGCTCGACGGCTCGTTCGCTGCAGCCTCGGTTGATCTCCCGGTCACCGTGTCCCCAATCGGCCTCGGCGAGGTCGCGTGGTCGTACCCGGTCGCCAACCTTCCGGTTGGTAACTATGAGATCCGCGGCTTCGCGAAGGATGCCGTCGGAAACACCTCACCCGGTCTGGCTTCGCCGTTCACGGTTCCCGGAGACGCGGCGTGCACCGTTTCGCTCGATGGCAACGATCAGCCAATCATTTCGTACTCGGGCTTCTCCGCCAACGACGTCGACAGCGTGGTTATCCGCCGTGACGGTGGTTGGATCGCCAACGACGTGGCAGGAGCGGGCAGCTACACCGACTCGGTCGCTCCGGGCGATTACAGCTACCTCGTCCGCTGGCGTCCCGATGGCGTCCGCACCGACGTGCCGTGTACCCCAGCGCCGATCACGGTGCCCGAACCAATGGTGACGGCCACGTGCACGGTCGGACTTGATGCAGCCTCCAAGCCAGTCCTGACATGGGACATCGATGGCGTGAGTCGTATCTCGGTCCGCGAGGCCGCAGCTGGGTTCATTGCGATCGTCGATGGGCCC
>CALBVK010000316.1 GCA_937969345.1 uncultured Acidimicrobiales bacterium
TCGCACGGCTGATGACGAGCTGCTGGATCTGCTCGGTGCCTTCGAAGATGTCGGATCAATACGTGGGTCGACGAATGCCGTAGCCGCCAACCGCTTCCCTGCGATAGTGGGTAGGTGTCGTTCGACGTCTTCCTCCAAGCCTTCAGCGACGGTGACGCTGCTCGGGCGGACGCCGATGCTGTTCGAGGCGTCCTTGCGCCGTACGTCACTGAGTCCGGTCAGTCGGGTTTCGCTCGACTCGTTATGCCGGGTGGCGGGGCTGATCTGCATGGCTACAACGATCTTGGGTCCGGCCTCATGGTGAGCCATATCAGCGGGGATGAAACTTGGGACCTACTCGTTCGTGCTGCGAAGACTTCCGACTTGGCCATCATCCCTGTCGGCTGTCCGACGTGCGTGACCTCCGGGTCCGCTGCGGCCAACCTCCCTGTGGACCTTGCTTGCGACGTTCGACTCGTCGAGACCGGAGCGGAACTTCGATCTGTGCTTGAGGAGGCCGAATGAGTGCGCCTTTCGTCTTCGAGGAACTGGCTCCGGCGATCATTACCGTGAACGGTGTTCGAAGTACTCCGGATTGGCCATTCGATACCGTCGAGCGAGCGTCAGCAATTCGCGCCGCCGCTGCGGAGTGAAATCGCCACTCTTGAGCTCCGCCTCGTATGGATTGACCCATGGCTCGTGCCCTTGTGGTTCGGATGATCGCGGTTCAGAAAATTCGGTCGTGCCATTTTCGAAGTCGTTCGTGTCGAGGATGCCCGGCCAACGATCAATGCGCCCGTCCTTAAGGATGTCGAGTTCGAGATAGTCCCCGAAGTCGCCATCGAGGATGCCGTGCGGAACATAACTGTCAACCAGCTGGATGATCGGGTTCCTCCCCGCATCGAGCAGCATGTACCGACCAGTGTCCTTTACCTTCAGGTTGACCGAGAACCCTCGTTCAGGCTGTCCCCAGTCGAGTAAGCGACCAGCGACAAGATCGATCGTCACCGCCCAGGACCCGTGCCCTTCGATAGTGGGGCAAACGAGGCCCGGTATATCAGCAGCGATATCGCCCTCGCCGATGTCGTCAACCCCAATGGGTATTCGAACGGCGAGGTATCGAGCGCTACGCCATGGACCAACGATCTGCGAACCGCCACTCGTCATTCTCGTACCTAAACGATGCGCATGCCCGAGATCGCACGGCTGATGACCAGCTGTTGGATCTGCTCGGTGCCTTCGAAGATGTCGTGGATCTTGGCGTCGCGATGGAAGCGCTCGACGGGGTACTCACGGACGTAGCCGTAACCGCCGAGGATCTGCATTGCGCGTTCGGTGACCCAGGTTGCGGTGCGGCCGGCCTTGAGCTTGGCCATCGAACCTTCGGCGTTCGTGAACTCACCGTTCTTCGAGAGCCATGCAGCCCGGTGAACGAGCAGTCGTGCGGCGTCGATCTCGGTGATCATGTCGGCGAGCATGAAGCCAATCGCCTGGTTCTGGATGATCGGCTTGCCGAACTGCTCACGTCCCTTGGCGTACTCAAGCGCGTACTCATATGCGGCGCGGGCGATACCGACGGCCTGGGCGCCAACTGCTGGGCGTGTCGACTCGAAGGTCTTCATTGCCGAGTTACTGATGTTCGATCCGCCGGTGCCCTCTCGGAGGTAGGCGTGCTTTTCGTCCATCTTGTCTTTGCCACCGAGCAGGAACGATCCAGGGATCTTCACGTCTTCGAGCACGATCTCGGCCGTGTGGCTTGCACGAATTCCGTGCTTCTTGAACTTCTGACCTTGGGTCAGCGTGCCGTCGAGCTTGGCTTCTGGCGGAACGATGAAGCTCGCGTGCCCCTTCGAACCGAGCTCAGGATCGACCACAGCGACTACGACGTGGATGTCGGCAATGCCACCGTTGGTGATCCACGTCTTGGTGCCGTTGAGCGTCCATTCGTCTTTGGCCTCGTTGTACGTTGCGCGGGTGCGCATGGCGCTTACGTCAGAACCAGCGTCAGCCTCAGAAGAACAGAAGGCACCGAGCTTGATGTCCTCTGGCGTGCCATAACACTGGGGAACCCACTCAAATAGCTGCTCTTGGGTTCCCGATGCGGCGATACCGGCAGCGGCGAGGCCCGTACCCATGATCGACATGGCGAGGCCTGCGTCTCCCCAGAAAAGCTCTTCGATGAGGACCATCGGCGAGAGGCCTGTCGGGTCGTTCATCATGGTCTCGGCCATAATCTCCCAGCCATAGAGCCCGATCTTGGCTGCTTCTTCGATGATTGGCCACGGCGTTTCTTCACGCTCGTCCCATTCCTCGCCTGCAGGACGCATGACGTCTTCAGCAAACCCGTGCGCCCACTTCTGCAGCTGCAGCTGGTCTTCGTTGAGTTCGAGTGAATAATCGGCCATGTGAATGCTCCTCTGCGTACGGTTGTTCATCGGCTGTTCCGAAGGGGAATCAACCTAAAGTTACCCATCGGTAACAAGATCTAGCAATCGTAGCCTTTTAAGTATCCTACGCAAACCAGTAAATCGACCTAGGCATTTGACGCCTCCGATTCGGCCTGATGGATTGCCTTCCAAACCCGGTGAGGTGTACACGGCAACTCGATGTGTTGCACACCGAGGTGGCGCACGGCATCGACGACAGCGTTGTGCAGCGCACCCACAGAACCAACACCGCCCGCCTCGCCAACACCCTTTGCCCGCAGCGAGTTGAACGACGAGCCCATCGCCGATGTGGCGAGCTCCAACCGAGGCAACATGTCAGCGGTCGCCAGCCCATAGTCGCCGAAGTTCGTCGTGAGCGGGTTTCCGTCGGCGTCGTAGCGCATCTCCTCTCCGAGCACCTGGCTCACGCCCGACGCCACTCCGCCGTGGAGCTGTCCTTCGACAATCATTGGGTTCACTCGAACACCACAGTCGTCGACACCGACAAATCGCACGAGCTCGACATGGCCGGTTTCGGTATCGACCTCGACCACCGCGACATGGGTACCCGAGGGAAACGCCGTGTTCTCACCCAGATTGTGTGTCTCACCACAGACGAGCTCATCGGCGTTGTCATCGCGATGCGTAGCTTCGGCAACCTCTGCCCACCCCACTGAGACAGCCGGAACACCAGCGACGTGAAAGCGCGCCTCAGGTGCGCCTTCCCGGTCGACGATTTCGCACTGCACATCGGCCGCAGACGCTTCGAGAAGCGCCGCCGCAATCCCCTTCGCTCGTTCGACGAGTGTTGTCGATGCGGTCTGAATGGCGATGCCAGCGGTTTGCAGCGACCGGGATCCCACGGCACCGACCCCGGTCGGGGTGTGGTCGGTCGACCCTTCGCGAACCATGATGTTGTCGATGTTCATGCCGAGCGTGTCGGCGGCGATCTGGGCCCACGTCGCGGTGTGTCCATGGCCTTGGTCAGTGGTGCCCGTGTACACGACCGCACGTCCGTCGGCTTCGATCTCGACCCGTGCTTCTTCGGAGCCGCCAGCGCCCACCGTCTGCAAGTGATACGTCGCAATCCCAATCCCGATCTGGCGGCTATCTCCGGCGTCGCGCCGCTCGCGCTGTTGGCGACGCAGGTCGTCATAACCAGCAAGGGCGAGCGCTCGATCCATGTCGCCCACGTAGTCGGCTTCGTCGTACACGACTCCGGTGACCGCGGTGAACGGCATTTGGTCTACGGCGACGAGATTCTGACGGCGAACCTCGGCCGGGTCCTGTCCGACAGCGGCGGCGTAGAGGTCGACCATCCGCTCGAGCGCCGCGATATAGGCCGCACGTCCCGCGCCGCGGTAGGCAGAAATCTGCGGAGCGTTCGTAACTACCGCCGTCGACGAGAATTCGCAGTGGGCGATGTCGTACGGGCCGCTCACGTCGTAGGAGTTGAAGCGCGCCGGCAACGTTGCCCCGACGCCCGGATATGCGCCGCTGTCTTTGAGCATGTGGCACGACAACGCGGAGATTCGGCCGGTTGCGGTTCCGGCGAGACGAAAGCTCATGTGCTCGCCACGGCCCTGGGTGGCTCCGGTGAAATATTCGCCGCGAGTCTGCACCCACCGAACAGGACGGCCCACCAACTTTGCGATCATCACCAACGCATGCTCGTCCTGCGTCCGGCTGACCTTGCCACCAAATCCACCTCCGACTGCTGGAGCATGCACGTGGATTGTGGCGGGATCCAGTTCGAAGACATCGGCGAGTTGATCCCGAAAGCCGTGCGGCCGCTGCGTCGACGCCCAGATGTGCAGGTGATCGCTAGCGTCCCACGCCGTCAGCTGAACGTGTGTCTCGATCGGGCTCGGGAGCTGGCGAGGGTTCCACATATCCCGCTCGATCACGACCTCAGCCGCGGAGAACGCCATCTCATCATGATCACACCGCAACTCGTGCACGACGTTCGTCGGCGGGCCGCCTGCGCCGACGGTTCGGGTCCTCGCCCGGTGCTCGTCGGTGAACAGATGCGTCGGCCCGTGCAGCGCATCGTGCACATCGATCACCGCATCGAGCGGTTCCCAGTCGATCACGACGAGCTCCGCCGCATCGAGCGCCTCAGCTTGCGATTCGGCAACGACCGCAACCACCGGCTCGCCGACGTATCGGACCGTGCCCTCGGCCAAGATCGGCATCGCATAGCGAGCGTCGAAGAACTCCGGAAAGACCGAACCGAGGGGACGTACGTCGTGGTCGGCCTCGGTGAACACTGCAACGACGCCGGGCGCTGCAGCAGCATCGACCGTGTCGACCGACAGTACTCGGGCGTGGGCAAACGGTGACCGTACGAACACGACCTCGGCGGTTGGACGTCCAGCGGACACCGTTTCCGGAATCGTCATATCGGCCGAGAAGTCGAGCTCACCCCGCAGCAGCGACGGGTCTTCGCTTCGCCCAACCGATGTGCCCACGTACCAAGCCATGGGCAACCCTATTCCGCCGACCACGAGCGAGCAGCTTCGTAGCCAGAGTGCGATCGCAAAATCGGCGGCTGCTGTCCGTGTGCCCAAGCGCACTCGCCGGTGTCAACTGACACGTCAATAGGGGGATGAGAATCTGCCGATTTGGGTTGTACTGGAAGTACCCCCTGTTTGGAGAACGTGATGTTCAACCGCAAGACCCCTTTCATCAACCCAACGATCGCGAACGAGCTCAACAACGAGTTCAACGAACACGAGATGTCGGTCCTCACGTCGCTCGGAACCATCGTCGATCTCGACGCACACGAGATCTTCGCAACCGAAGGCGCCGTCGGCCAAGAAGCCGTCATCCTCGTGACCGGTACCGCCCATGTTATGCGAGATGGCGACACCATCGCCGAGGTCGGATCGGGCACGATCCTGGGCGAAAGCTCGTTGCTCACGAACGAACCCCGCAACGCCTCGCTGATGACGACGAGCCCTACCAAGCTCGTCGTGCTCAACCGCCGTGAATTCTCGAGCTTCCTCGACCAGTGCCCACGTGTTGCGGCCAAGGTCGACGAGCTCGTGAGCATCCGCACCGCGTAGACCCGGCCTGGCAAAGACGTCGCTAGCCTTTGGGCTGTGACCAAAGAGCTAGCCAAGGTGTATGTCCCAGCCGATACCGAGAAATTGGTGTCCGAGCAATGGGCCGAGAGCGGTGCATTTCACGCCGAACCGACGACCGATGACTCGGTGCCGTCGTACTCG
>CALBVK010000317.1 GCA_937969345.1 uncultured Acidimicrobiales bacterium
AACCGGGTTGTGCGATAGCCGAACCGTAGGGTCTACGTTCCGGAGCAGACGGATCGAACTACCCAAACCAACATTGCGTGTCAGACCCCCTTCGTAGTGTTCTGCTCATGACATTTGCACGACAGGAATTGGGGCGGCAGGGCGAAGAACTCGCCGCCCGTTGGTACGAACAACGCGGCTGGGTCGTTCTCGACCAGAACTGGCGAAGTGGCCGTGGCGAACTCGACCTCGTGGTCGGTCGACGAGACACCGTGGCGTTCGTCGAGGTGAAGACTCGTTCGACGAGGTTCTTTGGGAGTCCGGCCGAAGCGGTCGGGATCGACAAACAGCAGCGGATACGCCGTCTCGCGACCGCGTGGCTTAGCGAACATCGTCGGCGTCGAGAAGAGCTCCGATTCGACGTTGTGGCGGTCACCGGTAGATCGGTCGAGGTGCTCGAAGGCGCCTTCTAGCCAAAGAAGGCCCACGCGACAAGGGCAACGCCGGCGGCGATCGCGGCGACCACAAAGAAATAGTCGAATGGTGTTTTCCGATGCTGTCGCGTCGGGTCAAGGCCCATAGCTCTCAGTATGGTTGGGTTAGTGCGATTTCACCGACGTTGGTTGCTGATAGTTCTCCTGCTCGCTGTGGCACTGCTCAATGCTGCGTGCTCTGGCGAGGTAGCACTTCCCGACGATGCCGACGACGAGCTCATCGCCGGATCCGTCGTGTTCCGGGCTCGGTGTGCGCAGTGCCATGGTGTCGACGGGGGAGGCGGAATCGGGCTGTCGTTGCGAGAGATCGAATCGCGCCTCAGCGACGAGGAGCAGCGGTCGGTTGTGGTCGATGGCCGTCGTCGCATGCCGAGCTTCAAGAACTCCTTGAGCACCGAGGACATCGACGCCGTGGTTCGCTACACGCGTGAGGTTCTCTAGGGAGTTACCCACATCGCGTGAGCGCTGCTACAGTCACCCCTTGTTCGGGCGGACCGATCCAAGGAAGACATGCTTCCCTTTGCTTTCGCGACCCGCCAACTACGACACGTTCTTCTGGCCACTGCGGCCATCATGGCGCTGCTTTCGACGCTGCTCGCACCTGCTGCCTCGGCACAGACCGCTCCCGCACGCTGCGAGATCATCGGAACCGAAGGCAACGACGTGCTCGTCGGAACCGAGGGTGACGACATCATCTGTGGACTTGGCGGAAACGACGTCATTCGCGGACTCGGTGGTGACGACGAGCTGCTCGGTGGAGACGGCTGGGACGAACTCATTGGCGGACCCGGTGATGATCTTCTCCGAGGCGACAACGGGCACGACTCGTTGCTGGGCGGTCCTGGCAATGATGAATTGCGCGGCGGTAACGGTGAGGATGTGCTCGCCGGTGGCGACGGCAATGACGAGCTGCGCGGTGGCAACAACGACGACACGATCGGTGGCGGAAACGGCGACGACGAGCTTCGCGGTGGAAACGGCGATGACCGGCTCCGTGGCGCCAACGGTGATGACCTGGTGTTCGGTGGCCCGGGCAACGACATCATCCGAGGCGGGTCGGGGAACGACCGGCTGCGCGGCGGACCAGATGCCGACATCTGCCTCGATAGCTTCGTCAAGACCGGGGCCATCAACTGCGAATTCGGTCGCGGTGGAGACGACCGGGAGATTGCCGTCGCCCAGCAGCTCTGGACGCTGTTTGGCAACGTCGAGTTCGTCTACGCCATGACGATCACTCAGCCCTGCCCAGAGACCGCGACGTGCGGTGTATCGGCGTTTGCCGAGACGGTGCACGTCCGAGGCCCGTGGGCGCAGAGCTCGTTCGGAGCGCCAGCGTTCACGGCCGAGGAGCTCTTCGCCGAGGCAGACCGCGCGGTCAGCGCTGGTCGCAAGGTCACCTTCGATGGCGACTTCGGGTTGCCTCGTCTCATCGACACCGCCGAAGGTGCGACGCTCGGTGTTGACGAGGTCGAGTTCCGCGACGACATCCGGGCGGCGTTCGAATCGGCAACCGCAGCGTGGGACGCCGCCGAAGTCGACGACTACTCCTACACGGTCAACACCAGCTGCTTCTGCCCCTTCACCGGACCGCTACGCGTGACGGTCAGCAACGGCACCGATGTCGTTGCCGAGCCACTCGGCGATGGTGTGCGGGTGTGGACCGGGGGAGTGAAGACGATCGGCGATCATCTCGCCGATCTTGGCGATCTGCTCGATGGTACGGCGATTCACGTCACGGCCGAGTTCGACCCCGTATACGGCGTGCCGTCAATGGTTTCGGTAGATGAGAGCCGGGCCGTCGCCGACGAGGAACGAACCGTGCAGATCACCGACTTCGTTCCTGTCCTCCCCGAGCCAGAGACACCCGAAGAGGTCGAGCCACTTCCTGAGCCTGAGCCGGAGCCCGAGCCAGCACCCGCCGAGCCCGAGCCAGCACCCGGCGTGCCCGGGCTGTCGATTGTTTCCGTGCGCGGAATTCAGGTCGCTAGTGAGATAGCGGTTCAGGTGGAAGATCTCCTCGCTGCCGCGGAGGCCGATGGTCTTGTGTTCTCCGGCGGCGGTTTCCGAGATCCGCAGCGTCAGATCGCACTGCGGAAGGCGAACTGCGGCACCAGCGACTACGCGATTTACGACATGCCAGCGAGCCAGTGCAACCCACCAACGGCGAAACCCGGCCAGTCTCAACACGAGCTTGGCCTGGCGATTGACTTCACGAATAGCGGTCGGCTGATCACGTCCAGGGACGACCCTGGATTCATCTGGCTGGCCGAGCATGCACCAGCATTTGGGTTCATCAATCTTCCGTCAGAACCCTGGCACTGGAGCACCACCGGAAACTGAGTGTCACAGCCGGTAGGTACGTTGTGTTCACGGCTCGTGTGGCTGCCGTAAAAGCCGTTCCGAAGAATCACTTTCTTTGGAGAACAACATGCTTGCCATTGTCCGATCGGCCACCATCAGCGGTGTTCGGGGGTATCCCGTCGACGTCGAAGTTCACGTCGGCAGCGGGTTGCCTGCCTTCACCATTGTTGGCCTTCCCGACACGTCCTGCCGGGAAGCCCGCGACCGAGTTCGTGCCGCGTTGCAGTCGAGCGGCGAGGAATGGCCGCAGCGCAAGATCACCGTCAACCTCGCCCCGAGCGATCTAAAGAAGAGCGGGCCAAGCCTCGACCTCGCGATCGCTATTGGAATCCTGGCAGCCGTTGGCCGGGTCGACACCGCGCTACTCGACACGATTGGCTTTCTTGGCGAGTTGGGCCTGGACGGGTCGATCCGCCCGATTCGCGGAGCGCTCCCTATGGGCGACGTCGTCAAGACCGAAACGGTGGTGGCAGCGACCGAGAACGCAGCGGAGATGAGTCTGCTCGACTGTGAGGTTCGTTCCGTTGGGACCCTCGGCCGATTGCTCGGGTGTCTCATGGAGAACGATCCCTGGCCGGACCCGCCAGATTCGACGCCACCGGTCGCTCGTTCTCGGCCATACGACCTGCGAGAGATTCGCGGCCAGCAGATGGGAAAGCTTGCGCTCGCCGTTGCGGCGACCGGGGGCCACCACCTGTTGATGGTCGGTCCACCCGGAGCTGGCAAGACGATGCTCGCAAAGCGGCTCGCTGGGTTGTTGCCTCCACTAACGAATGCAGAGGCGCTCGACGTCACCCGTATTCACTCGGCAGCCGGCGAACTCGTCGCCGACCAGATTCCGATGATCGACTCGCCCTTTCGCGCGCCTCATCACGGTGCTTCGGCGGTGTCGCTCGTGGGCGGCGGCGCGTCTTCGATGCGCCCCGGCGAACTGTCGCTTGCGCACAAGGGCGTGCTGTTCCTCGACGAGCTCGGAGAGTTCTCACCATCGGCACTGGACGGGCTACGCCAACCTCTGGAGGAGCGCGAGGTTCGGGTCACGAGAGCCCACAGCACTGCCAGGTATCCCGCCGACGTGCTCCTCGTGGCGTCGATGAACCCATGTCCGTGCGGTGAGTCAGGAGCGCCTGGAGCGTGCCGGTGTAGCGATGTTGCCCGGTCTCGGTATCACCGGCGGGTATCTGGCCCGCTCCTCGATCGTTTCGACCTGCGAATCGGTGTACAGAGACCAGCGCCATCGGAGCTATTTTCGGCAGCGGTTGGCGAATCGACCGAGGATGTCGCAAAGCGAGTCGCGTTAGCCCGAAGCCGTGCGCTCGCCCGGTCAGGGTGCATTAACGCTGCCCTCGACCAAGCGGGCCTCGACGAGGTCGCTGCGCTATCGACGGGAGCGCAATCGATTCTCGAGAACGCAGTGGAGCAGGGCAGACTGTCGGCGCGCGGAGTTGGGCGGGTACGCGCTGTCTCTCGGACGATTGCCGATCTCGAGGATGCCGGCGACCAGGTGTCGGTAGAACATCTGTGCTTGGCAATGTCGCTCCGCGTCGACCCGTTTGGGTTCGGATCATGACCGCCGAGTCGGAGCTTCCGTACGAGGCCTGGATCGTAGCGTTGCTCACGCTGCCGAAGATGGGCCCGAGTCGCCTGAGCGCATTGCTCGCCGAGCACGACGCCGAGACTGCCTGGAAGCGGTTGTGCTCGGGCGAATCGCTATCGATCGACCAGGTGAAGTCCGACACGGTCTCGCGCTGGAGAAGTTCGGCGAGGAGCGTGTCTGTCCTCGAGCATTGGCAGGCGATCCAAGGGCTGGGTATCTCTGTTGCCGAGTTGGGAACAGCGGGATATCCAGAGCGGCTGAGCAACGACATCGAACCGCCCCAGCTGCTCTTCGGCCTTGGTGCACCGCTCGGCGTTGGGCCCACCGTCGGGATCGTTGGCACACGTCAGTGCAGCTCCTATGGTCAGCGTTGTGCGTTCGAATTGGGCGCTGCATTGGCCGAGGCTGGCGTCCACGTGGTCTCGGGTTTGGCGCTCGGGATCGATGCAGCAGCGCACCAGGGTGCCCTGACCGCAACATCGGCGTCACGGGGCCGACCGGTCGGCGTTGTCGGCAGCGGGCTCGACATTGTGTATCCGCGGCGAAATGCGTCGCTGTGGACTCGTGTCGGCGAAGAAGGGACGTTGCTGAGCGAGACCGCACCGGGCGTGCGGCCGGCGGCGTGGCGGTTCCCTGCTCGCAACCGGATCATCGCTGGCCTCTCCGATGCAATCGTCGTGATCGAGTCTCACGAGCGCGGCGGGTCGCTGCTTACCGTCGATGAAGCACAGTTGCGAGACGTTCCCGTCGGCGCTGTCCCAGGCCCGATCACGTCGAAGGCAGCGGCAGGCACCAACAGGCTCTTGGTCGACGGGGCGACTCCCGTCCTCGGCGTCGAAGACATCTTCTCGATGATCGGGTACTCGCCACCCACCACGATCGAGGTGGGGGAGGACAGCGATGTCGTTGCGTCAGCGTTGCTCGATGTGCTCGGCTGGACGCCGCTATCGCTCGAACAGCTCTGCGGCCGAACGAACCTGCCAGCGGCGTCGGTCGCAGCCGAGCTTGAACGTCTTATCGCCCTTGGTGTGGTGGCGCGCAGCGGCCCGTGGCTCGAGCGTGTTCGCTGACGTGTGCGGGCAATCGTTCGACGTGCTCCGTACCAGATGGTCCGCACACGACTACCGTTTGACTCGTGCTGGACCACATCGAGACGTTTGCCGGGTCACTGACCGGCGTTAGTGCAGCGACCGCTGCCGTCTACCGACGTGACCTCGTCGCGTTTGCCGAATGGGCCGACGAAAACGGGTTCGTGGATCTTGGACGAATCGATCGACGTGTTGTGCGGCGCTACCTCGCTCATCTCGATTCGCAGGGGTACGCCCGCCGAACAATCGCACGCAAGATGAGCGCACTACGGCGCTTCTTTCGATGGGCTCGAATGAGCGCGGTTGTCGTCGATGACCCGACGGTTGGATTATCGACCCCCGCAGCGTCCTCGCACCTTCCAGACATCTTGACCGACGATCAGTTGGGCGAGTTGCTCGGCGACGACCCGTCTCCGCGGGTGAGCCCAACCGACGAATCTCCGAGGCGACGACGAGACGATGCCGTGCTCGAACTCCTCTACGGATCGGGTTTGCGCGTCAGCGAGGTCTGCGACCTCAACACCGACTCCGCCGACCTCTCGGCCGGCACGATTCGGGTGTGGGGCAAAGGCGAAAAGGAGCGGATCGTGCCACTGAGCGCGCCGGCAGTAGCAGCATTGACAGCACACCGTGAGGCACAAGCCGGGCTCGATGTCGATGCGGGTACCGGGGCAGACGGCACTCAGCCGTTGTTCAGAAACCAACGTGGAAACCGCCTTGGACCACGAGATGTTCGCCGATTATTGGACCGCAGATCGCCCACACCGACACATCCACATGCACTTCGTCACACATTTGCCACTCATCTTTTGGACGGAGGTGCCGATCTACGGACGGTGCAGGAGTTGTTGGGCCATTCAGATCTCTCGACCACCCAGATCTACACGCATGTGAGCAAAGAACGCTTGCAGCGGGTACATCGGTCGAGTCATCCGCGGGCATAGCAGGCGGCAGAGAGTCTCAGAGGACCTGAAACGTGGACGAACAAGAAAAGGCACGAGCCGAAGGGCTTTGGCTGCGATACACAAAGAAGCCAACGAGAGAGGTTCGCGATCAACTGATCGTGCACTACTCGCCGTTGGTGAAGTACGTGGCGTCCCGGGTTGCAGCGGGTCTACCCCAAAACGTCGAACAGGCCGATCTCGTCTCGTACGGCATCTTTGGCCTGATCGATGCGATCGACAAGTTCGACCCCGGCCGTGGGTACAAGTTTGAGACGTATGCGATCTCCCGGATCAAGGGGGCGATGCTCGATGAGCTTCGCTCGATGGACTGGGTCCCTCGATCCGTTCGCACAAAGGCGAAGCGAATCGAGCAGGCCAACGCAAAGCTCGAAGCCAAGCTCGGACGCGCCCCCTCCGACGAAGAGCTCGCCGACGCCCTCGACATCAGCACAACCGAGCTCGAAACGATGTTGACGAAGATCTCGTTCGTTGGTGTTGTTGCCCTCGACGAAATGCTCTCGGGCGGCGAACGCGGCGACTCCATGACCCTCGGCGACACGATCCCCGACAAGGGGGCCGGACCCGTTGGCTCCTTCGAAGTCGAAGAGATGCGCCAGCTGCTTGCAGAATCCATCAACGGAATGACCGAGCGCGAGAAGATCGTCCTCACCCTCTACTACTACGAAGGACTTACCCTCGCCGAGATTGGCCAGGTACTCGGTGTTACCGAGAGTCGCGTCTGCCAGATCCATACGAAATCTGTCCTACGTTTGCGTAGTCGTCTCGCAGCAAACGAATACAGCCCGGCCTAGTTTGTCGGACACTGCACCGACCCGGTTAGGCAACCGCTGATCGGTTCGACATACTGAGAGAGCTTCCCCCGCTCGAGTTTCTTATCGCGGAGGTAGATCTGTGCGGGTTCTTTTTGTTGCGCTCGTCGTCGTTGCGTGCGTTGGATTCGCGCGCCCGGCCCTTGGGGGTCCAGCCCCACCTGTCACCGCTGCGTCGGTCGATCAGATCGTCGCCGTTCCTCACGAACCGCCGGTCGACGCACCGGTCATCGACCCATTTCGTCCTCCCGCAGGTCCGTACGCGCCAGGAAACCGTGGCCTGGAGTACGACACCTCGCCCGGCCAGGTTGTTCGTGCATCGAGTGCCGGCACGGTCACCTTCGCTGGTCAAGTGGGTGGCTACCTCTTCGTGACCGTCCAACACAGTGCAGAGCTGCGAACCACCGTTGGTTTCGTCGATGAGGTGCACGTTTCGGCCGGCGAACGCGTGCAACGGGGGCAGGTCATTGCAACAGCGGGGCACACAATGCACTTCACCGCACGTCGAAACGGGACGTACATCGACCCGGAGCTGCTCTTTCAGCGGTTTCGGATTGCCGTGCGCCTCGTATCGGAATCGGCAACTACCTAATATCCCCACGACGCGACACGCTGAAGTGGCGATAACGTTGATCCGGGCAAAGTATGCCCACCAGCTACAGCCATGTAGCTGTCTAGCGAATATCGGCTCGCTCATCTGCGGTCGCCTCAGGCGCCAGAGCAAGCCGCACCAACGAAACCGCAGGGAAGGTAATCTCATGGCAGTTATTACGATGAAGCAGTTGCTCGACGCCGGTGTGCATTTCGGTCATCAGACCCGCCGCTGGAACCCGAAGATGAAGCGATTCATCCACGGTGAGCGCAACGGCATCTACATCCTCGACCTCAACCAGACGCTGAACCGTCTCGAGGATGCGTACACCTACGTCCGTGACCTCACCGCCGATGGCGGCACGATCATGTTCGTCGGCACGAAGCGTCAGGCCCAGGATTCGATCCAGTCATACGCCGAGAAGTGCGGCATGCCCTACGTCAACCAGCGTTGGCTCGGTGGCATGCTCACCAACTTCCAAACCATCTCCAAGCGCGTTGCGAAGATGAAGGAATACCAGCGCATGCGCGACTCGGGTGAGTTCGAAGCAATGCCGAAGAAGGAAGCCCTTCTCATCAACCGCGAACTCGTCAAGCTCGAGCGCAACCTCGGCGGTATCCGCAACCTGACGAAGGCTCCGAACGCGGTCTTCGTCCTCGACACCAAGCTCGAGCACACCGCAGTGACCGAAGCGAACAAGCTCGGTCTGCCACTTGTTGCTGTTGTCGACACCAACTGCGACCCAGATCTTGTCGACTACGTCATTCCTGGCAATGACGACGCAATCCGCGCTGGCGACCTCATGTGCCGTGTCATCTCCGACGCTGTTCTCGAAGGACACTTCATCCGTGCCAAGAAGGCCGAGATGGCTGGTATCCCAGTAGACGCTCCAGCAGCCGGTGGCGCTCCAGCCGCTCCTGCGGAACGCTCTGCTGAAGAGCAGGCCGCTCACGACGCAGCCCAAGCTGAGGCTCGCGCTGCTGCAGCTACCGCTGCCGCCGAGCGTGAAGCACGCATCGCTGCTGAAAAGGAAGCAGCTGAAGAGGCCAAGGCCGCAGCTCCTGCTGAAGAAGCTCCTGCCGCGGAAGCCGCTCCTGCTGAAGAAGCTCCTGCCGCGGAAGCCGCTCCTGCTGAAGAGGCACCTGCCGCAGCCGTCGACATTCCAGACGGCGCTCATGCTCCGAACGACGACGGCTCGATGCCTGCTGGTTTCGAGATCAAGGGCAACGCCGACTCGATGAAGTTCCATCAGCCCGGTGGCCGTTGGTACGAGCAGACCGTTGCCGAAATCTGGTTCAACACACCAGAAGCCGCAATCGCAGCTGGCTACAAAGAAGCCGGCAAGTCCTAAGTCATGGTCGACCCTGAGGACGAAAGTCCCGACGGGGACGAACCTGACGAAGAAGAAACCGAAACGGACGCCGACGCGTCCGACGACGACACAAACACCGACGAAAGAACGAATGACATGGCAGACATCACTGTCCAAGACATCAAGGCACTCCGCGACGCAACCGGCGCTGGAATGATGGACGCAAAGAAGGCACTCACCGAGGCAAACGGCGACGCTGACGAAGCGCGCAAGATCCTTCGCGAGAAGGGCCTCGCAAAGGCAGCAACCCGCACCGACCGCGACAACGCCGAGGGCGCAGTTGCACTCGCTGAGGCCGACGGCGCTGCGGCGATTGTTCACCTCAAGAGCGAGACCGACTTCGCTGCGAAGTCCGAAGAGTTCATTGCGGTGCTCGACGCAATGGTCGCTGACGTCCTTGCGAATGGTGCCGAGGCTGCAGCAAACCACCAAGCCGCAATCGAAGAGTTGCAGATCACGAAGAAGGAAAACATCGAGCTCGGTCTCGTTGTTCGCGTCGAAGCTGGCGAGGGCAACCTGCTCGACACCTACCTGCACAAGCAGGACGGCCGTGGCGTCAATGGCGTCATCGTCGAAGGCTCGGGCGTAGAAGCTGGCAAGCTCCACGAGGTGGCGTTGCACGTCGCATTTGCAAAGCCACTCGGACTTTCTCGTGAAGAGATCGACCCAGAAATCGCCGCTTCAGAGCGCGAGACACTCGCCGATCTGACCCGCGCTGAGGGCAAGCCAGAAGAGATGATCGACAAGATCGTCGAGGGCAAGTTGTCTCGCTGGTTCGCCGAGCAGGTCCTGCTCGAGCAGGGATTGAACGGCGACAAGACCTCCGTTGGGGACTCCCTCGACGGCGGAACCATCGTGTCGTTCAACCAAGCCTTCCTGGGAAGCTAAGTTTTACCCCGGCGGATAGTCGTACGAATACTGCTTAGGAGAAAACTATGTCCAACACCACCGGCAAGGAAACGCCTCGTTGGGGACGAATTTTGCTGAAGGTGTCGGGCGAAGCCTTCGCCGGTCAGGAGTCGTACGGGATCGACGGGGACACCGTCCAGTCGATCGCCAACGACATCGTGGCTGTCCGTGAGGCCTTCGACGTAAGTGTTGGTGTCGTGGTCGGCGGCGGAAACATCTGGCGTGGACTCGCCGGCGCAGGCGCGGGCATGGACCGCTCCCAAGCCGACTACATGGGCATGCTCGCAACGGTGATCAATGCACTGGCATTGCAGGACCGTCTCGAGCGGCGCGGGCAGGCAACACGGGTCATGAGCGCAATCCACATGGCGCAGGTAGCCGAGCCGTACATTCGTCGTCGTGCAATTCGCCACCTCGAGAAGGATCGCGTTGTGGTCTTTGCTGGAGGCACGGGCAATCCGTTCTTCACCACCGACACCACCGCGGCGCTGCGTGCTGTCGAGATCGAAGCCGGAGCGGTGCTCAAGGGCACTCATTCGGGCACCGGTGGCCTGTTTACTGCAGATCCCAAGCTCGATCCGACCGCGACCAAGATCGACGAGATCACCCACATCGACGTTCTGCAGCGTGGATTGAAGGCCATGGATTCGACGGCCATCACGTTGTGCATGGATAATGACCTGCCAATTGTGATGTTCGACCTGATGGGCGAGAACAACGTTCAGAAGATTCTGCGAGGCGAGTCGGTCGGCACGCTCGTGCATACCGGGTCTGCTGGCGAGTAGTACTTTCCCCCGCGGTTGGACAACAATGGGGCGGTCGACGAGTTGGAGAGCCTGACATGAGCGAAATGATCGAGATGATCATCGAGGACGCGCAGTCCAAGATGGAGGGTGCTGTTGGCCACACGCGCCGCGAAATGGCCACCATCCGAACGGGGCGAGCGAGCTCATCGTTCGTCGAGAAGCTGCAGGTCGAGGCCTACGGCGTCCCGATGACCCTCCAAGAGCTGGCCACATTCTCGGTACCCGAAGCCCGCCAGCTCGTGATCTCGCCCCATGACGCAGCGAACGTGGAAGCGATCGAGCGTGCAATTCGCAACTCTGATCTCGGCTTGTCTCCAAGTAACGACGGCCGAACGCTTCGCTTGTCATTCCCGCCGCTCACCGAGGAGCGGCGCAAGGACCTCGTGAAAGTGGTCAATGGAATGGCCGAAGATGGCAAGGGCAAGATCCGCGGATTCCGTCGATCAGCCCGTAAAGACCTCGATGACGTTGATGGCGTTGGCGAAGACGACATCGAACGTGCAGAGAAGGTGCTCGACGAGAGCACAAAGTCTTATGAGAACGACATCGATGCGGCGCGCGATGACAAGGAAAAGGAACTGCTCGAGGTCTAGGGTCTGCCGCTGGCAGCGAACTAGTCTCCTGCGTGGAGGAATCTCGCGTGGATAACGACAACACTTTTGACGACGATCTCGACGGCCCCGGCCGGTCTGTTTTCGGCGACGACCCAGGTGCCGGCACCGGCGCATCGGTCTTCGGCGATGGGCCCGCCGAACTGCCGCTCGACGAGTTGCCTCTCGAGGTTGTGGAAGAGCCGGGCGCCAGCGTCTTTGGTGACTCACCGCAAACCTCGATCTTTGGCGATGACGTTGCTGAGCCAGCGGCCGACCTGCCCAAGGCTGCGTCGCTCGACGATTGGACGACCCCCAGCACCGACGACACCCCGACGGGCGAAGCGATCGCTCTCGATGTCGACCCGGGAGACGAAGACCTCGACGCATGGTCCGACCTCAGCGCGTCCGCTCCTGCGTGGGGCGACGACAGCGAGGCAGCAATCGCTGAACCTGCAGCCTGGGACCCAGGCCCGGCCCCTGAGGAACCAGCGGTCGTTCAAATTGGCGGCGACCAAAGCGAACGCTTCTTCACCTACGACGATCAAGGCGCTGGCGCTGCGGAATTTGCCGGAGAGGACTTCGGCGAAGAGATCGGCACCGGCAGCGACATGCAGTCGCGCATCATCACTGGCGTTGCGCTCCTCGTTATCGCTCTTGTCGCGATCAACCTCGGCCCACTGATCGCCCTCGGCCTGATCGTTGTCGTGGTTGCACTTTCGGCCGCCGAGTTCTTCAACGCACTCCGGGTCGCCGGCTACCAGCCCGCAACCCTGCTCGGTTTGGCAGCGTCGGTATCACTGCCGCTCGCCGTGTACGTCCGCGGTACACAAGCCGTTGCTATGGTGCTCGCCCTGTCCGTGGTGTTCGCCCTGTTGTGGTATCTCGCCGGTGTCGCGTCCGAAATGCCGGTCATGAATATCGGCGTCACGCTGCTCGGAATCGTCTACATCGGCGTACTCGGAAGCTTCGGCGCCGCGCTGCTCGAGATCGCAAGCCGAGGTGGCCTCAATGGCGACGACGGCACCGGCCTTTTGCTGGCTGCCGTGATCGTGACCGTCGGCTACGACGTCGGCGCATTCTTTGCCGGTCGAAGCTTTGGACGAACACCGTTGGCGTCGGTCAGCCCAAACAAGACCATGGAAGGCCTCATCGGCGGAGCGTTCGCAAGCTTCCTCGCAGCCATTGTCTTCTTCGGTGTCCTCAAGCTGATCGAACCATTCGACAGCTTTGGCAGCACCACCGATGCAGCGCTGCTCGGCCTGATCGGAGCGATAGTTGCGCCACTTGGCGATCTTGGCGAGTCACTCATCAAACGAGACCTCGGCATCAAGGACATGGGATCGGTTCTTCCCGGACATGGGGGTTTCCTCGATCGCTTCGACGCACTGCTGTTCGTGCTCCCCGCCGTCTACTTCTTCGCCGAGGCAGTCTTCTACTAATCTATTCAGCG
>CALBVK010000318.1 GCA_937969345.1 uncultured Acidimicrobiales bacterium
GCAAGCGACGTGTCGGGTGCCATCTCGATCGCCACAACATCGCGAGAGTCAATGGCTGGCTGCTCAATAACCGGCTCGGCAATTGCGGAACGTGCCGCCTCTACACGCGCATGCACAACGCGCTCCTCCTCGAGCAGCTGATCGAGTCGAGCCTGAGCCGCAGACAACACCGCATCGCTACGTTCTCGCGCTCGCTCCTCGGCCTGCTCGGTGAGACGTTCAGCCTCGGCCTTCGCGTCAGCGACGATCTTCAACGCACGTTCATCTGCGTTGTCAAGCGCATCCACGGACCCCGCCTTAGCTTCGGCAGCAGCGATAATCGCCGCCGCCTCCTCGCGAGCGGCTGCCAGAATGCCGTGCGCTTCATCCTCGACAACCGCACCGGTCTCGCCTGTTGCCGCCAAACGTTCACGCACCTCTTGCCGAGCCCGCATCTCCGAGGAAATCTCCCGCAAGAAGTTGCGCACCTGCACGATGTCGTAGCCGCGCCGAGTCATTCGGAATGGCTGACGATCGATCTGTTCTGGAGTCAGATGCATTCGCATTCTTTCTGCAGTCGGGCGACTGGAACTAGGAGAACTGGGCGATCCAGCAGGAGACCAGTTGTACCAAACGCAGCTTCGCGCGGAAAGCATTGGGCGTTCGTGGTCGTCCTCGGTAATGATCGTCCCATGCGCGTGCACCTAATTGACGGAACCTACGAGCTCTTTCGCTACTACTTCGCTGCTCCCTCCCACGTCACAAACGACGGCCAAGAGGTCGGAGCGGTCCGTGGCGTCCTCGGATCGATGATCCAACTGCTCGAACAAGGCGCCACCCACATCGGCATAGCGACCGACCACGTCATCGAATCGTTTCGCAACGACCTGTGGGATGACTATAAGGATGGTTCCGAAATCGAAGAGGGTATTCGGTCCCAATTTCAGCTGCTCGAGGACGTGCTCGCTGCTGCCGGGTTCACCGTGTGGCCAATGGTCGAGTACGAAGCAGACGATGCGCTCGGCGCTGCCGCCAACAAATACGCCGACGACCCACGCGTCGACGAAGTCATGATCTGCACCCCGGACAAAGATCTCGCTCAATGCGTTTCGGACGCCCGCTCGATCGTGCAGTTCGACCGCCGCAAAGAGGTCCGCTACGACGAGGACGGCGTGCGCGAAAAGTTCGGCGTCGACCCAACCTCGATCCCCGACTACCTCGCACTCGTCGGCGACAGCGCCGACGGGTTCCCCGGGCTATCGGGCTGGGGAGCAAAGTCGACCAGCGCCGTTCTTTCGCGCTACGGAAAGCTCGAGGACATCCCACTCGCAGCGGGTCAATGGGACATCACGGTTCGGGGAGGAGCCAAGCTCGCGCAGACCTTCGCAGACAACCGCGATCTGGCGATTCTCTTTCGCCGGATAGCAACTATCGAGCTCGATGCACCGGTCGACCCAGACGTCTCAGCGCTCGAGTGGACCGGCCCGACCAATGACTTCGCTGAACTCGCATCATCGATCGATGCGGAACGGCATCTCGCTCGGATCGAACGCCTACTCAAGCGTTAGTTCGCCAATCGCAGCATCAACCCACATCATCGGTATGAACGTGGCTTAGCGTTGTCTCGGTGACTACAACCGACACCCCGACGCCTCAGCGCGAGTCGATGTTTCGCGGCAACGCCGGGCTCATTCTTGGTTCGGCGATGTTGGCGTCGGTGCTCACTGGCCCCGGGCAGACCATTGGGGTGTCAGTCTTTATCGATCACTTCGTTGACGACCTCGGACTCACTCGCGCCGAGGTCAGCACCGCATACCTGATCGGCACCCTCACGGGTTCGCTCTTCCTTCCGTGGGTTGGGCGATTTATCGACCGTCGAGGCGTGCGCGTTGCCCAGACGATCATCGGAGCGCTCTTCGCCGTTGCGCTCGTAAATATGTCGTTCGTGCAGGGCTTCGTTACCTTGGCCATTGGGTTCACCGGGATCCGCTTGCTCGGACAAGGCTCGCTTTCGCTGGTGAGTACGGTGACGGTTTCGCTCCGATTCGTACAGAACCGCGGCACGGCCATCGGCATGTTCTCCACGGTCACCGCCGGACTCATGGCACTCGTGCCGATCGTCCTCGCCGCGATCATCGCAGCCGTTGGCTGGCGAAGTGCATGGCTCGTCGCAGCCATTGGTATTGCGTTGACCGTAAGTCCACTCGCGTGGTTCGGCCTCCGATCGATGCCAACAAATTCGGCGCCTTCTCCAACCGCCGAGGCCGACCCAGCCAACGCAGATGCGTACGATCGCGGCGAGGCACTTCGTACCCGAGGTTTCTGGATTCTGGCAGCGATCAGCGGTGCGGCAGGCATGTTGAGCACCGCGCTGAACTTCCACCAGATCGACCTGCTCACCCAGGCCGGGTTGAGCAAGGAGGGTGCTGCTGCGATGTTCCTGCCACAGGTGCTGGGGTCGACGATCGCCGGATTCGGGTTTGGTTATGCAGCTGACCGGCTCGGCACAAGACTTCTGCCGGCATTGAGCGTGGCGCTGTTGTTCGTTGCCCATGTTCTGGCGGCTAACGCTTCGCCAGGCCTGGCGGTTGTCAGCTACGCGATCATCCTTGGAGCGGCCGGCGGAGCGACTCGTACCGTCTCGGCGACACTTCTACCCGCATGGTTTGGCACGACCCATCTCGGGTCGATCCAGGGCACACTGACCTTGCTCAACGTTGGCGCATCGGCGACTGGACCTGTCGCACTCGCACTGCTCGAGTCTCGAGTCGACTCGTATCCGACCGCAATCCTGATCTTGTCGACGATCCCGCTCGCCGCTCTCGTGTTTGCCCTCTTGCCACCGTTTAGCAAAGAACGGCGCAGATCTCCGCAAGCCGATCTTGACTGACCGTGAACCACGCCCACTTACCGCGCTGTTCACGCTCGAGGATTCCTGCAGCGACAAGCTGACTCAAATGATGGCTCACGGTCGGCTGGGTCTTGCCCAGAAGTTCGGGAAAGTCACAGGCACAGCCTTCGCCTTGAGCGGCGATGATGCTAACGAGCTTGAGGCGGACGGGATCAGCTAGCGCTTTCAGAACGCCGGCGAGCACCTGAGCCGCCTCATCATCGAGCGGTTTGGTGAGCAAGGGTTCGCAGCACAGCATGTCCATGAATCAATCGTACACTTTCATATTGACAAACGTCGATACATAGCTATCATATCGACAGACGTCTAAACGTTAGACGCACGAATTGAAACGGAACAGTCCACATGCGCCTGCAGCTTGCACTCAACGTCGAGGACCTCGACGAGTCGGTCACCTTCTACGAGAAGATGTTCGATACACCGGTCAACAAGCGTCGCCCCGGCTACGCCAACTTCGCCATCGAAAACCCGCCACTCAAGCTCGTCTTGTTCGAAGGCCAGGGGCCTAGCGGATCACTCAACCACCTCGGTGTCGAGGTCGAAGAGCCATCACAGGTAAGCGATGCCGAACAGCGGATTAGTGCAACCGGTATCGAAACGACCGGCATCGACGACACCGTGTGTTGTTACGCCGAGAAGACCGAGACCTGGGTATCGGGGCCCGACAACACCCGCTGGGAGTGGTACGTCAAGACCGGCGATGCTGACGTCCTCGAAAACACCATCGTGAGCAACACCGAAACGACCTGCTGCCCATAGTCGTTGCGTCAACACCCTGGATCAGCAACAGCTGATTGAATAGCGGTGTGCGATTCACGACCATCGTCTTCGACCTCGACCACACCCTTCTCGACAGCGATGGATCAGAGCAACTGGCGTTCGCCGAAACTCTGCATTCCATCGGTGTCGAAGAACCTGAGCAGCACCTGAAGACCTATCAGCGGATAAACGTCGCCCTATGGAAGCGTGTCGAGCAGGGCGAACTCTCGCCGAACGACGTCAAGGTCATGCGATTCACCCAACTCCTCGAGCGCCTCGACATCGAGGAGGACCCAGAATTACTCGGCGACCGATACCTCACCGGTCTCGGAAACAACGGCGAGCTTTACCCGCAGGCTCGCGAACTCCTCGATGCGCTCGACGGACACCGACTCGGACTTGTCACGAATGGGATTGGTTCGGTTCAGCGACGCCGCCTGGAACGCCTCGACCTCGATCGGTACTTCTCTGGAGTCGCGATCAGTGGGGAAGTAGGGGTGGCAAAACCAGACCCGCAGATCTTCTCGCACCTCAAGTTTGCCGATTGGGCGCCAGAACAGACGGTGATCATCGGCGACTCACTGACGTCGGACATCGCCGCAGGACACAATGCCAGTATCGCCACGTGTTGGTACAACCCATCAAGAACAGCGCACATCGGGCCGACTATCCCAACGGTCGAAGTCAATCAGCTCTCGGAGGTTCTGGGAGCTCTCTCAACCCTGTAACGCTCTCGTCCAGCCCACCGGCAATGAACGCCAAGTCGGCGGCTTGCTCGACTACCGTTTGTGCGTTGGGCAGACCCTGCTTCTTCATCCACCTCAAGGCGATGCAATGACCGATAACCCCACTGGCACGAACAACATCGATTCGCTTGCCGAACGCGCCAAAGAGATGCTCGAACGCGTCCGAGGTCCAGTCGATACCGCCGGCTCCGACAACCCAATCGAATCATCACCTGCGGCGGACACAACAGCGGACGAGATCTTGGCGGTTGACAAGACTGTTGCCGCAGCTGAGGCACCCCTCGACGAGACGGTCGCTGAGGCCGCTGATGCTTCCGTTGACGAAGAAGTCGACGTATCGAGCGACTTGCCTGAACCTGAGCCAGAGCCAGAGCCAGAACCTGAGCCAGAGCCAGAGCCAGAACCTGAGCCAGAGCCAGAGCCAGAACCTGAGCCAGAGCCAGAAGCCGGACCGGTGTCCTCGAGCCGCCTTGGAGCACTCGCTGACCAAGCCAAGGACTCACTCGCCCAAGTAGGGGCCACCAGTGCTGCCTCGAACACCATCGATGCCGACGTTCCCGATCCCGAAATCCCTGACACTGAGGTTCCCAACCTCGAACTTGACTCCGATGTTGACGTCGACGTTGTCAGCAGCGAAGCACTGAGCGAAGGGTTCGACGCCGCTGACCTCGGCGATCTCATCGAGAGTGATCTCGAAGACCTCGATTCCATCGCCGCCACCGAGATCGTCACACCCGAAGCTGCTGGCAGTGATGATGTCGACGTCGACCTCGCTGCGGCCATGGATATCGATTGGGCAGAAACGACCGGTATCGAGCTCCCAGATACCTCGATCGAACCACCAGAAGTTATGGACCTCAACTTGGGAGATGAGGATCGCCCAGGATTCATTGAGTCGTTCGATACCGCCGAAGAACCCGTGGCGATGCCCATCGACGACCTGGTCGAAGACCAAGCGGTATCGGACCTAATCGCCCTCGACGACATCGCAATCGACGAGACCGACGGGGCCCCTATCGAGCTGGACGATGTCCCGGACGAGGACGGCTCCCGCCCAGCAGGTCTCGGACTCAGCGCAGCCGCCGTTGCGGGCAGCGCAGCCGTTGCGAAAATCGTCGGCGACGACGGCGAACCCGTTTCGGAGCTAGAAAACCTCGACGGTGATATTCAGGCGTCGGCGGCGACCCGGACCTACACCTCTATACCAAAGCCCAAACCAAAGGTCGACAACGACCTGAACGAGCTGTTCATCGAGGCGAACACTCCCGACGCTGAACCTAAGCGAAGCTACTCGTTGCTGATCTTGGTGTTACTCGCCCTGGCCGTCCTCCTACTCCTCTGGGTAATGAGTGACGACTCCGACGACTCCGGCACCAACACGACCGACGCCACCGCGACGTCTGTCCAACCCGGTGATGAGGATACATCCACGGTCACGACCGCTGAATCTGCTCCGGCTTCAACCGAGGCGGCAACTACCGCGGCACCCACGACAGTGCCAGAACCAACGATCCCGCCAACGGTGTGGAACCTCGTCGGTGTTGAATCTGGCACCAGCCAGTTCACCGAACTCGGAGCACCTCTTGGCCTACAGGCCGCCCTCGAACAGACCGTCGACGCCGATGGCAATCCACTCGAGTTCACCCTCTTCGCTCCCTCCGACGAAGCAATCTCCGCACTAACCCAAGCCCAGCGCGACGCGCTTGCCCAGGACGTAACGGCTGCAGAGCAACTCATCGACTATCACTTCGTTGATCAGCGGCTCACTCAAGAGCTGCTGCTCGAAGCATCCGGCGGCGAACTTATGACACGCGCCGGACTCCCCATCTTCGTGGACACCGAAGGTGGCGACATTGTGCTCAATGGCACGACACGGATCGCCCTGACCGAATTCGAAGCCGGGAACGGCAACGTGCTCGTCGTCGACACGGTTCTACAACAGCCGACGATCAACACGGTGCTAAACCTCGGAAACATCCAGTTCGAAGTCATCTCGTCGGTCATTACCGACGCAGGAAAGGCCGAGCTTCAAAAGGCGGTCGACTACTTCAATGAGAATCCCGATGCGAACGCGCTAATCGAAGGCCACACCGACACCGATGGTGACGCGGATGCGAACCTTCGCCTCTCCGATCGCCGAGCTCGTGCGGTCCGCGAGTTCCTTATCGAGCAAGGTATCGATGGATCACGCCTCGTCGCCCGAGGCTTTGGTGAGTCCGAGCCAATCCTGATCGATGGCGTTGAGGACAAGAACGCCAGTCGCCGAATCGAATTTACGCTGCAGTAGGCGTTAGCTACCGAGCATCCAATCGCGCGAGCGATCCGGTTCGAACTCGCTCTCCAAATAGCTGGTCAACCGATCATCGAGGGTTGGATCGCTCACTGCCCACGAGCGGTACAAGCCGCTCGATGTTTCGGCTGGCGATGCGGCTGCTGCTTGAGCCGCTGCAGCTGCCCGAGCCTTCAGCTGCTTGTCCTTGAATGCACGCACCGCAACATGAACGCGACGAAGCTGCTCTTCGGCAACAGTCGCTCGCTCTACAGCGATCCGAAGCTCGTGTTCTAACCGAGCGATCTTCGCTGCGGGGCTCTCTACATTCATGGGTGCTTGCACAAGGGCAACATCGGCTGCTCTAGGCGACATTCTTAGGCGATCGGTGAGACTTGATCGATTTCGAGAAATCGGAGTCCTACGGCTCAGTTTCCGGCAGAGAATTCCGATAGTTCTGGGCGAGGCACCGTTGCTGGATGGTGACCTCCCCACCCGCCCATCTGGAGAAAATAGCTACATGCCGCACGAGGAGCAGATCGAATGGCCGTCGTTTGAGACGGTTCTTCGCGACGTTGCGCCGGACAGTCCAACTGCCCGCTCGCTGGCGTCGGCAGATCGCCGCGCCCAATACTCGGCGACTGCTGAAGCAATCCGCTCCACTGAAATTCCCCAGGCGGAGCACACGAACAACGGCTCCGACGTCGCGTTAGCCGAGTCAACGTCGAAGATGACCCTTGTTGATAACGCAGAAGTCGACAGCGTCGAGATATTCGAGACCGCCAGCCCTGCCGTCGAGACCACGTCCGCCACGCTTCCTGAACCACTGCCGCCGCTTGAGATCGATACCTCGAGTATTCGCGCCCTGCTCGAACCGCGGCCTGCTGTCGAGGTAGACACACCTGCGGTTGAAGAAGCATTGCGCGAGCTCGACCCGCTGCCAGAACTCGACATCAACATCGATGATGATTCCTTCGGTGACCCCATCGAAGAAACCCGCGAACTCGTTCAGGCTGCCGCACCTGCTGAAGAGGTCGAAGAGGTCCACGATGTCGAGGATGTCGACCTCTTTGGCGAACTTGTAGACAACGAAGATCCCGTAGCTCTCGATACCGAGCCCGACTTCGCCCCAGATCCGATCGAAGCGATCGATCACGCCCCCGAACTCGACTTCGCAGATCTTGCCGGTCCAGTCGACACCATCGAGTTCGACGCCTTCGAGCCGTTGACCTTTGACGCCGTAGACACCACGCCTGACTTCGCAGCTCCGGACGATTCGGAAGTGCTGGAGCCGCTCGACGATGACTCCCTTGTGTTCGAACTCGGCGAGGATGAGATGCAGCAGGTCGATGACGCGCATGAGCTCGATGCCGTCGACACCGCTGGTCCGCTCGACGATCCCTTCTCTCCCGATCTCTTCTCTCCCGAAGATTTTGCCGTTGCCGAAACCGAATCGATCGAAGAACCGATCGGAGACGTCCACGACACTCCTGCCGACAACGTCGATTACTCCAGCCTGATCGTCGACGTAGACGACCTTCAGGTCGACGCACTCGATTCGCCGAGTATCCCGGAACTACCCGACAGTGTCACCAGCGTTCCTGGAATTGAACTGCCGGGCACAGATTCCGCTCCGGTAGAGGTCTTTGATGATCTTGCACCGATGAGCCTGCAGGGCCTCGAGGACGTACCGAAGTTCGAAGATGACGACTCTACTTTTGAGAACCCCGGACTCGATCTCTTCGATCTCAACGATGACAGCGACACGATCGAGCAAGAACGCATCGCTCTTCGCGACGACGATCTCTACGAGGATTCCAGCTTCGATTCAATCGCCGCCGCTGATGCGATCGAGACCGACCTCGATCAGCTCATCGGTATTGGCGACGATGAGCTCGATGCAGACCGCCTTACTGCAGCCATCGCCGAACCAGACATGGTCGAGCCCGACAATGTCATCCCCCTTCGGCCCGACATCGACATGGACCAAGCTCCAGCAACACCGGAACAGCAGTCGCCGGTAGCGCCCGAAGGTCCGCTACTGACCAGTGGAACCGGTTGGGTTGCACTCGCACCTGAACCTGCAACACACGCACCGGATCCTTGGGCGGACATGCGTCCAACCGAGGAGCCAAAGAAGACCGGCTTTTGGGCCAACCGCCCGAAGTTCTTTGGCGGCGATGAACGCCGCCGCCGCAAGTCCGAACGGCGTGAAACTGAGGTCGAGCCGCCGAAGCAGGCAGTCGACGTCACCTTCGACAAAGAGTGTCCACGGTGCGGAAGCGAATGTCAGGTTGATCTCGACGACCCCATCGGCCGTCGAGTCCACGTGAGCTGCCCGTCGTGTCAGAACATCTGGTACACCCCGTACATCCTTGAGGATTCTCAGACCGGCTAGGCGTCGGCGAGTGGCTTAGTGGCCAAACATCGCCATCCATTGTTCGGCACTCTTTGGTGCAAATACCATGTTCTGCGCTCGGGTCTCCCCCATGGTTGCGCTGGGCTCGGGTGAGTATTGGTGACCGGGAAAGAGAACCGCGTGATCGGGGACCCTGGACAAAACCTTCGTCAGGCTGTGATAGAGCTGCTCGGGGTCGCCACCGGGCAAGTCTGTTCGGCCACACCCCTGCAGGAACAGCGTGTCGCCGGCGACGAGCCGATCGTCGACCAAGAACGACTGCGAACCAGGCGTGTGTCCGGGTGTATGCAACAGGTCTATCGAGATCGCACCGACCTCGATAGACGAGCTTCCGTCATGTTGGATCAAGTGATCGTCGGTTAGGCCAGTGACCTTCCGTACATACTCGGCCTCAGCGACCTGTACGTGAAGCGGTACATCGGCGACACCGAGCATCTCGGCCGCGCCCGACACCGTAAGGCCCATCATGGATCCGCCCACGTGATCGGCGTGGTAGTGCGTCCCGAGCATCCCCACGCATGACATCCCGTCAGCGTGCAGGATGTCGAGAATGCCCGATGGGTCGTACGCCGGGTCGACGATGACTGCTTCTTTGGTCTCCCGGTCGCCGATCAGGTAGACGAAGTTGACCATCTGTTGGGCAAAGGGGTCGGACTGTGCGAAGTCTCGTCCGGAGAGAAGCTGGCGGAAGTACAACCGGTCGTTCGTCATGTGCTGACCGTATCTCAGTCGACGTCAGTGCGGGAATGTCGGAGGTGACGCAGCACCTTCGGCGTCGCGTGCGATGTCGCGGGCCGGTCGTCCGAGCGCTTCGGCAGCATTCGCAACATCGTCGTATTCGGCTTTCGTCGACGACCGTGTGTGCTTGACCCGAATCGGGTGCCCGTCGACCTCGACGGTCTCTACCAAACGATCGAGAGCCGTGCGATCAACGCCGCTAGAGCGATAGCCAATCGAGCCGGTCTCCTCGAGCAGGACACAACCAATACGTTCGGCATCGATTGGGTTGACCAACGCGGACAGCGTCAATGCCGGGCGCGACTTCTTCATCGATATGGGCGTGATCCAAGCGTCCAGGGCACCCGCATCCATGAGCTGTGCAACGGCATGAGCCGCGTACTCACCGGTCAGGTCATCGGCGTTGGTCTCGAGGACGGTGAGCACTTCTGACGGGAGCGGCTCGGACTCACCGAGCACCACGTGCAGGAGGTTAGGGTGGCCGTCGAGTTCGTTGTCGCCTGCCCCAAAACCGGATGTTCCGACGACCATCGATGGCATTGGGCCATACGCATCGGCGAGCGCGACGACGAGGGCTGCACCGGTAGGTGTGGTGAGCTCGACGCGAACGTCGAGACCCCGCACGGGCACACCTTCGAGCAGCCGGACGGTGGCCGGCGCCGGGTTCGGTATGAGCCCATGAGCGCTCTTGGCAATCCCCTGCCCAACAGCGACCGGCGCGACGACGATCTGGTCGACACCGAGCTGTTCGAGCGCGAGGCAACTGCCGACGACATCGACGATTGCATCGATACCGCCGACTTCGTGGAAGTGGACTGTTGCTGGGTCCGTCCGGTGAATATGTCCTTCGGCGTCGGCCAACGCCGAGAACACCGCTGTCGCTCGTGCGACTACTCGGTCGGGAAGGTCGGCGGCCGCCACGAGTTCGACGATGTCTTTCGCGGTGCGATGTACGTGCCCTTCGTCAGCGTCGACGGTGACGTTCTTTGCGCCAATCCCATTGCGGAAAATATCGGTGACGTTCAACGTCCATCCGTCGACGTTCAGCCGCCCGAGATCTGATCGAATCTGATCGGGATCGGCGCCTGCATCGATAAGTGCACCCAGCGTCATGTCGCCGGCAATTCCGTTGAACGGGTGAATCCACAGCGTTGTGATGGTCACGTGGCAGCCAACTCGATCATCTTCATTGCACTGATCGCCGCGCCGTATCCGTTGTCGATGCCAACGACCGAGATTCCCGCGGCGCACGATGCGAGCATGCCGAGTAGCGCCGTCACGCCGTCGAGGCCGGCCCCGTATCCAACGCTGGTCGGAACGGCGATGACGGGAGCTGCGCAGAGGCCGCCGACGACGGACACGAGCGCACCCTCCATTCCCGCAATGACGATCACGATGTCGGCAGCAGTGATTCGATCCAGTTCGGAGAGCAGCCGATGGAGTCCGGCGACCCCTACGTCATCGATGCGGTCGACGGGCATGCCGAACGACGCAAGAGTGGCCTGGCATTCGTCGGCTACGGGTGAATCAGCGGTCCCTGCGGTGACGACCGCAACCGTGCGATCAAAGGACGAAGATGATGATCGCCATGTCAGAACATTGCCGAGTGAAACCGACTCCGGATGTGCGAGATCGAGCGCAGCACGCTGCTCGGGATTCACCCTCGTGATGAGCACGGGACCATCGCCGTTGTCGAGCAATTCCGAAACGATCGCCACGCACTGTTCGGGGCTTTTCCCTGGGCCGTAGATCGCCTCAGGCAGCCCCTGTCGTAGCGCTCGGTGGTGATCGATCTTTGCGTTCACACCGTCGCCAAGCTCGGTAAACGGAAGCCGTTTGAGTTGAGCGACCGCAGCATCCGCGCTCGTCTCGCCGGACTGAATTTGCTCGATCAACGCGCGAAGCGACGACTCATCCATCGAACCATCGTGACAAGTTTCCCGAACTTTTCCTCGCTAGATACAATCCCGGGGTGACCAATAGATCTCGCATTGCATTCCAAGGCGTCCCTGGGGCGTATTCGCACATGGCCTGCGCGGCCGCGTATCCCGAGATGGAGGCCGTTGGTTACGAGACGTTCGCACAGGCATTTGCCGCCGTAGAGGCCGGCGAATGCGAACTCGCAATCATCCCAATCGAGAACACGCTGGGCGGCCGCGTCGCCGATATGCACCATCTCTTGCCGGACTCGAGCCTGTACATCATTGGCGAGCACTACCAGCCGGTCCGACATCAGCTCCTCGCCCCTCATGGCGCAACCCTCGACTCGCTCAAGACCATCGCCTCCCACGAGCAAGGTCTTGCGCAGTGCCGCGAACTCTTCCGCGAGCTCGGCGCCGAACCTATGGATTTCGGCGACACGGCTGGTGCGGCCAAAGAAGCAGCGGAGCGCAACGACCCAAGCTTCGGTGCCATCGCAAGCGAACTCGCGGCAGAAACGTACGGATTGCAGATCCTGCGAAGCCGCATCGAGGATCGCCTCGGCAACACCACCCGTATGGTCGTCATGTCTCGCACAGCAGTCGAGCCAGACCCTTTGGCAGGTCCGGCGATGACGAGCCTGGTATTCGAAACTCGCAGCGTCCCCGGCGCCCTGTACAAGGCCCTCGGTGGGTTCGCGACCAACGGCGTCAACATCACCAAGCTCGAGAGCTACATCATCGACCAGAGCTTCACTGCCGCGCAGTTCTACATCGAGGTCGAAGGACACCCTTCGGATACATCGGTGGCGAACGCGTTCGAAGAGCTTCAGTTCTTCTGCACGAAGATGAAGCGCATGGGCACGTACCCCAAGTCTGACTGGCGCAGTCAGAACAGCTGAAAACGCACAAATCGCAGAGCCGAAGCTCTGCGATCTGTGTACAGCGCGCCCGTAGGGACTCGAACCCCAAACCTTCTGTTCCGTAGACAGATGCTCTATCCAATTGAGCTACGGGCGCAGGTAAACGAGTCTAGACCCGTCATTTCATTGCCCAACCTACATCGGCGAATCCCATCTGAAAATGAGCGCTTTATTCCGACTCAGACTCCGCTATCCTCGTGAGCGGAGAGATGGCAGAGCGGACGATTGCGTCGGTCTTGAAAACCGTTGAGGCTTTACGGTCTCCGGGGGTTCGAATCCCCCTCTCTCCGCCAAGTTCTGAGGCCGCCCTTGGGCGGTCTCAGTCCGTTTTGGGCCCGTTGCCCCGTGTCAATTTTGGTGCACTCATGATCCAAACGGACTTACGAGGCCTCCGGGCATAAGGTTCGCCGAAGGTTACGCCGATGACGTGGTGTGCGAGCAAACCGTCGGACTCCGAGTATTGCGTTTACCTTGACGCTCTTCGGCATGCTCCTTTTGTTGCCATATTTCGTGGTGAGTGCGTTGCAGTGGCAAGAGTCCGCACGAAGTGTCGACGGCGCTGTCCAGGTAGACGTATCGGCGAAGCGTCTCGATTTACTGCTTCGACTCGCTCCCGCGATCAACAAAGAAAACCTCTCCATCAGCATTGTGTCCGGGGAGTCCGATCTCGCTTCAGAGCTTCCAGAAGCGGCCGTACCCGTACTGAACCTCGACGTGCTCAACTCGATCGTCGATGACCAGGCGGAGGTAGATCGGCTGCTCGGTCTGCTCGATGAACCCGACCTCGCCGCCGAGCTCGAGGAGATTCGCCAGAGCAGCGAGGACGGTTCCCTCGGCCTGCTCGGAACTGGCGAGGCCTATGACGGGCTCCTCGGAAGAGTCCGCATCATGATCGAAGAAGAGCTCCTCATTCTCAATTCGCTCGCGTCTGCCACCGGCGAAGCTGGCGTCGCGAGCGCCGCTCGTATTGCAGAGGCCGCCGCCGACGTACGAGTTGCTTCGGTTGGACTCGACACACGATGGGCTCAGGTCATCGCGGCCGAATTCGCCCCACCAACACCGGAGGATGTTCAAGACTTCGTCTTTGGCGTTCGCAACTTTGAGGAACAGCTACTTGCGCTCGATGCAGTGGCTCCCGTCGATGGACCCTTGCGCTCCGAACTCGACCGGATCCTTCGCTCGGAAACGTACGCCACGTTGATCGACGAACTCCAATGGGCAGCGAACGGCGTTGTACAGAACGGTGTGGTCACCGACGATGTAAGCAACATCGACCTGTCGAATCTCGACATCATCGAGGCGGTGACGCTGGCGGCACGAATTGCAATGGTCGTCGATGCTGCCGGCGAAGTAAACGCAGGCCTCGACACCGTCACAAACACGGCGTTGGTCGACTTGCGCCTTGAGTCGTCGGCGGCCGTCGGCGACGCCCTCGACTCACGTCGTCAGACGATTTGGGGCCTGCTGGGCTCAGGGCTGTTGCTCTTGCTCACTGCGCTCGGTCTCGCCTGGCTCATTGGTCGGCCACTTCGTTCAATGGCCGACGCCGCTCGACGTCTGAGCAAGGGCGATCTCGACGTGAAGTTGCCGGAGCGAGGACCGGCCGAAATTCTGGTCGGATCGATGGCACTCAACCAGGCCCTATCGTCCCTGCGCACGACCGAGGCGCAAGCGGTCGCACTCGCCGAAGAGCGGTTGGATGACCCAATTCTGGAACACGAAACACCGGGAGAACTTGGCAAGTCCCTGCAGGCAGCGGTAAGCCGACTCGCTGACTCGCTGGCCGATCGCGAGGAGTTCAGGCAACAACTCGCCTACGACGCGGCACACGATGGACTCACCAAACTCGCGAACCGGACCGCAGTCCTCAAACACCTAAGCGCAGCGCTTGCCCGAGGTCGCCGATCTGGCAATACAACCGCCGTCCTGTTCTTGGACCTCGACCACTTCAAATCGGTTAACGATTCGCACGGCCACCACGCCGGTGACGAGATGCTCCAGACCATCGCAGAACGACTCACCACTGCGATCCGAGAGGGAGACCTCGCCGGACGTCTCGGCGGTGACGAGTTCATCGTCGTGGCCGAGGACGTCGCCGATGTCGACGAAGCTATTGCGCTAAGCGAGCGCATCATGGCCAAGATCAACGAACCAATATCGCTCGCTCGAACCACGTTCACGCCCAAGATAAGCGTGGGGATCGGCCTATCGAATGGCGACCTGACCGCAGATGAGTTGCTCCGAGACGCCGACCTTGCGGTCTATCGAGCGAAGTCGCGTGGTCGCGGCGTGATCGACGTTTGCGACGAGAGCCTGCGCTCGATGATCCTCGAGCGATCTCTCCTCGAATCCGACATCAAGGTCGGCATCGCGAACAACGAATTCGAACTCTACGTACAGCCAGTGGTGAACGCATCGAGCGGTGAGCACGAATCGTACGAAGCGCTCGTTCGCTGGCACAAGTCTGGGGACGGGCTGACCTTCCCCGACGCGTTCATTCCGACCGCCGAACGCAGCGGCCTCATCATCGACCTCGACCGGTGGGTTCTCGATGCTGCATGTGCCTTGCTCTCCACCTGGAAAACGGATGCGACATTGGAGAGTCGAAGCCTGGCGATCAACATCTCGGCACGCCATCTAGGCAGTGGCATGCTGCCAGGCTCAGTGCGAAACGCGATTAACAACCACGACATCGATCCTCGGCGCCTCATCGTCGAAGTGACCGAGACCGCGTTGCTCGATGACCTCACGATCGCGGCGGGCGATATCGAAGTCTTGCGTTCTATGGGAGTGCGAATCGCACTCGACGATTTCGGCACTGGGTACATGTCGCTTGCCAACCTTCGCTCACTCGCCGTAGATGTGCTCAAGATCGACGGATCGTTTGTCGCCGAGATCGACACGCTCTCAGGAAAGTCGATGATTCAGCTCATCATCGATGCTGGACACCTGCTCGATATCGAGGTGACAGCCGAGGGAGTCGAGACGGCGGAACAAGCCGACCTGCTCCGTTCGATGGGTGCAGATCGGCTCCAGGGGTAC
>CALBVK010000319.1 GCA_937969345.1 uncultured Acidimicrobiales bacterium
GAGACGCGGCTGGCCGGGCCCGCATCGAAGAATTCGCTGGAGAACTCGTTCCGTTCTTGGCGTGCCGAGACCTCGCGGTGTTCAAGGCGTTCTTCAACCGCACCAAGGACTGGGCCGACCTCGAAGAGATGCACGCCGCAGGCGCGCTCGACATCGAAGCCGTACTCGGCGTACTCAGCCACTATCTCGGCTCAGACGATGATCGAATCGAACGACTTCGTGCGTTCGGAGAATGACCACCACATTTGATCGACGAGAGGACGACCTCCAGGAGCCCGTCGTCTCAGCCGGCACGCTCACCGAACGTGTCCGAGGTTCGCTCGTTCGCAAGAACCTCGATCAAGTCGTCATGTCCGTGATGGCGGGCCCACCCTGCGGCGTCGCTGTTGGCCAGGCCATCGCGAATCGTGACATCGGCGCCAAGACTGAGGAGCCATTCGACCAGGCTGCGATCTCCGCGCCAGACCGCTGCATGTAGCGCGGTGCCGCGCCAGTGGTATCCCGGCGGCACGGAATTGACGTCGAGACCCCGGTCGAACAACAGCTGTGCAGCCTGTCGCTGACCCGCATTAACCGCCATCACGAACGCGTGGCCGAGGATCGAGGTTGTGTCCGCGGCGAGCTCGTCCGGCACCGTTTCGGGAAATGGCGACCCGACCGGCCCGGCGTTCGGGCTCAGCTCCTCGCCCGCAAAGAAGCTCTCGATGGCTTCGACGTCACCGAGACCAGCTGCGGTGCTCAGGGCACGGATCCGAGCTCCGCGCTCGAGGAGGAGCTCGGCGATCTCGTGGTTGGCCCAGTACAGCGCTTCGTCAAGCGGAGTCCACGTCGGATCCTCACCATCGATGTGAACACCTCGATCCAGCAGAAGTTCCAATACAGCGCGGCTGGCGCACCCTGCTGCCGCAACCAACGGCGAGTGGGTTGCGGCGCCTGCGTCGATCAGAATCTCGGCAGCACCCACTGGATCGGCGAGGCTCGCTTCCTCGCATGCGACGAGCTGAAGCAACGTTGGATGCCCACACGACGACACTCGCGTCGCTAATCCCGAATCCACCTGAAGCAAGGAACGAAGCTCATCGAGCTCACCGCCGTAGATCGCCAGCGCTGCCGGCCCGAATTCCTCATCCATTTGCGCGTCCTCCTGCGCAAACGACAGTAGCGGGCTAGGAGTTGCGGAGCCCGGCGAAGAACGACTTGAGGGTCTGGGCGCACTCGTCGCCGAGCACGTTGTGCTGCACCTCGAAGGTGTGGCGAAGTCGAGGGTCGACGCCGAAGTTGTAGACCGACCCGACAGCGCCAGCTTCGAGATCGGGGGCACCAAAGACGACCTTGTGAATGCGTGCGTTCAACGCTGCACCGGCACACATCGTGCAGGGTTCAAGCGTGGTGACGAGTGTGGCGTCGTCGAGGCGCCACGTGCCCAGCCGTTCGCATGCATCGCGCATGGCGAGCACCTCTGCGTGAGCGGTCGGGTCGGCGGTGAGCTGTCGCTCGTTGTGCCGTGACGCAATGACCTCCCCGTCGACCACGACGAGCGCCCCCACGGGGACATCGCCATGGGGAATCGCAAGCTCCGCTTCGGCGAGGGCCTGGCGCATAAGGTCGTCGTATTCCATGCACAGAAGCTAGCCCCGCCAGTGCCTACAGCGGCCACCAGTGTGGCTCGTCGCAGCTCTGCACGGTTTGTGCGAGTCCATCGCTCAGTTGGCGAACCGTCGGGACCGATGCCATCAGGCTCGGCTCCGCAGCTTCGATCACCTGGTGCGGTCGGCCGCTTCCTGCGAGCGTGACCACCTGACCGAACACCGATGGAGTCCCAGACAGTGTGGGCACGCAGTAGAAGTCCCCGACGTTCCACGAACGATGACCGAGCTCGGTCTCGAGTTCCTGCACGCGCGCCTGCAAACGCAAGAGCTCGGATTGAGCCGCGTCGACGTCGGCGTCGTCAAGATAGGTAGCGTCAGCCATGCACGGTACATCGACCTCTTACCCGGCGGCCTGAAGCCGAAAATTCCGGTTAGTGGATACTGATCTCAGAGCTGCCAATCGTGCCCGGTTTCCTGCTCGGACAGGTCCCACAGCCGCTCCATGACGGCCTTGTCGTATGCGAACGGCTCGAGGGTTCCCTTCCCGACCGGGCCTACCCAATCGTTGCGGCCGGTAGGCCCGTACAGTGCACGCTGTTGCAGGCCGCTTTCGGTCGCGCACATGACCTCGGGGTATGCGCCCTGCTCGGCGGATTGGACCAACGGCGACATGGACATGAGCTTGAACACTGCCCGCGTCACCAGGTTTCCGCTTGTCGAGATGAGCGAGGTCGCCGACGAACCGGGGTGACAGACGTAGACCTCGACGTCGGAGTTTGCCACTGTCAGACGATCCTGGAGCTCGTAGGCGAACATCATCTGTGCAAGCTTGCTCTGCGAGTACGTCTTGTTCTGGTGATAGTTGTTGTCCCAATTCATGTCGTCGAACTGGATCGTCTTGATGCCCATCTTGTAGCCGAGGCTGGCGACCACCACGATGCGGCCCTGCGACGCTTCGATCCGCTCGAAGAGCAGCCCGTTCAGCAGAAAGTGGCCGTAGTGGTTAGTGCCGAGCATGCTCTCGTGACCGTCGACGGTGAGTTTCTGGGTGGGTACCTGCGCAATGGCGGCGTTACAGATAAGGGCGTCGATTTGAGGAACGGTCTCCAGTACCTCCGCTGCGGCGGCGCGAACGCTGTCGAGCGAGGCGAGGTCCATCCGCACAAAGGAGACGTCTGCTGCCGCCCCGAATTCCTCTTTCAGCGTTGCAACTGCGGCCTGGGATCGCTCGGCGCTGCGGTTCAGCATCACGACCTTGGCGCCTTTGCCGAGCAGGATCCGAGATGCCTCGAACCCTACGCCTGCGTTTCCGCCCGTTATGAGGAAGGTCTTACCGTTTTGGGAGCCGAGGCGTTCCGGCGTCCAGCCTTGAGATCCGAATGTCTTGTCTGCCATTGCACCGTTCCTGTCGTCGTGTTGGTTGCACCGCTAATTCGACAATAACTACTGCTACTGAGCGTAGATAGAGCAAAACCTCCGCAATATTTGCCTATTCGTCTCATAGGCCTTGTGTTGTGCCGCATCGTGTCGGTATCTTTGCGTTGTGAGCAAGCAACAGATCCGCCAACTCATCGAAGCCAAGATGCATGAAGACGGCCTCGTGGACACTGGCGTCAACGGGGTACAGCTTTTCCGTGTCACCGAACCGGTTCGCTGCACACCAGCGGTCTATGAGCCGACGCTCGTAGCAATCGTGAGCGGCACGAAAGAAGCCATCATCGACGGCACCTCACATGTGTATGACAGCAGCCAATACATGTGCTGTGCGATCTCCATGCCCGTCGAGGCGGGAACACCGATGGCGTCTCCGGACAACCCACTCCTCGGCGTACAGATCGCGTTAGATCCCCGGCTGATGACCGAGCTCGCAATCGAGATGGAGAACGCAGCGGGGGCCATCCGAGAATCTCAAGGCGGCCCACTCCCCAAGGGGTTCGCTCTCGCTCATTGGGACGACGACTTCACCGAAGCCTTGCTGCGCCTGGTACAACTCGTCGACCTCCCAACCGAGACCGCTGTACTTGGAGAGGGTCGACTTCGCGAGGTGTACTACGCCCTCTTGAATAGCGAGGCCGGCGCCGCAGCGAGGCGCGCCTTCGGCGTGGGTAACGAAATCGCGCGACTCATCGAGCACGTGTCCGCTCACCTCAACGAAGAGATCACCATTGAAGACATGGCTGCCCACGTCGGCATGAGCCGGGCCGTGTTTCATCGCAAGTTCAAAGAGGCCACCACGATGTCACCGCTTCAGTTCGTTAAAGGCATCCGCCTGAACAACGCCGCCATGAAAATGGCCGGCGGAATGACCGTTCACGAAGCGGCGATGGACGTCGGATACGCCAGCCCCTCCCAGTTCAGCCGGGAGTTCAAACGCGCATACGGGCAGTCACCCAAACAGTGGAGCACCTCCGCCCAGCCACTACCCGCTGGATAGTCAACAGCTAGCGCTCGTTGCGCCGATCGGCAGGGTGAGCAGAATCGAGGTTCCTGTGCCGGGACCCGACCGAACAGCGATCGACCCTCCGTGCGCTTCGACCACTGTCTTGGCGATCGAAAGGCCCAAGCCTCTTCCGCCCTTGGCACTGTCGCGCCCATCATCTCCGCGATAGAAGCGGTCGAAGAGGTGCTCGCTTTGCATCGGCGGTATGCCAGGACCGTGGTCGGTGACGCTGATTTGTACGGTGCCAGCCTCGAGCGACGCTGCTAACTCGAGCCCGGCCCCGGCTGATGTATGGCGAAGTGCATTCGATGTTGCTGCCGTGATTGCTTGGGTGAGCAGATCTCGATCGGCACGAACCACCAAACCGTCAGCCACTCCT
>CALBVK010000320.1 GCA_937969345.1 uncultured Acidimicrobiales bacterium
GGGGCGAGGGCAATGGATGAGTTGGGGCTCAGTTCCCAAAGCCCTTCGTAGAACACGATGTGGTTGCCGGACAGTTCGCTGAGATCGCGCAGGCTCATCGTGGATAGCCATGTGTCGATCGACCGGAGCGTCTCGTGCATGGCGTCGAGTTGGTCGGCGTTGACCGCAATGATGATCGTGACTTCGCCGTGGGCGTCGAGAGCGAGCGCAAGTGGCCCGTCGGTGCTGTCTTCCCAGCCACCGATGGTCATGGCAGGTGTGTTGAGAATGGCACTGACGTTTGTTGGCACTGCGCTGAGGAACGACGCCGGAAGGCTTCGGTCTGTTGCTACACGCTGCAATTGCCCGTCGACGACGGCATAGAAGATCTCAGGGTCCACAGAAGAAAGTTACCGCAGCGGTCGCCCGCTTCGCTGAATGTGCTCGAGAGAAGTGTCGACGCTAGTTATCGGCGGCGACTGCGCCGAATGTCTCGAGACTGACCTGGGTGAAGATGCCGGTGGCTGCGGCCACCAGTACGCCGTCGTGCTTCGCGGTTGCTTCGACGGTGAATCTGCCCTTGTCTTCGCCAGCGAAGGTGGCCGTGAACTCGACGGGGCTATCGACCGGCAGAGGCTTGTAATAGTCGATGGTGAGACGCCGGGTGTATCCACTGCGGTCGATCGTGCGCTGCACAGCTCCCATCACGTCGTCGAACACCGCAGCGGTCGCTCCGCCGTGGGCCCGGCCCGGCCGGCCTTCGAGCGCGTAGCCCATGATGATCGTGGCCCGCACGCCCTGTTCGATTGCGGTGTAGCTCACCGAGGTTGGGCGTAGCGCGTTTGCTTCGCCCGAGTACGGCGAAGCAGCGAAGCCATCGAGAGAATCGCCGGGGGAAATGGTGGGAGCACCGGCGTCGGGGATCATTTGGGACAAGAAGGCGTCGATTCGCTCTTGTTCGCTTCGTGCAGCGCCACGTTCGAGCGCTGAAACCGCCTGCTCGATGTGGGTCAACGCTTCAGAGCGATCGGCGTCGGAGAGCTCTCGTTCGATGAGGAGGTCGGCTGCCCGGTGCAAGGCACTTGCGAGTTCAGAATGTGGATGCGCCATGGTGAATGAATGCGTTCTGCGACCGGTCGTAAAAAGCAGAAAGCCGCTCCGGTTCTCCGAAGCGACGTGATAGGGACAAAGATAACACAGCTAGATTTTCGATGTCGGGTTTTGCTCCCAGAACTATGAAACTTTTTTCGGCGCAGCGGCGATGAGGCACAAGTTCTGGTGATGTCCGACCGATTTTGGGTGCCATCAGGGACCGGTTGGCGAGTTCCAAAATCGTTCCCGAAGGTCCACGCCTCGGCGCGCGGCGCCGACAAGAATGATCCGGATGGAGTCGCCTAGGTATGTCGAAACAATTGAAGCCGTCGACGCCATTCGCGACAGCTGTCACGAGAATTCGTTGACCCCGGATCAATTCACGACGCAGGTCACCGATGTCTTCTACGACTACCTGATCGATGAAGATCCCCGCGACGATGTTGTTGGTCTTGTCGACTACTGCGTTCAAGTAGCCACCGAGGTTTGCGAGCTCACGCTGTTCGCCGACCGGGTTCTTCCGCAACGCCTCGACAACCAGCTCCGGTGGATCCTGGAGCAGCAGGTCGATGGCCACAACCTCGGCCACACGATTCGCGTACTGCGCAGTCGCCTGCTCGAGGGAGATGAGCTCGCCAAGATCGAGCTCGTCGAGCTCTGTCAGCACGGCTACGAGACACATCAGCCAATGTTCTCCGCGGTCGATTCCGAGCGCGACATCATTGCGCTCGCTTATGAGTTCCGGGTTGTGCCTGCACTCGACGCAGCGGTTCGTCCAACGGCGCCGGGACGTTTGGCGAACGAGGACAAGAGCCGTGGCATGGCGCTTCCTCGCACGCTCGATTTGTTGGCGCACTTGGCGAACGACCCACAGCATCCGTCGGGCACCCTCGCTCGCGACAGCCTGATCGATCTGTGCCGTTACCCCGAAACCGCCGGTCTCGCAGCGTTGCGAATCCCCGTGCATCTGCTCTCTCAAGATCAGCGTGCACTGCTTCACGAGGTCTATGTTGCCCACGAGGAACGCATCGGACCTGAAGTAGTCCGGATCTTCATCACCGATGAGCAACTACGCGACCGAGAGATCCTGCGTAGTGCCCTGTGGCAAGCAAACGACGCGTCGCACATGCTGAGCGCTGACGATCACACGTCGGCTCCGTAAGCAACCAGCGCGTTATGGCTCCATGGATGGTCATCGCGGCACTGATCGGTGCCGGCATTGTCGTGCTGCTCGTGGCTCCGACGATTCACCGTCGAATCAACGCGAAGTCTCGAGAGACCGCCGAGTCGAGTCGGATTGCGCGTGCGCAGGTCCTTCGTGATTCTCCCGATGGCGAAAGCACGCTGTTCGACGCTGCTGCGCATGCCGTAACCGTGCGTGACCGGCTGCTTCTTCGTGGTGTTCGTGCCGAGGTGGTTCGCGAAGGGACCAAGACCGCCTTGATCTACCGATCGGTCGATGCTCCGGTTGTTCGTGCGCTTATGGACGAGCTCGATATCGGCTGAGCCCGGCGCTGATCGATCGGCGCGCATCGGCGAACACGTCGCCGGCGTCGACCTCGTCGACAATGAGCGGTGCGGGGTTACCGGGCGGACGTTGCCCAATCGTGAGCCGATCGGCTGGTGCCCAGTTGCCATGGAAGAACGACTCGGCCTCGCCCGTGGGTGCCGCGTAGTTGGGGGCGGGGGCCGTTGGTGTGGTGCCGGTCCAGATGTCGAGGATGCGGCCGTTGGCTTCGATCTCTTCGGCAACGCCGAGCAGCGCAGCCAGCGCATGCATGCAGTTGTCGCCGTGGTCTTCGCAGGTGCAGCTGGTGAGCAGATCTGAGGCCGACGGGATCGACCCCGACGATGGTGGGGAGACGACCGTGATCTCGACGTCGTAGACCTCGCCGTTCGAGTCGGCGACAGACGCGTGGGCGATTCCGGGTTCGATGTCGACCGAGCCCACGCCGTTGGAACGATGGAGCCGGCGTGCCTTGGCCATTCGTCCCGGGTCGCCAAGGTCGATGGCGACGTTCGCAACCGCTCGTGATTCGTCGGATCGCAGCGGGCGTCTCATGCACGCTCCCAGTCGTTCGCGGAGATGTGGGCTGATGGGTCGAGGCGAAGGAGCTCGCGCAGTTCTTCGGTCGATAGTTCGGTGAGCCAGGACTCGTCGGTGCCGACCACGGCATCGGCGAGCGCCCGCTTCTCGGTGAGGAGTGCGTCGATGCGTTCTTCGAGCGTGCCGCGGCACACGAGCTTGTGAACGAAGACGGTCTTGTCTTGGCCAATACGCCACGACCGGTCGGTGGCTTGGTCTTCGACGGCCGGGTTCCACCAGCGGTCGTAGTGGATGACGCGACTCGCGGCTGTCAGGTTGAGGCCGGTTCCGCCCGCTCGCAACGAGATGAGCTGCACGGGTGGGCCGTCGGGGGACTGGAACGTGTCGACCATGTTCTGGCGTTGGGTTCGGGTGGTGCCGCCGTGGAGGAACGGGGCGGGGTTGCCGAAGCGTGCTTCGACGTGGGCGGACAGGAGGTAGCCCATCTCGCGGTATTGGGTGAACACGATGGCGCGTTCGCCCGCTTCGAACATGTCGGTGAGGAGCTCGTCGAACCGTTCGAGCTTTCCGGACCGTTCGCTCGCTCCGACTTCGCCCTCACGAAGGAAGTGAGCCGGGTGGTTACAGACCTGCTTGAGTTTGGTGAGCGTGGCCAGGACGAGGCCGCGGCGTTCCATGCCGGTGGCGGCTGCTGCGTTGGTGAGGAACTCGTCGACGACCGCTTGGTAGAGCCCGGCCTGTTCTGGTGTGAGCGGTGCCCACGCCACTTGTTCGATCTTGTCGGGAAGGTCGGGGACGAGCGAGCGGTCGAGTTTGGTGCGTCGGAGCACGAAGGGGGCAGTGAGGCGGCGCAGGGACTCGAGCGCTTCGGCGCCGTCGCCGGTTTCGATCGGGTTCGAGAACGTTTCGCGGAACCAGGTGATGCCGCCGAGCATGCCCGGGTTGAGGGCGTCGAGAATCGACCACAGCTCGGTGAGCCGGTTCTCGACCGGGGTGCCGGTGAGGGCGACACGTTGTTGTGAGTTGAGGCCTCTGATGGTGATGGCCGCGTTGGTGCGATGGTTCTTGATCGCTTGGGCTTCGTCGCAGACGACGACGTCCCATTGGATGGGGGCGAGTTCGTCGGCGATGCGGCTGGCGGTGCCGTAGGTGGTGATGATGACGTCGTGTTCGGCGGCGGCTGCGACGAGGCGGCTGCCGCGGGGACGGTCGGGTCCGTGGGCGATCATGACCGAGAGTTCGGGGGTGAAGCGAGCAGCTTCGGATTCCCAGTTCATGACGACCGAGAGCGGGCAGATGACGAGGTGGGGGAGGCGGTCGAGGTCGGCGGCGACGCGGTCGAGCGATCGGGTGAGCAGGTAGGAGAGCGCGGTCGGCGTTTTGCCGAGGCCCATGTCGTCGGCGAGGCAGCCACCGAGGCCGAGACGACCGAGGAATTGCAGCCAACCGAGGGCTCGGCGTTGGTAGGGACGAAGGTCGCCGGTGAAGCCGGGGGGTTCGATGGCTTCTTTGAGTTCGTCGTCGGGGAGTCCGGCGAGCAGTTGGGCGATCCAGCCTTCGGCGGTCAGGTCGTCGTCGGATTCGTGTTCGAGCTCGCTGATGGTTTGGCGGAGCAGTTCGGCTGGGCTGAGTTCGCTTGCGTCGCGGCGTTGGGTTTCGAGCCGGTTGAGGGCGGCCCGCATTTGCCGGTGGTCGATCTGCACCCAGGCGCCGCGAAGCGCAACGAGGTCGGCGTTGGACCGGGCGAGTTCTTCGATCTCTTCTTGGGTGAGGGAGATGTCGCCAAGGGCGAGGCCCCAGTCGACGTCGACCAGGGCGGAGCCGAGGCCGCGTGATTGGCCGAAGCTGCCGGTCGACGATGCTCGAGCTGTGAGCCGGGCGGATCGTGTGAGCAGGCCGGTCGGGGTGACGATCGGCAGGCCGGCGAGGCGGCAGGCTTCGAGCCCGTCGGTGAGTAGGTCGGAGACTTCGTCGAGGTGCAGTGGGAGAACCGAGGGGTCGGTTTCGCCGGCGAAGTTCTCGAACACCGCAATCTGTGATCCGAGCCGGTCGAGGAGGTCGCGCATGCGGCGGCGGAGTGCCTCGAGGCCGGATTCGTCGGCGATCTCGAGCGCTGATTCGGAGTTGGTCCAGACGTCTTCGAAGCCAATGGCTGAACCGTCGGGGGAGACGACCTCGAAGTGCAACGACCAGGGTTCGCCCGAGTCGGCTTCGGGCGGTTCGAGGCGGCCTTGTAGTGCGACCTCTGGTCCGCCGACGGCGAGGCTTGCTCGTGCGCTCAGTTGGGTCGACCATTCGGCGAATGCGGATTCGTGTGCGACCGAGTCGCCGAGGAAGATTGCGTCGGGCTTGGTGAGCGCGGTCGTTACTCGGCGCAGCGCTACGACGGTGCTTGCGCGCGTGCGTGGCAGTGGCGGCCGCCAGTCTTGTTCGGTCAGTGCGAACCGGCAGACGGCATCGACGAGTTGGTCGAGCAGCGCCCGGACTTGGTCGGCAGCTGGCTTGTCGGAACTTGCGAGCAGCACGGGTGGTGCCGACATTGCGAGCGTGTTCACGACGTCTTCGACGACGTCGTCTCGAAGCGGCACCCAGTCGGCGCGCCAGCGAAGTCCGGCGGTTCGCAGTGCTGGCATGACGCGTCCGGAGGCCGCGATTTCGATGGCGGCGAGCGTCGCGTGGTGGAGCCACCCGAACGAGGGCGACCACGAGGGTGCTGCGGATCGTCGGATGAGCAGGTCGGCGATGGTTGCGACGTCGACGGTCATTGCTTCGATGCTGGCGACGGGTGCGTTGTAGAGCGGGTAGTTGTTCGTGCGCTCGCCGAGATGGCTGCGGAGATCGGGGCCAAGAATGCCGATTGCGACATGCGTTGTATCGCGCACGGTCGAGTCGGGGTGATCAATCCACAGTCCGAGGCCATCGTCGTGAAGCCAAGTGACGTGGAGTGACCCAGGGGGGAAGGGCGAGCGAACCACCTATCCACGCTAGCGGGGTTCGCGTGGTCTGCACGCTGCTGTGGAATAGTCCACTGGTTATCCACAGATGTGTCATTCGTGTTACAAAAGACACCAGATAGTGATACGTTGCCGCTATGGCTTCCGAAATAGCAGTAGAAACCGCGGAGAATCACACGAACAGTGACCGTTTCCGCGTTCGGCGCGTTCATCTCTTGTCGTGGCTGGTCATGGCCGCCACGCTCTTCTCCGCAAGCGTTGCCGTGGGCAGCTTTGGGGCTGCTGACGCGGCCGAAAGCGATGGCGTCATGTTCGGCGCCTTTGCTCAGCCACGCGGCAACGAGTCGACCATTCAGGCGGTGCAGAGCCTGGAGAACAAGCTCGGCGCCAAGCTGCCGATCGTTCGCGATTTCAGTCGCTGGGACAGCAACCTCGACAACCGGTTCAACAACTGGGTGGTCGATGGTGATCGCCGGTTGATGCTGTCGATCAAGCCAAAGCGCAACAACGGCACCGAGATTTCGTGGAGCGCGATTGCGAACGCGAAGTCGGGTTCGACGATTCACAACGAAATGGTCGAGCTTGCTCGCGACGTCAAGAACCTCGACGGCGAAGTGTGGATTGCGTTCCACCATGAGCCTGAGGCCAAGGACCGTCAGACCTTTGGTAGCAACAGCGACTACAAGGCGGCGTGGCGAAAGATCCACACGATCTTCGAACAGCAAGGTGCTGACGCCAAGTGGGTGTGGACAATGACGAGCTGGAGCTTCGAGGTGGACACTTCGGATCGCCGATCGGCTGGCAAGTGGTACCCGGGCGACGCATATGTCGACTACCTCGGCGCCGACCCATACAACTGGAACCGTTGCCGTGGAAACACCAAGGAGACGTGGGTTTCACTCGAGCGTGTGATCACTCCGTTCATCGAGTTCGCCGAGCAGCACCCGACCAAGCAGCTGGTCCTCCCAGAGTTTGGTTCCGACGAGGGTTCTCGCGGGCAGAAGGCCGCATGGCTCGACGAGGCTGCTGCGTTCTTGAAGCAGCCGGAGATGGCGCAGAAGTTTGCTGCGGTCATCTACTTCCATGATGTTCATGAGGACAGCGCTGCCTGCACGTGGTGGCTCGACTCGAGCACCGAGACGCTCAACGCTGCTCGCCGCATCGCCGCCGATCCGTTCTTCGATCGGAACCTCGATGGTGCTCCGGCAGCGCCGACCCCGACGACGACCACAACGACTGCGGCGCCGAAGGTGACCACGACGACGACCACGGTGCCAGCAGCTCAGCCCGCAGCGCCGGTCACGATCAAGCCTGGTGTGCAGAGCAACACCGCATGGAAGGGCCAGTGCACGATCGAAGAGATCAACGGCTCGGACAAACTCACCTGGACGTCTCAGGGCGACGGTTTCACGTACAACATCCGTCGAAACGGCAAGTGGATTCGAAGCACGAAGGCGAATACGTCGTACACGAACAGCAATGTCACCTCTGGCAAGTACGTGGTGGTTGCTCGTGACGGCGGCAAGCTGGCCGCCGTTGTGTGCCAGCGCGGCGACGGTGGGGCTGCGGCTCCAACGCCTGCGCCCGCTGGTCTCACCCCGATTGCTGCAATCGGCGGATGCCGCGTGGACCGCATCGATGGTTCGGACCGGGTCACCTGGCCAATCCAGGGCAACGGCGTGAGCTATGAGGTGAGCCACAACGGCAAGCTGATCGCGACGACGTCGAACACCTGGCACTGGAACAACAACGTGACCAGCGGTAGCTACGTCGTCCAGGCCAAGACCAACACCACGGTCGCAACCCTCGACTGCCTCCGCCGCAACTAGCAGCCGGGCCGAAAGTCGGTGTGCTGGCCGGCCTTACAATCCGCCTGGTGCAACGGACGATGTCATTTTGTTGCTGGGAGATAGGTTGCTCGGATGATCGGCAGTCTGATACTTGTTGGGTTTCCTTCGGCAGTGTTGCTTGGCGCCGCTTACCTGCTGTTCGGATGGCTCTCGCGGTGGTTTGTATTCATGCACTCTGACTTCGATGAGCTTGCAAGACGGTCAGCGGTCAAAGCCGGAATAGTCGGTGAGGGCACAGAAACGGCCCTTCTATTTCGTTCACCAGCGAGGATCACCTCACCCGTTCGGAATACGGAGCTGCTATGTCTCGACGGGCTGAGCGGGACAAGAGTTCGTCTGGCCGGCACTTCGATGCCATCCATTGAGTCTGTTTTGCATTTTGAGACGATGCAAGCGCGACAAGTCAAGGATCTAAAGCTCCGAGGAACCTGGAGATGGGTCAATGTTGAGTTTCATACGTCTGGGCAATCTCAGAGCGCTGGTTTTTGGACGACTGACTCCGACTATCGTCGGATGCGCGTGCATAGCGCTGACAGTGAGTTGTTCTTCCCCTGACCGGGTTCTTCCTGATCACGTTGAGGTGAGGACAGCTCGATGATGGGCTCCAATACTCGTTCCTAAGGGCGGAACTTTGGGTCAACGTTCGGCTACAACGTCGACGGCGACATGACCCTGCGCGATCTTGTTGGCCAGCCAGCCCAGACGTTGGCATGGAACGAGGAGCATCGTCTCGCTCACGTCAAAGAAGGCACGACGGTCAAAGCAGCGTTCATTTACGGGCTCGACGACACACGGCTACGACGCAAGACCGGCGACACCTACACCTACTATCACGCCGATGGCAGCGAGTATGCGTGGGATAACGCGACCGGTACGGGTGTGTTCACGTACTATCACCAGATAGG
>CALBVK010000321.1 GCA_937969345.1 uncultured Acidimicrobiales bacterium
GGTCAACTCGATGAGTACGAATCTGATGGTCCTCGATGTTGCCGAGGCGGTCCGGTTCTACACCGACGTACTCGGCGGCGAAATTGCGTTCGTGGTCGACGATCAACAACAGACAGCAATGGACGGAACCATCCCGGAGAACCCGATCTTTGCGTCGATTCGTCTCGGCACTGGCGAAGTGATGTTGCAGGAACGCTCGAACCTGGTCGATGACGCACCGATGGTCCAGGCCGACAGCATCCCCGGCGGCACCTTCGCCATGTACCTTCGGGTCGACGCGGTCGACGAGATCATTGCGCGCTTCCCCGAGTCAACCGACATCGTGAAGCCGGTGCAACTGACGTGGTACGGGATGAAGGAAATCTGGATCCGCGACCCCGCTGGGTATGTGCTGACGATCGGGTCACCCGAAGGCGAAGCGCCCGTCTAGGTAGCCGCGACTTCCGGTACGGGACCGACGTAGTTTGCGCTCGGCCGGATGATCTTGCCGTCGTTTGCCTGCTCGAGAATGTGTGCCGACCATCCAATGACTCGACTCACCGCAAAGCTCGGCGTGAACAGCTCGGTTGGAAGCCCAGCGATACCTAGCGCAACGGCAGCCCAGTACTCGACGTTGGTCACGATGGTTTGCTCAGGTTTCCACTCGGCGAGCTTCACGAGGATCTGTTCCTCGATCCCAACCGCTTTCTTGGCCAGATCGCCGCCGATGTCTTCAGCGGCTTCCCGCAGAACAATTCCTCGGGGGTCTTCTGCGCGATACACCGCATGACCAAACCCCATGATCTTCTCTTTCGCCTCGAGCTTGGCCTCAACCCACGAACGGGCGTTTTCGGCAGTGCCAATCTCCTCGATCATGGAGAGTGCTCGCCCAGGAGCTCCGCCGTGCAGCGGGCCGCTCAGTGCGCCGAGGCCCGCGACGAGCGCGCTCGCTACCGACGCACCGGTGCTAGCGACCACTCGGGACGTGAACGTGGAGGCGTTGAATCCGTGATCGATGGTAGCAACGAGGTACTTCTCTACCGCAGCGGCGTGTAGCGCGCCCGGAGTCTCCCCGGTCGCCATCTGGACGTAGTCGGCGGCATGACTGAGGGTTGGGTCGGGATCGATTGGGTCGAGCCCGGTACGTCGCCGGTAATGACGGGCCACAACGGTGGGGACGATGGCGACGAGGCGAAGCGCGTCGGCTCGCCGCTGCTCGTGGTCGATATCGAGGACTGGCTTGTGCCCCTCGATATCCGCGGTTGCCAACAGCGCGGCGCGCACGACCGAGAGCGAATCGGCGGTGAAGGTCGACATCATGTCGACCAACGCAGCAACCTCATCGGGCATAGAGCGCAACACGCCGAGCGCTATGGGGGGCGCCTCCGGCGGCACGGCTCCGTCGATGAGGAGGGTCAACACCTCGTCGACCGATCGCGTCCGAGCAAGCTCGGACGCGTCGTGCTCGCGGTAGTGGTAGAAGCCTTCCGACCCACGAACCGAACCAATCGTCGTATCAGCGACGATCAGACCCTTGAGCCCCGGTGGTGCCACCTGCATGTGTGCGTCTCCCCTAGTTGTCTACCTGCCCTACCTACTGTCGGCCTGAGGAGATACATTGACAACATTGACCTAATCAACATTGATTCAATCAACCTGAGGTACCAGGTACCTTTTTGCGATTTGGTACCAGGTACCGGATGGGCTTGCTAGTGGATCCCAAACAACGACTTGCCGCAACTCGACTGAGCACAGAGGAAGCTGCTGCTCGCCTCGGCGTGAAGAAGCAGACCATCTACGCCTACGTGAGCCGCGGAATTCTCACTCGACAAAAGGCCGTCGATGGCAAGGCGTCCACCTTCGACGCCGACGAAGTTGACCGATTGCGCCGACAACGGGTCGGCGGTCATCCGGGCCGGCTCGAAGCGCCCGTGACGACGGCGGTCGCCGATGTACGAGATGGCATCGTCGAATACCGCGGCCGGTCGATCACGGAGCTCGCCGCTACATCGACGTCGTATGAGGACGTTGCGGGACTGCTGTGGAATTCTGCGAGCGACGAGCCATGGCTCGCCCCCGATGCCCTCATCGACGCCGTAGCTCACGCGGTGGAGGTACTCCCGGCCGAAGCAACACTGATCGATCGACTTCTCGCAGCAACGGTCATGGCAGCGGCCCACGATCCGTTTCGCAACGACCGCAACCGCACGAGCGCAGCTGCTTCAATGCGCAACCTCGTCGCTGCCACCGTCGAAGCTCTCCCCCTTCTCAAGCAGACTCAGCGGCGCCCGTCTGGCTCGATAGCCGAACGATTGTGGCCTCGCCTCACGACCGCATCACGAACCAATGCGTGGGTCCTCGACCAGACGTTGATGCTCATGGCCGACCACGGCATGGCGTCCTCCACCGTCGCAGCACGAATCGCCGCAAGCACTCGAGCCGGGCCACATGCGGCGGTGATCGCCGGGCTTGGGGCCCTCAACGGTCCGCTTCACGGAGCGGCTAGCCGGGCCGTTCACGAGCTACTCCTCACCGCGGAACGAGATGGCACCGAGTCGGCTATTGCCGATGCGCTTCTCGTCAACGGGAAGATACCGGGCATTGGACACTTCGTTCATCGCACGTCGGATCCGCGGTTCGAAATCATGATGGCATCGATCGACCGGTCCACTCTTTCTGAGACCCGACGCGGGATCGTGAACGAGGTCATCGCAATGACGTCCGATCGCATCACGGCCCCACACAACATCGACTTCTCCCTCGGCAGCTTCACGTACGTAGCGTGCATGCACGTCGACGCTGGAGAGCTGATCTTCGCGATCGCACGAATCGCCGGGTGGGTTGCCCACACGCTCGAAGAGTACGAGCAGGCGCCACTTCGATTTCGTCCAGTGGGCCGATACGACCCGCTGCGTCCGCGTCCAGCACCGGTGGACTAATTCACTGCAAGCCCGTGTACACAATCCGCGGCCGCCGGACCCGTACGAGCTGAGCAACGATGATCGCAGATGCCAGCGATCCTCCCGTGCCGCCAATGACCAGAGCGATGTCGGATACCGCAAGGCCATACATGACCCAAATCACCGCTTCACCAAGCGCCATCAGCCAAGTAGAAAACGACAGACCTCGGAGATCACTGGATCGGAACGACTCAAGGACTGCGGGAACGAACTGGACCGCGTAACACAGTCCAACGGCAACCCCGGCGGCCGCGATCCCACCAACGATCAGGGCCGGCAACGGTATGGCACCGAGCACGGCCGCACCGAGCATCAACTGGCGAACCGCTCCGAAGCCAAGGATCCGCAGTATCTGCCCCACCATGACCAGGTACAGAAATACACCTCCGACAGCGACCGGCAGCAGCCCCCACAGGCCGCTGCCCAGTGCGTATGCCGTCCACCACGCATTCATGGCGACACCGACCCCAATCCACGCCAATGACACACCATTGGTCGACGCCGTGCGATGAAGCCGGAGAATCTGCGGGAACACCATGCCCGCGCCAAGGACGGTGGCGGCCACGACCAAACCGGTGAGGAGTATGTGGTTCATACGAATGACCCTTCTATTCGGAATGTAAGGAGTTAACTCTCATTAGCTCCACACGCCAGCGTGTCATCATTGTAAGGGTCATACACAAAATAGCAATGCACATCTTGAGAGAATCGATACGCTGAGTGAATGCACTTCACATCGACGGCCGAAACCGAAATTCGACTGACCCTCGATGCAATCGTTGAGCTCACAAACAGCATCACGGACGGTTGCGTAGATGCTCGAAGCACACTCGCCTCACGAGGCTTTCCGCGAGCCGACGCAGCGTCACAAGCCTCGGTCGAACGGCTGACGGCAAAGCTCCAAACCCTCTCCGCCCTCTTCAGCGCACTTCCCGATCTCGACGACGCCACAGCAATTGCGTGGGTCAACGAGGAGCTGACCGAGTTGCATATCGCTCCATCGATTGTCAGCCACGATGGTGTTGGGCCACACATTCATTGGACGCCATCGACCGACACCTTCGACAACCAGGTGCTCGCCGACCTCCTGATGGCCCTCGCCCAGGAGCTGTGCGAAAACGGGACGATCCGGTTCGGCCGGTGTGCCGCCCATGATTGTGCGGACGTGTTCTACGACGGGACTCGAAATCGATCCAAACGGTTCTGCACGGATCCGAAGTGCGCCAGCAAGACCCACACAGCCGAGCATCGCGCCCGGCAAAAGGCCAACTAGACCGGACTACGCGCCGATATCGGTCTCCGGGCTCGCCGAAAGACCCGCAGGACGAATCTCCACGATGAGGTCGCCACCTTCGAGCGAGGTTCCGGCGACAGCGGCGATGCGATCAACGGTCCCGGCGATCGGCGTCGAGATGGAGGACTCCATCTTCATTGCCTCGATGACCGCAACGGTGTCGCCTGCTTCGACCTCGTCACCCACCTGCACCGAGATATTGACCACACCGCGGAATGGGGCACCAACATGGCCCGGCTTCGTGGCGTCGGCACGCTCGGTCTCTGGGCGATCGGACGCAACCGATCGGTCCCTCGTATCGATGTCGCGGCTCTGCCCGTTCACGACGAAGCTCACGCGACGAATGCCGTCCTCGTTCGCTTCGCCAACCGAGCGAAGACCGAGCAACAAACGAACGCCGCGGCCCAAACCAACCGACGCTTCCTCGTCATGGGGATCGAGCCCGTACCAGAACAATGGCGACGGAAGCACCGAGAGGTCACCGTAACGCTCGCGCTTTTCTGCTTGAGCGGAACTTGGCCCAGGGAACAGCAATCGATTCAGCGTGATCCGACGGTCGTCACCAGCGAGGCCCTCTGCGTCGGTCTCGGAGAGTTCCTCTTCGTGAGGTTCCCAGCTGCGCCCCTCGATCGCCTTCGACCGGAAGGGTTCCGGGAAACCACCGGGAGGGGTTCCGAGCTCTCCGTGCAAGAAGCCAACGACCGAGTCCGGCAGGTCGACGGTGCCGGGCTCGTCTAAGAGCTGTTGCGGCGTGACTCCCGAAGCGACCAGGTGCAGTGCCAAGTCGCCGACGACCTTCGACGACGGCGTGACCTTGATTGGACGACCGAGCAATTGGTTACACGCTGCATAGAGATCCTCGACCTCCTCGAAACGATGCCCAAGACCGAGCGCTCGCGCTTGACTGCGTAGGTTCGACAGCTGACCACCGGGAATCTCGTGGCGGTACACCGTTCCAGTCGGCGCTTGCAGGCCCGCTTCGAATGGCGCGTACACCCGACGAACGGCCTCCCAATATGGTTCGAGATCGCCGATCGAGTCAAGGGAGACTCCAGTCGCCCGCTCGGTGTTATCGGTCATCGAAACAACCGCACCCATCGACGGCTGTGAGGTCATTCCCGACAGCGGCGGCGCTGCGGCATCCACCGCATCGACACCGGCGTCGATGGCCGCGAGATACGTTGCGACCTGACCACCCGACGTGTCGTGACTGTGCAGGTGCACGGGTTGATCGAACCGTTCGCGCAGCGCACTCACGAGCATGCGGGCAGCATCGGCTCGTAGCAGCCCAGCCATGTCCTTTACGCACAGAATGTGCGCACCGGCGTCGACCAGCGTCTCGGCAACGCCGAGGTAGTAGTCGAGCGTGTAGAGCGACTCACCAGGATCTGAAAGGTTGCCCGAGTAGCAGATCGTTCCCTCGGCAACCGCGCCGACCTCGAGCACAGCTTCGATTGCGGGACGCATCTGCTCGATGTCGTTGAAGGCGTCAAAGACCCGGAAGATATCCATACCACTGGCGGCGGCTTCGGCCACAAAGCTCTTGGCGACCGTGTCGGGATATGGCGAGTAGCCAACGGTGTTACGTCCACGGAGCAGCATCTGCGTGCAGATATTTGGCGCAGCCTCACGGAGACGTTCAAGCCGTTCCCATGGGTCTTCGTGCAAGAAGCGTAGGGCAACATCAAAAGTTGCGCCGCCCCAACACTCGAGGCTGAAGAGCTGCGGCATCGTGTGGGCGATCTGTCGAGCACCCGCAACCAGATCGATTGTCCGAACTCGGGTAGCCAGGATCGACTGATGTGCGTCACGAAGGGTCGTGTCGGTAATGGCAACGGCCTTTTGCGCCCGGAGTTCGGCAGCGAACTTCTCCGGTCCCAGCTCGACGAGACGTTGACGAGACCCCGGTTGCGGTTCGACCTCGGGACGCGGCGCGAGCTTGCTCGATGGATCGATGCGTGTAGGCGCTGGCCCATGAGGCTGATTGACCGTGACATCGGCCAGGTACCGGAGCAGGCGTGTTGCACGGTTCGCTCCGACCGATGCAGCCGTGAGCTCGGGACGCTGATCGATGAAGTTCGTCGTCACACGACCAGAGATGAACTGCTCGTCTTCGAGGATCGCGCGCAGGAACGGCTGGTTCGTCGCCACTCCTCGGACTCGGTATTCAGCGAGCGTGCGCTGGAGTCGCCGAACCACAGTCTCAAAGTCTCGACCTCGACACGTGATCTTCTCGATCATCGAGTCGAAGTACGGCGTAATTTCGACGCCCTGATACACGCAGCCGTCGAGACGAACTCCAGGACCGGTTGCCGGGCGGTAGGCGAGAATCCTGCCGGTATCTGGCCGGAAGTCGTTCGCTGGGTCCTCGGCGGTGACACGACACTGCATTGCATAGCCGCGCACTTCGATCTTGTCTTGGCTCAACCCAAGGTCGGCGAGGGTTTCGCCGGACGCGATGCGGAGCTGGGACTCGACCAAGTCGATGTCGGTCACCTCTTCGGTGACGGTGTGCTCGACCTGAATGCGCGGGTTCATCTCGATGAATACATGGCGGTCGGTGCTGTCGACCAAGAACTCGACCGTGCCCGCGTTGGCATAGTCGATCGATTCGGCGAAGCGAACCGCGTCGTCGAGCAGCTGGGCGCGCACGTCGGGGTTGAGGTTGGGGGCAGGCGCGAGTTCGACGACCTTTTGGAAGCGTCGCTGGACCGAACAATCGCGCTCGTACAGGTGGACCACACCGCCCTTGCCGTCAGCGAGGATCTGAGCCTCGATGTGGCGGACATCGGTCATTGCCTCTTCGAGAAAGACGGTGGCATCACCGAACGCGCTTTCGGCTTCGCGACGAGCAGCATCGACCGCTCCGGTGAGCTCAGCGGGGTCATCGATACGGCGAAGACCGCGGCCTCCGCCGCCAGCGGCCGCCTTTACAAAGATCGGAAAGCCAATGTCGGCGGCGAAGTCCAACGCGTCGGCAGGGTTCTCGATCGGCGGCGACTGTTGCAACACGGGAAGACGAGCGGCTTCTGCGGCTTGACGAGCTCGCATCTTGTTGCCCGTCAGTTCGAGCACTCCCGAAGACGGGCCAACAAAGGTGATCCCGGCGGCTTCACAAGCTTCGGCCAGATCGGGGCTTTCAGACAGAAAGCCATATCCCGGATAAATGGCGTCAGCTCCTGCGCTGATGGCTGTACGCACGATGAGCTCGTGATCGAGGTAGGCCCGAACGGGGTGGCCTCGTTCGCCGATTTCGTAGGCTTCGTCCGCCTTGATCCGGTGTAGGCCGGACCGGTCTTCCCACGGATGGATTGCGACCGTGGCTATGCGGAGCTGTGTCGCAGCACGGAACGCTCGAATCGCGATCTCACCACGGTTGGCAACAAGAACCTTCTGAATCACGGGGTGCCCCTTCTTGCGCGTTTTTCGCGCGCTACGCCGAGCGTAGTTCGTTCTCCATCGGCGGACGGGCGCCAATCGTCAAGTGGTCGATGAACGGCACGTACACGACGACCTCTGGCGGACCGTGGTTGAGCCCGCAAGCGAGTGGTGGAATACTCAACCTCATGCGCGCTGTACAAATCTCCGAAGCCGGAGGACCTGAGGTCCTCACCGTGTCCACGATCGATACTCCAGAGCCAGGGGACGGTCAGCTTCGTATCGATGTCGCTGCTGCTGGCGTGAACTTCATCGACACCTACCACCGCGGTGGGCTCTACCCGGTCGAGTTTCCCTTTACCCCAGGCGTCGAGTGTGCCGGTGTCGTCTCGGCCGTTGGCCCTAGCGTCTCCAACTTCTCGATCGGTGATCGAGTTGCCGTCGTTGGAAATCCTGGCGGGTACGCCGAGGCCTGCCTCGCCCCAGCCGACCGATGTGTCTCGGTGCCTGACGATGTTGATCTCGACGTCGCTGCGGCCGCAATGCTCCAGGCAATGACCGCTCATTATCTCGCCATCGACACGTACCCACTTCGCGCAGGAGACACATGCCTGATCCACGCTGGTGCAGGTGGCACGGGCAACATCCTCATCCAAATCGCTAAGCAAGCCGGCGCCGAGGTGTACACGACGGTGGGCACCGCGGCGAAGGCCGAGATTGCCGCCGCCGCAGGAGCCGACCACGTCATCAACTACAACGAAACCGACTTCGCCGCCGAGATCCGTTCGATCGCTGGTTCCGATCGCCCGCTCGATGTTGTGTACGACGGCGTCGGTGCGTCGGTCTTCGACTCCAGCATGAGCTTGCTGCGCAAGCGAGGCCTCATGGCGACGTTCGGCAATGCGTCAGGAGCAGTGCCGCCAGTCCCTCCGTTGGACTTGATGACCGGTGGGTCACTCTTTCTGACCCGCCCGACGCTCTTCGATTACATCGAGACGCGCGACGACCTTGTGGCGCGCTCGACCGATGTCTTCACCCATATCGCGGCGGGAACGTTGTCGATCCGGATCGGCGCCCGGTACTCACTCGACGAGGCAGGTCAAGCCCATCAGGACCTCGAAGCGCGAAAGACGACGGGCAAGCTGCTGCTGATTCCATAGCGGCACCGTGATCTACCGACCGCCAGCGACGTCGATGAGCGCTCCGCTTACATAACTCGCTTCGTTACCGGCGAGCCACAGGATCATGTTCGCCACTTCCTCGGGCTCACCACCACGGCCCATGGGAATTCCCTTCGACACGCGAGCTATACGGTCCGGCTCGCCTCCCGAGGCATGAATGTCGGTGTGAATCGGTCCCGGGCGAACACCGTTGACGCGCACACCCGCCGCGCCGAGCTCCTTCGCGAGCCCAATCGTCGCCGAGTCGACGGCACCTTTGGTCGCTGCATAGTCGACGTACTCAAAGGGCGAGCCGAGCGTGGATGCTTTGGAGGAAACGTTGATGATCGAGCCCCCCGCTCCCCCGCGTTCGGTACTCATGCGGCGGGCGGCTTCTCGCATGCACAACAGTGCGCCGGTGACGTTGACGTTGACAACCCACGCCAGACGTTCGGCCGTGAAGTCTGCGAGCTGGCCCTGTTGTCCAAGGACTCCGGCATTGTTGACAAACACCGTTGGTGATCCAAGTTTGGACTCACATAGATCGAACAGGTTGACGACATCGGCCTCAACGGAAATATCGGCTTTCACCGCTATTGCCTTCGCACCGAGGCTTTCGCAGCGGGCCTTGACGAGGTCGGCGGCACCGGGGTTCGACACGTATGAAAAGCAGATGTCGTAACCCGCTGTCGCGGCTTGAGTAGCACACGCGGCTCCGATTCCTCGAGAACCGCCGGTGATCAACATGACTGGACGCATGTATTTACCGTACGTCGTTGAGCGCTAGAGCACCTTGATCAGGAGCGACATCGCCGAGACGGCGAGCAAGGCAAGCACGATTCGTTCGAATGCGATGATCGAAATGCGATCTCGGACGATCGCTCCGAGGGGAAAGATCGCGAACGCAATTGGGATCAGCGACAACCCGAGCACCAGCGTCGGCAACGTGAAGGAGCCTTGAACCCCAAGTACGCCGATCTGCAGCACTCCGCTGAGCGCAAACACCATGGCGACGGCGTAGATGTACGCGTCACGTCCGAGATTCAAACTGAGGAACCATGGCGTGACGATCGGCCCCGAGATACCGGCGGCCCCCTGAAAGAGGCCAGCCAACGTGCCGACGCCAGGAGCGAGACGATGCCCGTCGTCCTCGGACAAAGCAAAAGCCCTCGGACTTATGCGGTTGATCAGGAAGAGCACGATGACGACGATGAGCACGACCCTCAGGCCGCGATCTGGCAGCACGGGGAGCAGCGCGGTACCAACGATGGCACCGAGTCCTGCTCCGGCGAGGAATCGAGGCAACGTGATCGCCTCGCTGTGGCGATCACGCATCTTCCACGTGAGTTTGCCATTCAGCACGAGGTTCGATGGAGCGACGATCGCGATTGCTTCGGCGACGTCGATGAAAAGCGCGAGTACGGGCAACAAGACGAGCGGGTAACCCATACCTGTCGTGCTTTTGATCAGTGCGGCAATACAAGACACCCCCAGGATGATCGCGATCTCGCTCGTGCTCACCGTGGGTCCTGATCGATCGTGGGTTCGCTCACCAGCATGGCCACAAAGCGTTCGAGAGCTGGTGATGGCGGGCGGTCCTCGGGTTGGGCGAGCACCAAGGTCCGCTCAGCCAGTGACGTACCGAGCGCCGGGCGAAGCGCATGCGGTTCTCGCTCTGCATCGGCGGGGACCAGAACGGTCCAGCCCATCCCGATGCGCACCATTTCACGGAGCACGCTCGGCTGCGAGCTCTCCGCTACGACTTCGTACTGAGCGCCGCGGCGGCGTAGCGCTTGATCGATGAGCGATCGTGTTCTCGATCCTTGCGGAAACCCCACCCACGGGCCCCACGTGTTTGGGTCTCCTGGCTGAACATTCGGCGGTGCGTAGATGTTCAGCGGCTCGACCACAACGGGTCGGGTTCGGACGCCTTCGGAACTCTCGGGGGCCACCGCAACGACTACATCAAGATCGCCCCGCCGGAGTTCCTCGAACAGCTCGGTTGAGGGGCGAACGGTAAGGCGCACCGACAGCTCGGGATGCAGCGTCCGGAAGCGTACGAGTGCATCGCCGAAGTGATGTACGGCCGCCGTGTCGATCATTCCTGCTCGAATCGTGCCGAGCTCGCCGTCGCGTGTCATCGCCGCCCACCTGTCGAGTGAGCCAAGTTCGGCGAGTATCCGTCGAGCGTGTTCGGTCGCGGTGAGCGCATCCAGAGTCGGAACGCGACGCCTCCCGACTTTGTCGAAGAGGACGACACCGAGCCGCTTCTCAAGCTCAGCCATTGCCTGGGTGAAGGCCGACGCGCTTACGCCGATCCCCTCGGCAGCGTCGCTCCAACTTCCGGCGTCTACGGCGGCAACCAGGTATTCCAGTTGGGCTGCTGTCGGCGGCGTTGCTTTCACACACCGGAGCTTACCTGAAGCAACACTTAACTATTCTTCGGATTGTTGAGGCACTTCCGTAGTGTTCGCCTCATGACAGAACCACGCACAATCGCACCTGCGTCCGGCAAGCTCGGACTGCTCATGCCCGGCCTTGGCGCCGTCGCATCCACCCTCATCGCCGGCGTTCTCCACTCCCGCCAAACCGGAGAGGCGCCACTCGGATCCGTCTCGCAGATGGCCCACATCCGGCTCGGCAAGCGCGAGGAATCCCGGAACCCACTTATTCGCGAGTTCGTACCCCTCGCCGATCTGGACGACCTCGTCTTCGGCGGTTGGGATCCCTTGTCGCCGAACGCACTCGAAGCAGCTCGCCATGCTGGCGTGATGAAAGACGCCGACTTGGCCGCCATTTCTGGCGAGCTCGAGGGTGTCGTCGCAATGGATGCAGTCTTCGACCAGAAGTGGGTCAGTCGCATCGAGGGCGTTCGGGTCAAGTCCGAGACCAACAAGTGGGAACAAGCCGAAGCACTTATTGCCGACATCGAGCGTTTCCGCGAAGAGAACGGTTGCGACCGACTCGTGATGGTCTGGTGCGGCTCGACCGAGGCATTCCAGGAAGCGTCCGACGTTCACGCCTCAATCGATGCGTTCGAAGCCGGGCTGAAGATCAACGACGACAACATCTCCCCAAGCCAGATCTATGCATACGCGGCAATCGTGAGCGGCGTCCCGTTCGCCAACGGCGCTCCAAACCTCACGACCGACCTGCCCTGCATCGTCGAACTCGCCAAGCGCGAAGGTGTACCAATCGCCGGCAAGGACTTCAAGACCGGCCAAACACTCATCAAAACTCTTATCGCCCCGGGTTTGAAGAGCCGCATGCTTGGCATTCGCGGTTGGTACTCAACGAACATTTTGGGCAACCGTGACGGCGAAGTCCTCGACGCACCGGAGAACTTCCAGACCAAAGAGAACTCCAAGCTCGGCGTGCTGGACACGATCATTCAGCCGGAGATCTACCCATCGCTTTACGGCAACATCGACCACAAAGTCCGGATCGACTACTACCCACCTCGTGGCGACGAGAAAGAGGGCTGGGACAACATCGACATCTTCGGTTGGCTGGGCTACCCCATGCAGATCAAGATCAACCTGCTCGCCCGCGACTCGATTCTTGCGGCGCCTATCGTCCTCGACCTTGCGCTGTTCATGGACCTCGCCTCTCGTGCAGGTGAGTCCGGGGTGCAGGAATGGCTGAGCTTCTATTTCAAGGCACCGCAATCAGCCACCGTGAACGACCCAGAGCATGACATCTTCATCCAGCAGACCAAGATGAAGAACACCTTGCGTGAATGGATGGGCGAAGTGCCCGTTACCCATTCCGAAGCCGGCTAGCGAGGGGTTGGTTCATGGTCCTCTTGTGACCTTTTGGCCATGAACCAACAGTGGCGCCGAGCGCGAAAACCCAGCGAACACCGCCTCCAGCGGCCGGCCTGCGTGGCGCCTGAACGCTCCCGAAGGGGAGAAAGAGGCGCTCCAGCCCGAAGGCAGCAGAATCGCGGCGGAACCGCTGTTGCAGAACGGATCAGCGCTCGCTGCTGCCGGAGGGATCAGAGCCAGCTGATAGTGCCGGGCTCGAGGAGCTCGGTAAGCCTGGCGTTGGATTCGTCGAAGACCGGGCCAAAGCGTGCTCGGATCTCTGGGTCGACGGGGTCGTACTCCCGCTTGTTGTACAGCGGATAGTCAACACCCGACATTGGTGGCAGACCGAGGAAGTCGGTGGCGATACGAACCGTTTCTTCGGGGCGTTCCGAGAGTGCCGAGGAGTCGAGGACGAGGACGTTGTCTCGCCCAAATAGCGAGAAGTACCGTTCGAGCTGCTCGGCATATTGACCGCGCGATAGATACCCGTGATGGATATGCGGGAGAGACACGTACGTGTCGTCTGCGAGGAGCTTGTCGACCTCTCCAGCGAGCCGTCCAGCTTCGGCGTCGAAGGCTTCTTCAAGAGGGAGCGTTTCAAACCCGCGCTTGACCTCGTGATTGTGGTGCGAGATCGCTCGGTCGAGGGGCTCTCGCAGTACTGCAATAATGCGAGCGTTCGGCGTGACGCGATGAATCCGCGACGGAATCGTCGGACTAAACAGGTAGTAGGGAGCGCCCTCGCCCACTGCTGGCTCAGCGCCAGCGGCTGCACCTTGTGCAGCAAGCGTCTTCACCCGTGGAAAGTTCCCCCGATACCAGCCGATCGACTTGTCGTAGTTGGTGTCGTAGTAGTGAACACCCTTTGCGCGGCGGGGGCCGTGAACGAGCTCGTGTGCGAGAAGATAGATGAACAGCGATGTCGTGCCGCCGCGTTGGGTACCGACGACATAGAAGTTCGGAAGTGTCCGTTGAGCCGGGTCGAGCCGACCAACGTTGCGGTTCAACCAGACGTAGACGTCCCGTACGGGTTGTGGCAGCGCTGTTGCTTTGCCCAACGCTTTGCGTCCAATCACGGTTTTACCTCAGCGAGTTCGGAGATCACTTTGGCGTGACGATCTGTGTCGAGCGCGCCCGCCTCGCAATGTCGGGCGCACAATTCAAATAGGTAGAGACGGCGAAGGATCCTGTTGAGCTCGCTGGGTATCCCCATTCGAGCCAAGTCAGAATCAGCGCTCGCTAGTCCTTTGCCATATTGGTAGTGCAAGTGCAAGAGATCGAAGCCGATCGGCACGCTCAGTCCGGCTCGTTCCCAATCCCAGATACAGAGCTTGCCGTTACGAGCAAGACCCATGTTCCAGGGGGACCAGTCGCCGTGCCATGCGCCGGTTTTGACCTGGTCGAAAAGGGGTTCGGCTGCGGTGAGCGAGAGCTGCGCATGTACCGAGTGGAGCTTGGCATCGTCCATGCGGACAGGGAGGCCATGCCACCACGTGGATTCGCTGAGCGGAACGTGCTCGGCGTATCGCTCGGTGATTGTTTCGGCGTGCTCGAACGGCACGTCGGCGAAGTCGAGGCCGAGGTCGCTCTCAAGATCGAGCACACCCATAACAAGAAGCGTGCTGACCCCGTACTCACCGAGATGCAACAACGGCGGTGTGGTCACTCCGCTCAACGGCTTGGCCGTCATTACGTCGAGCCAGCGACCTTCGTTCTGAACCATCTTGGCCGTATGTGCTTCGGGACCGAGTTTCGCTACAGCGATCAGTCCTTGGGCCGAGTAGCAGCGCACGACCGGCTTGCGATTCGGCCTCGGTGGGCCAACAGAGACCGAGATGCGAACATCGACATCGAGGATCTCGGACAGGTGCTGGCGCAGCGTCTGTTCGGAGCCACCCGCTCCTACCGACCAACTCGCTTTGCGACGGGCGAGCACGGACGAGGCTCCTCCTGCGAGGGCCTTAGCTGGGCCGAAACCAGTGCGAGACGAAACCATTCGGTCGATGGCGTCGCGGACCGCCGCTGGTTCGCTCTTGTCGACGACGACGCGGGGGTCGCTCGGCTTTGGAAGCGCCATGTACTGCTCGCTTGAACCTTCGGCGAACAGGTCACCGCCAGGGCCGGCGAGAACCGAAGTCCACCAGCTGGTATTCGCGTCCATTAGATGGCTACCGCCTGCTGAACCGAAGTGCCGTCGACTGCGGAACGACGCGCAGCATCGTTCGCTCTACGGTCGCGCAAGATCACTGCCGCGCAGATCATCATGATGGGGAGTGCGGCGGGAAGATGGTCATAGAACATCATCGTGGGCAGTGCCGATGCAACGGCCAGATGCAAGAGAAGGTGTTCTTGGTTTTGGATACGGCGACCGGTTCGCAACGTCATGCCTAGCCAGAACCCGACGTAGAAGATCATCCCTGGCACACCCTGGCTAAACAGCGCTGTCCAGAACATGCCGTGAGTTCCAATAGCCGGACGATTTGGGTTTGGGTTCGCGAGCGGTGCGCCGAATCCGAGAACTGGAGACTGCGGAATCCGCTCGAGTACGTCGGTGTAGATGTCACCGCGAGCATCGATGGAGTGACTGCTCGTCGCACGTCCACCGACGACCTCGCCCAGAGGCGATACGAGAACGAGCGAGCCAGCGAAGATCAGAACCACGACGAGACGGATCGCCATGACGAGCTGTCCGGTCGATGCCCGTCGGATCGCGACGTAGAACACCGCTCCGATGAGCGCTATCCAGAGGCCACGGTTGGCCGAGATCGCCATCGGGATAAGCGCAAGAACAGCAACGATTGGGAGAAGTCGCCGGAATCGCCGAACGCGGCCAGCGGCCGCTATCGCAGCAAACGTGGCTGGCACAAGGGTCGCGCCCCAGTCGTTCGTAAAGGAGAACGGCATCGCTGGCCGGTTAATCGGGAAGCCGAGAAAGTCCTGACGCTGCGCGAACGGTGGGCGCACCACGTTATTGACGAACGAGTTGCTGAGCAGCGAACGAGGCATGGCTTGTGAGAGCGGAGTGTTGAAACGAACCTCACCGAGGATCAACCCCAGATAGCCACCCACGATCGCAGTGAACACAAAGATTGACGCCAACACGCCGAGAATCCGACCGGTCGGCAGATACTTTTTCGGAATGTTGTACACGTACAGGAACATGATCGTGGCCGCGATGTACACCATCGCCCGAATACTGAACGACAGATACCTGGTGACCGTCGGCTCGAGCATGAGTGCCGAGATCAGCATCCAACCAACGTAGAGAAACCAGAGTCCGGCACCCTTTGGCACCCGGATTGGTTTCATCATCAAGAGGCCCAGCCCCATCGGTGCAGATGCCAACGGGAACGTGAAGTAGCCAAGACCTAACAGCCAAAAGACGGGCAGCATGGCAATGGCATAAAACGGAAGACCCGGATGCAGCACACCCGTCAGCTCCGGTCGACGCCGAGATGCGAACGGGCGCGACGCAGTCGAACCCACATGGGGCCTCGACGGCGGTGCAGTAACAGCCATTAGACGGATTTGCCGCGCTTCTGTAGCTGCGAGACAACCGTTGCCGACGGAACGCCTGCTGCCACGGCCATCGCCAACGCGGCTCGACCCTCTTTCGGGTTGAGCTTCAGCGTCTTCTTCGCTAGCTCGAGGGCGCCACGGCGATCGCCAAGCGACGCCTTTGCGTACGCCATCTGACCCAAGATGCGCGACATGCCGATTGGTTCGGTCTCAAACTCTGGGTAGCGGTCGAGGATGTACTGAAGGCCATCGATTCGCATCTGCCAGCGCTCGGCGTAAAACGATGCGGTATGCCAACGCACGGTCACGAGGGCAGCCGGAACGAGCAACATATCGGTGATACGCGTCGCCCGAAGGAGCCATTCGTAGTCTTCGCCATAGCCACCGGGGACGTCCTCATCGATGAGGCCCATCTTGTCGACGAGCTCAGCGCGACGCATCAGAAAAGTCGAAGGATGTGCTTCGAAGACTCGACTGCGAAGCAAGTCACGGAACGTCACCCGCGACTCATCACGAATTCGCTCCACGTTTTCGCCCTCATAGGCGACGGTGACACCAGATCCAACGAAGTGCACGTCGGGGTTAGCTTCGAGGACTTCTACCTGGCGTCGAATCTTGCTCGGTGCCCAGACATCGTCGTCATCGCAGAATGCGATCAGATCGCTACTGGTCGCCTGCATCCCGGTATTGCGAGCGCCCTGCAGCCCTTGCACTCGGGCGTTGGCAACGATCGTCACGGGACGATTCGTGCCCTCGACGGTGAGCGACATGTCCGGCTCGGTTTGGTCAAAGATGACGATTGTGGAGATGACGCCTTCGTAGTCCTGGGCAGCAATCGCAGCCAAGGTTTCGCGCAACAGCTCCGGGCGGTCGCGGGTTGCGACGATCGTCGCGACGGTGGGAAGCATCATGCGTCCTTCGAGTAGTGGTAGCGGTCCAACATTGGAGCAGTGACTTTGCCGACGAGATCGCGCATCTTCGGGTCGAGATCGGATCGCCATTGTTCATCGGCACGCAGCTCGACGGGACGACGGTCGAGCCGTCGAGGGTTGCCCGAGACAGAGTGACCTTCTCCGAGAATCAGCGGTTCGCCGCTGTTGAAGAGTTGCTCGCCAATTGGCTCGACGCCCGCAAACTCAAAGATCTGATCGATCGTGCCTGCTGGGTCGGCAACGAAGTCTTCGTAGCGAACCGTGCTGGTCGGAACGCCGAGGCGGTCCATATTCGAGAACGCCCAGTTGAACCACAACCAGCGAAGCCCGATGCGGCCGGGATGGAGAGTGTCCATTGGACGATCTTCGCCCTGGACCTCTGGGCGTTTCACGACTTTGGACCATGAGTTCGCGACGCCACGAGGATCTCGTACGAGATGCAAAACCTGCAGGTCGATGTCGGGGAGCTGACGCAAGAGCAAAGCAGTGGACACGTGCTTTGACGTGTCCACGATGACCGGCTTGCCCGAGACCTCGAGGATCGCACGAAGAATTCGGCTCACGACGGCACCGTATTGGACGGTGCTGGTTGCTAGAAGGCGAGACACCTTTGGCACGAGCAGTGCTGGGATATGACGTGTGCGGTCGGCGCGCTTTTGGAGCGTGCGCATGCGCTCGCCAGAAACATGCTGCCATCCGCCGAAGGCAATATCGCCAACTTTGCCCCAAAAGAGGCAGTCCGAAAAGGTCTCACCACAGCCGCACAAGTTGTTTTCGATGACACCGCGCTCCCACAGGTGCACGAGTTCGCCAATGTTCACCATGTGCGGGTTTTCGTTGAGCAAGTCCGACAAGATCGTGCTGCCCGAACGTGGAACCGAACCTATAAAGAGCACCGGGATTTTCTTGAGCTCTTCGCGAATTGGCACGATGTCGGCGAGGTCTCCGCTACGTACTTGCGCTCGGGGTCCGAGTAGGTCGACCATCGAGTCTTCGAAGTTGACGAGCGACTTGGCCGCGTGTCCGTCGTCGACGGCGACCTCTGGTGCACCACGCTCAACCGCGAGGTTGAGCAGTCGCATGAACTCGTCTTTCGTGCGCGCCATTTGGATCTCGCCGTGTGCCGCGAGTCGTTCGCAAAAGTCGACCTGGTGGTCGTTCACGTGCTCATCGAACCGTTCCTCACGTGGAACAACAATGGGAACAATGCCGTTCGATCGGCATTCGAGAATTGTGGCCGGTCCGCCATGGCAGACAACAACGGTTGCTTGCTGGAACTCGTCGATCAGCTGGGTGCGCTGGAGATAGTCGATGCTCTCGGCATGTTCGGACGTCGCCGAAGTACCGCGTTGCACGATCACGGAGTCGACCTTGGGGTTCTCGGCGAGCCATTCGTCGAGCCACCAGACCATCCGATCGAATCGGTGGTAGTCAGTACCGACGGTTACGAAGAGTCGCTCGATGCCAGAGGATTCTGTCAACGGGGAGTCAGAGGACTGGATCACATCAACCTGCCAATTAGTTCCGCCTTGGGATGGAAGACCAGTTGGTCTTCCCATTGCACAAGAAAGCTGCTCGACAGCGGCGCACAAAGCCGAGCCGTGAGCGACGCGTGATCAATTCGGTCATAGACCTCGATGAACACGGTCTTGACGCCCATCAGGCGTCCGAGAAGAAAGAATGGAAATGCCACGGCGGCACCCGTCGAGATGATGACGTCGGGGCGCTCTCGGCGCAGCACCTTCCAGGCCAGACCGAAGTTGCGGATCAGGTTTGGAACGTTGCGAGTGGTTGGGTAGTGCGCCCAGTCACATCGTTCGGATTCGAGGAGGTCATGACTGTCGGGCATATCGAAGGTCACCCAAAAACGGTCATGGTTTTCCCACCACGGCTTGAGGACGAGCAGGTGAGCGAGATGGCCTCCTGAGGAGCCCACCAATCCCACGGTTAGACGCTCGTCGGAGCGACCAACTGCCTCGTCGAGTGGTGTTGGATCGGTCATGCAATTTCCTCGTATGGGTCGGCCGCCGTCTCCACGTCGGGCACAGCGGCGATCACAGGATCGTCAACTTCGGCCACGACTTCTGCGTACTCAACACCATCCGCGGCATTGGACACAGGGCTTGCTTGCGGCGCTGTAGCTCGACCCTTTGAGCCGAACTGGTGAGCGGCCGCTGTTGCGCTCGCGTTCCCGGGTACGCCGGTTGGAACGCTCACGGCACCAACATCACCAAACCCCGAAGGGAGCAGGCTGAGTCGACTGTTGCGGTTGATGATCGCGCCGACGACATCGGCTTGAACGTTCAGAAGTTGCACGCGGAGCTCGTTGAGCTCGCTACGGCGGGTCCGGCCCACTGCAGCAACGATGTACACCGCGTCGGCAACTGCGGAGATCTGCAGGCCGTCGGCGTGGGTAAGTGCCGGCGGCGTATCGAAGACGGCGATCATGTTGCGCTCTTGTGCGATGGCGAGAAGCGCAGCGACACCATTGTTCGACAGCGGCGTGGTTGCACCGACTCCGGTCGGCAGAATCGTGATACCGAGTCGCACGGGCGCAGCGTCGAGCGCGGCACGAGCGGCTTCGAGATCTGCCTTCGAACGAAGGAAGTCGTTTAGACCTGGCTCGAGGCTAAGCCCGAAGAGCTGATCGACCGATTCATTGCGACGGTCGGCGCCGACGAGGAGCACGTTGCGCCCCGACTGCGAGATGGCGAGTGCGAGGTTGACGGCGGCGGTGGTGCGGCCTTCGTTCTCATTGGCACCAGTAACGGCAATCGAGTCCACAACGTAGCCGTTTCGTGGAGCGAGCGCAGCGGCGGCGAGGCGTCGGAAGGCCTCTGCGCCTACGGTCTCCTGGCTGACAGCAGTAACGAGCGCTGGGCTTCCCTCGGTGATGCGAGGGATGTCGCCGAGCACGGGAACTCCAAGGTCGGCTTCGGTCTCGGCGGCACTCGACACTCGCCGATCGAGACGGTCGGACAGAACCGATGCGAGCGCACCGAGAAGGAGGCCCATGAGGATACCGGCGACAACCGAAAGCGGCAGCGGAATACCCGAAGAGTCAGCTTCGGGGGTCGATGCGCTGGACAACTGAGAGCCAACGTCGAGTGGGCTGCTGGTGAGCTGCAAGATCGACGACCGAAGCTCGAGACGTTCCGGCTCGATGCGACGCAGGCGAATCTCGGCGAGCAGGTACTCGACAGAATCGCTGTCGTTGTTCTGCAGAATTGCTTCTTCGGTCTGGATGCGCAGGTCGAGGTCTTCGAGCTGGCTGCCGAGCTGTCCGAGGGTGTTGTCACGAATGACCGATGCACGTTCGAATCGGGCTTCGCGGTACACCTCGGCTGAAGTCTCAACGAGATCGATGGCCTTCTGCGGCGAACCGGCGCGATAGGAGAAGTCAAGAATCTGGGTGTTACACGTGTTCGTGACGATGAGTGCGTCGGTATCCGCGCACGCGCTAACGGCGAGGTTCTCGTCCCAGCCTTCGAGCGTGAGCTCTGGGTACGTGCCGATCATGCGCTCGACGACCGTG
>CALBVK010000322.1 GCA_937969345.1 uncultured Acidimicrobiales bacterium
GCCAGCGCCGAGGTCATCTTGCGGCCACGCTCGAGGAAGATTGCGTCGAGCAGCGTGAGCAGCGCGCCGAACCCGAGCAGGATGAGCTCGGGGGCAACGGCGTGCCAGTCGATTGCTGGCCGAACGAACGGTTCGACCTGAGCGAGTACGGACATTGGTTACTCTCCGTCCGCCGTCGAGACGACGCCGAGGTTTGCGAGCGCCGCTTCGACGCCTTCCTTTTCACACAGTCCAACATCGAAGTTCGCCTTGTCGGACCCAGCGTCGACCGACAGACAGTCGCTGATCTGGGCTTCGACCGCTGGGTCGGTCACGTTGAAGATCAGACCCGGTACCAAACCGAAGAGCAAGATGAGAACGAGCAACGGCGTCCACGCGAGCCACTCTTCGCGATGCGTGTCGGTGATTTCTGGGTTATCGATGAACTCTTCAGACGGTGTGCCAAATGCGGTGCGCTGGAGAAGCCACAACAAGTAGCCGGCAGCGAGGACCGTTCCGAGTGCAGCGATGACCATGTAGGTCCGGAAGAGTCCAACGGGCAGACCGTTCGCTGGGTTGTACGCCGCAAGGATCGCTGGGAACTCACCCCAGAATCCGGCCAGGCCGGGAAGGCCGAGCGAGGCCATCGAGATAAAGCCGAGAATCCAGCCCATCCGCGGTGCCTGCAGCAGGAGTCCACCGAGACGCTTGATCTCGAGGGTGTGGTAGCGATCCTTGATCGAACCAGCAACGAAGAACAACATGCCGGTGATCAAGCCGTGAGCGACCATGCCAAAGACCGCAGCGTTGATGCCCCAGTCGGTGAGCGTGGCAATGCCGAGCATGACATAGCCCATGTGCGCAACCGAGGAGAACGCAATGAGACGCTTCATGTCGGTCTGGGCCAAACAGCCGAGCGCTCCGTAGATGATGCCGATGACCGCGAGCAGGCCAATCCATGGCGCCCAAACAACGGCAGCCTCGGGAAGGATTGGAATGGCGATGCGAACAAAGCCGTAGGTGCCGAGCTTCAGGAGCACCGCAGCGAGGATGACCGAACCCTGCGTGGGGGCTTGGGTGTGAGCGTCGGGCAGCCAGGTGTGGAAGGGGAACATCGGCACCTTGATGCCGAAGCCGAGGAGCATGCCACCGAAGATCCACAGCTGAGCGTTACGGCTGAAGTCATCCTCAGATGCGGCGGCAACCGCGTCGGATAGACCAGCAATGCTGAAGGTCTCACCACCGGCGAGGAAGAACAGCGCAAGGAAGCTGACGAGCATGAGCGCCGAGCCAAAGAGCGTGTAGAGGAAGAACTTGAGGGATGCGTACTTGCGATCCTCACCGCCCCAAACCGCAATCATGAAGAACATCGGCAGCAGAACGACTTCGAAGAACACGAAGAACAAGACGAGGTCACGGGCAACGAACGTGCCGATCATGCCGGTATGCAACACCAAGATGAGCATGAGGAATGCTTTGGGGTTGTGCGGCGCCGGAAAGTGGTTCCACGAGTAGATGATCACCAGCGGGGTGATCAAGAACGTGAGCATCAACAGCGGCAACGACATACCGTCGATGCCGATCAGGTACTCGGCCTTGATGATGTTGATCCAGTCGACCTGCTGGGTCCACTGCATCTCGCCAGCACGGTCGTAGTCGAAGTCGAACAACAAGACGATGCCGATTCCGAAGATCGCCAACGACGTCCCGAGCGCGATGACTTTGTGCATCGCCTCGTCCTTCTTGTCGATGAACATCATCACGAGGACACCGACAAGCGGCAAGAAGATTGCGGCCGTCAGGCCCCATTCCCTAAAAAATTCCATGATCTGTTTCCTGCTTTTTGACTACGAGTTAGACGAGAACAATGAAGATGCCAGCGAGGATCGTGGCACCGGCGAACAAGAGCGCTGCGTACTGCTGAACCTTGCCGGTTTGCAGCTTGCGAAGCCCTTGTCCTGACTGACTGGACAGAATTCCGGAACCGTTGACGGCTCCTTCGATAAGACCTTGATCGATGTGCTTGTAGACCGCTTCGCCGGCCTTGACCGACGTACGACCGGCGGTGTCGACGACCTCGTCGAGCACGTTCTGGTTGATCCAGTACGCAGCCTTAGAGATCGGGCCCTTGACCGCTGCCACGATGACATCGTTGTACAGATGATCGAGGTAGTACTTGTTGACCAAGAACGCATGTCCGGTTGCGGCGAGCTTGTTGTTTGCGACCAGCCCGTTCGGCAATTCGGTGAGGCTTTCACCGGTCTCCTTGGACAGGTTGTCGACCTTGATGAAGTAATACCAGTACGCAATCGCTGGACCGATGAGACCCATGACGCTTGCGACGACGGCGAGCCACCAGCTCGGAACCGAGTGGCTGATCGCCGGGAAGTATGCAGCCGATGGTTCAACGAAATGGCCAAATCGTTCTTGCCAACCCGTTGGGCTCGACGCGCTGCCAGCGAGGAAGCCTGGAGGAAGGTTCAACAGGCCCGCTCCGGCGGCGAACACGCTGAGGATGATCAGCGGCACGGTGATTCGCTTGCCCGACTCGTGTGGCGTGCCGTGTCCGCGGAACTCGCCAAAGAAGGTGAGGTAGATGCAGCGGGTCATGTAGGCACCGGTGAGCATGGCACCGACGAGACCCATGATGAGCATCAGGTGGTAGTTGCCGTTGGCCTTTTCGGCGCCCACGCCGAGACCACCGGTACCGACCAAGATCTCGTCCTTCGACCAGAAGCCTGCGGTTGGGAACACACCGGCGAGTGCAATCGAGCAGATCATGAAGGTCTTGAACGTCGTTGGCATGAACTTACGCATGCCGCCCATGTCCTGCTTCATGTCGAAGCTGTGAACCGAGTGCGCAACCGAGCCCGAGCCAAGGAACAAGCCGGCCTTGAAGAAGGCGTGGGTGAAGAGGTGGAAGATCGCTGCGGTCCAAGCGCCGACGCCGAGGGCGAGGACCATGTAGCCGAGCTGTGAGACCGTCGAGTACGCAAGCACACGCTTGATGTCGGTCTGCACAAAGGCGAGCAGCCCACCGAACACAACGGTGATCGAACCAATGAGCGCAAGGCCGTTGATGCTCGATCCCGGAATGCTGAAGCCGTAGTAGAAGACCGGGTAGAGGCGAGCAATCATGAACACACCTGCGACGACGAGCGTCGCTGCGTGGATGAGCGCGGACACTGGCGTGGGGCCAGCCATAGCGTCGGGCAGCCAGGTGTGGAGCACGAACTGGCCGGACTTGCTCATGACCGCTGCGGTAAGCGAGATCGCCGCCCACGTCACTGCGGTCTGGCTTATCTCGCCGTTGATGACGGCCTTGTTGATCTCGATGACGTCGAACGTGCCGCCGGCGGAGAAGAACAAGATGATCATACCGACGAGAAGGCCAATATCGCCAACACGGTTCGTGAGGAACGCCTTGAGCGCCGCATCGGAGTTGGGCTTTTCTTCCCACCAGTGGCCAATGAGCGCAAAGGAACACAGACCGACGAGCTCCCAAGCAACGATCATCTGCAAGATGTTGCTGGAGAGCACGTAACCGAGCATCGACGCGGTGAACAGCGACAGGAATGCGAAGTAGTGGGTGTACCGCCTATCGCCGGCGACGTAGTCGGTGCTGTAAATGTGCACGAGCAGCGAGATCGTGGTCACGACGAACAACATGATGACCGACGGGCCATCGAGCAGCGTTCCGACCTTGAAGTCGACCCCGCCGTTGCGGAACCAGTCGCGCTCGTTCAAAACAGCGACCGCAGCGTGTCCGCCTTCGCCGCCTTCTTCGACGAACGAGGATGTCAGTTCGACCTGTTCGCTTTGGCCGTCGATCACGACGCTCGCGCCGAGGGCGTCTTCGGAATGCTCGTCGCCGTGGTCGTCCTCGGCGTGCGCTGCACCGGCATCGGTTGGACCGCTGTAGTTGTCGCGGTGGTCCATCCAGGCAACGTTCGACAAGATGGCGAGCAAGAACGCGGCACCAACGGCAGCAATACCGAGCTCGGCGCCGCCCTTTGGCATGCGCTTTCCGAAGAACAAGATTCCGAGGAAGCTCAGTGCGGGCAACGTTGGGATGAGCCAAACGTTGTTGAGGAGCCAGCTGACATCGCCAGTGGCGAAGGACTCCTTCGGTACGGCTTCAACGGCGAGTGTGAGAAGAGACATCTACATCAGCCCTTCAACATGTCGAGTTCGGTGAAGTCGGTGCTCTTGCGGTTTCGGTACATGAGCAGGACCATGGCCAAGCCAACGCCAACCTCAGCGGCTGCGACGGCGATAACAAAGATTGCGAAGACATCGCCCTGAACGTTGTCACGGAACGCTCCGAAGGCAACCAGGTTGATGTTCACCGCGTTCAAGATGAGCTCGACAGACATGAGAACGAGCACACCGTTGCGGCGGGTCAGCACGCCGTACACGCCTATGCAGAACAGCACGGCGGCGAGCAGGAGGAATTGGTTGAGCATCATGACAGCAGATACCTACTCTTTCCGGGCCACTACGACGGCACCGATCAATGCTGCGAGGAGCAGTACCGAGGTTGCCTCGAACGGGACGATGTAGTCGCTGAAGATCGCGTCGGCGATCTGCTTGTTGTTGCCAAACACTTCGGCGCCGGGAACGCGACGTTGCACTTCGGGCTCGAGCGAGTCGAAGTCGGCCCGGGTGATCTCGACCTCGCCGGTACGGCCTTCGAGTCCGAGCGCTTCGATGACCGGCGTTGGCAAGTCGTCGACATCGGCGGTTGTCGGTGTGAACGCAATCGGTTCGGGGTCACTGAACTCGACTTCGATGTTCTCGTAGGTGTCGACGAGCGCAAAGCCAATGACAACGAAGAGCAGCACGCCAACGAGAGCACCCATGCCTCGACGTTCCGACGAGACCGAGTCGTCGTCACCGAGTTGGGCTTTGGTGAGCATGATGCCGAACAAGAACAGAACAATGATGGCGCCGATGTAGACCAAGATCTGCGTGGCACCGACAAAGTCCGATCCGAGCAAGATGAAGATCGCAGCCGATGCGGCGAGCACGATCATCAGGTACAGGGCCGCGTGCACGACGTTGCCGGTCGTGACCATCTTGAACGCCGAGAACAACATGACGCCGGCAATGATCGCGAACGCAATGTTCTGCGGTAGCGCGTCGGTGAACTCGGAGCGGGTGAGAACTTCTTGAGCAAGGGTAAGGGCCGCGATCATCGAGGAACCTTTCGAACCTTTGCTTCAGAACCACTCTCGTAGCTCTCGAAGTCGGGAACCGTCTCCATCCATTCAGCCAAGCGGCTCTTGTCGTGAAGAAGGTCGGCAATACGAGGCTCGGAGTACTCATACTCCGGGCTCCAGAACAGAGCATCGAATGGGCAGACCTCGACGCAGATCCCGCAGTACATGCAGAGTGCGTAGTCGATGTCGAAGCGATCGAGCTTGTTCTTTTGACGTGGCTTGCCGCCAGCACGACGCGGCGGAGCCTTTTCCTTATGGCCCTCGATGTAGATGCACCAGTCCGGGCACTCACGGGCGCAGAGCATGCACGCCGTGCAGTTCTCTTCTTCGAGGGCAATAACACCACGAGCACGCGGTGATGGCGTCTCTTTCTCGTGCGGGTACTGAACCGTGACCGCGCCCTTTGAGGGGCTCGGAGGCTTCAGCGGCCCATCGGGGAAGATCGTCTCGTAGGCGGTCTTGGCGGTGACGCCAAGCCCCTTGATCATGCCGGGAACGATGCCCATTAGAACGCCACCTTCAAGATGCCCGTGATCACAATGTTGACCAGCGAGAGCGGAATCAGAACTTTCCACGCCAGCTGCTGCAGCTGATCCTCACGGAAACGTGGGTAGGTAAATCGGAACCAGAAGACGAGGAACATCACGCCCATCACCTTGGCCATCATGATTCCCGGGCCGAGGATGTTGAACAGGTTCGAGTCGGGGTCGAGACCAGGGACCCACCAGCCGCCGAGGAACAGCGCCGATGCAATCATGCCGAAGATGCCCGCGGTCGCGAACTCGCCAATGAAGAAGAGCAGGAAGCGAATACCCGAGTACTCGGTCATGTAACCGGTAACGAGCTCGGATTCGGCGACCGGCATATCGAACGGCGGCTGGGTGAGCTCGGCCTGCATCGCGATCATGAAGATCACGAAGCCGAGGAACTGGGTCAAGATGAACGGGTTACCAATCCCGCCAAAGCCGAAGATCTCGCCCTCGGCCTGTGCGAGCACGATGTCTTGCATGTTGAGCGTTCCGGCCTGGATGACAACACCCATAACTGCGAGCACGAGCGGAAGTTCATAGGCAATGAGCTGGCCTGCAGCACGCAAGCCACCGAGCATCGAGTACTTCGAGGCCGATGCCCAGCCCGCCATCAAGATGCCAATAACCGAAACCGACGACACCGCGAGGGCGAAGTAGATACCGGTGTCGAGGTTGACGAACCACGCGTCAGGCCCGAATGGGACGACGAGCACGAGCAGGAATGAGCTCGCGAGCACCACGAATGGTGCAGCAGCGAAGACCAAGCGGTCGGCTTTGCGTGGGAAGATGTCTTCCTTTTGGATCCACTTTCCGACCTCGGCAATGAGCTGAAGCGTTCCGGCAGGACCAGCTTCGGTCGGACCGAGGCGGCTCTGCATGAAACTCATCATCTTGAAGAGGAAGATGTAGACGATCGGACCGGCGGGCAGCAGAACTGCTGCGAGGCCGCCGAGCGAACGGAAGATGGTTTCTACCCAGTAGGCGAGGGCAATCATCGGTCGATGTCTCCCAGGATGAAATAGAGCGACCCGAGGATGGCGATGATGTCAGGCACGTACACGCCCTTCAGCAACCACGGCGTGATCGAGACATTGTTAAAGGACGCGGAACGAATCTTCACCCGGTACGGGTTGAGATCGCCCTTAGAGATCACGTAGTAGCCCATGACGCCGAGCGGGTTTTCCGTCTCGACAAACGCTTCGCCAGCAGGAACCTTGATGATGCGAGGAACCTTGGCCATGATCGGCCCGCTTGGTATCTGGTTCAGGAGCTGGGTGACGATCTTTGCGCCTTCGCGCACCTCTTGCAGTCGAACCCACATGCGGCTGTAGCAGTCGCCGTCGGGGTGGGTGTAGACCTTCCAGTCGACCTGGTCGTAGACCAGACCTTGTGGCATGGCGTCACGACGGACATCCCAGTCGACACCCGATGCTCGGATGTTTACCCCGGAAAGGCCGTAGGCCAGGCCGATGTCCTTCGGGATAATGCCGATGCCGCGGGTACGAGCCTGGAAGAGCTCGTTTCCGTACATCAGCGTTTCGATCTGGTCGCAGAAGTCTTCGACCTTCTCCATTGCGTTCTTCGTGTTCTGGATCCAGCCAGCGGGAAGATCGTCCTTCAAACCACCGATGCGGTCGAAGTTCGGGTGGAAACGGCCACCGGTGACCGCTTCGATCTGGTTGAGCACGTACTCACGGTCGCGGAACGCAAAGAAGACCGGCGTAACAGCGCCGACCTGGACGCCCATATCGCCAATGCCGAGCATGACGTTCGCGATGCGGCTCATCTCGTGCAGGATCGTCCGGATGTACTGGGCGCGAGGTGGCGCTTCGACTTCCATCAGCTTTTCGGCAGCGAGGATGAACGGCGTTTCGTTTGCGAAGCTGCCGGTCCAGTCGATGCGGTTGATCAGCGTGGTGACCTGCGGGAAGGTGCGGACCTCGGCGAGCTTTTCGTAGCCGCGATGCATGTAGCCCATGACCGGCTCGGCTGCGACGACCTGTTCGCCGTCGAGCTTCGCGATGATGCGAAGCGTGCCGTGGGT
>CALBVK010000323.1 GCA_937969345.1 uncultured Acidimicrobiales bacterium
GCTTTGGCGGCCTTTTCGGCGTCCTTGCGGCGTGCTTTCAAGATGCGGCGTCGCTGTCGTTCTGAGCAGCCACCCCACACGCCATGATCGATGCGGTTCGTCAGGGCGTACTCAAGGCAACCGTCCTTGACGGTGCACTGCGCACAGATTCTCTTAGCAACTTCGACACCAACGCCATCGCTGGGGAAGAAGGTCTCGGGGGGTTGGTTGGCGCACAATCCACGTGCCATCCAGTTTGGTTCCATTAGAAACACCTCCGCGTGTTCACAAGAGTACTACGCCCAGAGTGGACCGAAAGTTCCCGTAAAGGAGGACTTTCGGCCTATACCGAACAAATTCTTGAGTATCTCTCGCGATACGAACGCTAGTCTGTCCGTTGAGTTCACGCGGACTTTTCCGTGTTTTGAGAGGAAATCATGTCGAACACGATGGATGAACAACTTCCAGCCCAGGGCCACGCAAAGATCGTGTACAACGGTCCAATCGCTCCTCACTGGGATATCCGCACGATTTCGGGCGAGGCTCCGCTTATGGACGGATTCCGCGATCGCGTCACCGCTCGTCTCTTGTTGTTGCCACCGCACGACCCACAGTTCCGCCGCAACCGCGAACGCGTCAACCGTGATGGTGAGCGAGAGCGAATCTACATCGAATGGGACCTCGGCTACGAAGAAGAAGAGAGCTCCCGCTAACGCGAATCTCCAGCGGCAGAATTCATCGCTGTCATCTGGCGGTTTCTCGCCAACTCGACTGAACTAATGGCACGGCCAAATCGGCCGATTGGCAGAGGATGTCTGAGGAGAGTGAGATGGAATCGAATGCGCCACTGCTGACCGTCGACGGTCGCAGCTTCAGCGTCGCTCCTCTCGATCTCAACCCCACGAACTATTTCAACCGTGAGCTCAGCTGGTTGTCGTTTAACGCCCGCGTCCTCTCCCTCGCCACCGATGTCAAGGTTCCGCTCCTGGAACGTCTCAAGTACCTGGCGATCTATGCGGGCAATCTCGACGAGTTCTTCCAGGTACGCGTTGCTGGCCTGCGGGATCTCGTCGCCGGTGAGGTTCGGTTTCGCAGTCCCGATGGTCGCACCCCTGAGGAACAGCTCGAAGCAATTCGAACCGCCGTCGAACAGCTCGAAGCGCACCGCCAGGAGATCTTCACCAATCAACTCCTCCCGCAGCTCGAGCTGCAAGGTATTTCGATCAAGCACTACGACGAGCTCGGCCCTGATGACCGAAAGCTGGCCGATGCGTACTTTGACGACCAGGTCTTCCCAATCCTGACGCCGCTCGCCGTCGATCCTGGGCATCCGTTCCCGTACATCTCCGACCTGTCGCTCAACCTCGGTGTTCGTGTACGCCGTCCCGGCGAGGACCGAACCCGATTCGCCCGACTGAAGATCCCCGACCAGGTCGGACGTCTCGTTCGGCTGAGCACCTCAGGTTCGTTTATGCGGATCGAGGACCTGATAGCCGCGCACCTCGATCAGATGTTCCCGGGTCTCGAAGTCGTCGAACACCTCGCGTTTCGGGTCACCCGTAACGCCGACCTGAACTACCGAGACGAGGAAGCCGACGACTTACTCGAATTGGTCGAGATGGAGCTTCGCCGCCGCCGCTTCGGCAATGCGGTGCGTCTCGAAATCGGCGCTGGTGGCAGCGAATCGATTCGCTCGTTGCTCCGTCGCGAACTCGAGCTCGAAGATGCAGACATCTACGTCGACCGGTCGTTCCTCGCAATGACCGACCTGTGGGCGCTCATGAAGCTCGACCGCCACGATCTACGCTTCGACGACTTCTCGCCGGTTGTGCCAGCACGGGTCTCCCAACGCAGCGGTGAAGAAGTCGATCTCTTCGACGAGCTCCGGGCGCGTGATCTGCTCGTGCATCATCCATACGAGTCGTTTAGTGCCTCGACCCAGGAACTCATCAGACGCGCAGCGAAGGACCCCGACGTCGTCGCGATCAAGATGACGCTGTATCGGACGTCGAGCGATAGCCCGATCATCCGAGCACTGATTCGTGCAGCCGAGCGCGGCAAGCAGGTCGCCGTGCTCATCGAGCTCAAGGCCCGTTTCGACGAGCGAGCCAATATCGAATGGGCAAAGTCGCTCGAGCAAGCCGGCGTGCACGTGACCTACGGACTCACCGGCCTGAAGATCCATGCCAAGCTCACCATGGTCGTACGCCGCGAGGCGGGCCAAATGGTTCGCTACTGCCACTTCGGCACCGGCAACTACAACCACGGCACCGCCAAGCTGTATGGCGACTTCAGCCTGATGACCGCAAACGAGAAGCTCGGCGATGAGGTCGCGGTGCTGTTTAACACGCTCACCGGATATGGCGGCGAGGTGACCTACGACGATCTGTTGGTTGCTCCCAACGGTTTGCGCCCTGGTCTAAACGCGCTCATCCGCAAGGAGATGCGGTCCGAGAATGGTCGCATCGTGATGAAGATGAACTCGCTCGTTGATCCCGGCATGATCGGACTGCTCTACGAAGCGAGCCAAGCGGGCGTCCAAGTCGACCTGATCGTTCGCGGCATTTGCGGTTTGCGGCCCGGAGTGCCCGGCTTGTCGGACAACATCCGGGTCCGCTCGATTATCGGCCGGTACCTCGAACACGCTCGCCTCTACTATTTCGCCAATGGCGATTCCAACGATGGGCCCATTGTCTATATGGGTTCTGCCGACCTGATGCAGCGCAACTTGGACCATCGCGTCGAGACGCTCGTCGCGATCTCCGATTCGGCTGTAGCCGAGCGCCTCGGTACCGCACTCGAGATGGACCTTGAGCCCAATCTGCAAAGCTGGCATTTGTCTCCCGACGGATCGTGGGATCGCGATGGAAGCGATGGCCTCTTGGACCTCCACACCGAATTCGAACGACTCGCCATCAATCGGCGCAGGTCGGCCGGATCGTCGAGGGGCTAGCGGTAACCAATGGCAAACTCCGAGAGCGAAGTGAAGGCAGCGGGCGGAATCGTGGTCCGTGCGGCGAAGAAGGGTCCCAAAGTGCTCCTCGTGCATCGCCAGCGCTACAACGATTGGAGCTTCCCGAAGGGAAAGCTCGAAGAGGGCGAGAAGTTCAAAGAGGCAGCCTTTCGCGAGGTGCTCGAAGAGACCGGCTTTGACTGCAAGCTGCACAAGCCATCGCTGCCGTCGATTCACTACGAAGATCGCAAGGGTCGACGCAAAGAAGTTCGCTACTGGCTGATGACCGCCATCGCCGGCGAGTTCGAACCGAATGACGAAGTCGACATGATTGCATGGGTCCGGGTGGACAAGGTGGCCGATCGGCTGACGTATGCCAAGGATCGGGCGTTCTTCGAAAACGTTGCGGCCTCCAAACGGATTGCCAAGGTTCTCGGTTAGCCGTTTTCAGCGACTCGGGCCGCGTTTCGAGCCGCCAGGCGAGAAGGGCGTTGAGTGAGCGTAGCGAACGACGTTTACCTGTTGTTCACCTTGGCGGTTCTTACCGGTAAGGCGCATTCCGTACGTTAACTACTGCACCTATTGGACGAATCGCTCGTCCAACTCCCTGAGGAGGGTTTCGTGACACGTGTAATTCGCCGCAAGCTTCAGCTAGTGGCCTCTATTGCAATCATCTCTTTGGCCGCCGCAGCGTGCGGAGGCTCATCAGACACGAGCACCGACGCTTCGGCGTCCGGCAGTGGCGTCTCCGGCGACGTATTCATCTCCGGATCATCGACCGTCGAACCAATCTCAGTTCGCGTCGCAGAATTGTTCGAGAGCGTCGAACCCGACGTGTTCGTTGACGTCGAGGGCCCCGGCACTGGTGATGGCTTCCAGAAGTTCTGCGCTGGTGAGACCGACATCTCCGACGCTTCACGCCAAATCAAGGACGCTGAGGCCGAAGATTGCGCCGCCGCAGGGATCGAATACACCGAGATCAAGGTCGGCATCGACGGCATCGCGGTCTTGACGAACGCGAACAATGCGGCTGTCGATTGCGTGACCTTTGAGAACCTCTTCAACCTCATTGGCCCGAACGGTGAAGGAACGACGACGTGGGCGGCCGCAGATAGCAGCCTCCCCGATGCACCCCTCGACATCTTTGGACCAGGTGCTGAATCGGGAACCTACGACTCGTTCATCGAGATCGTGCTCGAAGACCTCGCTGAGGAGGCAGGCGTCGATGCGACCACCCGTACCGACTACAACCCATCGGCTGAAGACAACATCATCATCCAGGGCATTCAGTCCTCCGACACCAGCCTCGGATGGGTTGGGTTCGCCTTCGCCGGAACCGAATCGAAACTCCTTGAGGTCGACGGCGGCGACGGATGTGTCGCGGCCAACGCCGAAACGATC
>CALBVK010000324.1 GCA_937969345.1 uncultured Acidimicrobiales bacterium
TAGGACAAAACCTGTAGGTTGATCGGACAACGTGCGGAACCCCTGAACGCAAGAATTGATTGAAGGACTGTTGTGGCCGACGCCCCCAAGACGCCAGCGGAGAATGCTCAAGAGGTCTTTGACCTTGTGAAGGCTTATGCGATCCAGGAGACGGCCACGCCGCTCGCTGGGCTCGGCCGCTACCTGAAGTTCGGACTTCCCGGGGCGATCTCGCTCGGTATTGGGTTCTTCTTCTTGGCGCTCGCTGCACTTCGCGGTCTCCAAGAGATCGAGGTCTTCAATGGTGGTGCCGACGGTCGTGGGTGGGGAGTAATCGCTCCGTATGCGATCGTGTTCACTGTGGCGGTTGCAATCGTGGCGTTCTTGGCGTCACGCATCACGAAGGGACTCAGCTCATGAGCAAGCGAAGCGACAAGAAGAAGGCAAAGGACGCGGCGGTGAGCACCGAGCAGGCGCCGATCTCCAAGGACGATCTCGAAGCAAAGTTCCGTCAGATCAAGACCGAGGTTGACGAGGTCACCGGCTCGGCCAAGAACAAAGCTGTTCCTGCAGCTGCCGCAGGCGGGCTGCTTTTGATCTTGCTGATGTTCCTCCTCGGCAAGCGCGTCGGTAAGAAAAAGTCCGCCGTCGTGCAGATTCGCCGGATCTGACGCGTTCGGTCTGCGATGTTCTTTTTCCTCAAGAAGGCCTATATCCAGCGCACGCTGAAGCGAAACGCGCTTCGGAAGGGCTTGCTGGGCGGATCGCCGTTGTGGCGTGCCGTGTGGGCGGGCCAACTGCTCCTGAAGGGGTGGGGCAAGATCTCCAAAGGTGGCGAAGCTCCAATCACCTTCGACGAGTCGATTAGCGAAGGCGACGCGTGGGCGATCGTGCACGAGCCCGAACAGTCGCGAAAGGGTCGCGGCGAGGGTCGGACCCTGCTTATTGGGCCGAAGCGAAGCGCTCCACGGGCCAATGTCATGACCGGCACAGCGCTTGGAACGATCGGCAAGCGGATTCTCGAAGCGCCGTCGGCAGATCGGATCAACGAGATTCTCGGAGCCAACGTCGTTGAGGATCCACCCCCATCTCGCAGCCAACGTCGTGCGGCCCGCAAGGCCGATCGGGCTCGAGAAAAGAGCGACCATCGCACCGAAAAGCGGGACGTCCAGACGGCGAAGTCCGACGCGAAGAGCGCGGCGAAGACGGCGAAGGCTGACGCAAAGGCTGCGGCCAAGACCGACGCCAAGACGGCGAAGGCTGACGCGAAGAGCGCGGCGAAGACGGCCAAGTCCGACGCCAAGACGGCGAAGGCTGCCGCGAAGACAGCGAAGGCTGACGCGAAAGCTGCGGCTAAGTCGTCCAAGGCCCACGCGAAAGCAGCTGCCAAAGCGGCATCGCCTGTTCCGGAAGCGCAGGACGAGGTCGAGTCATAGTGCGGGTCCGCCTTCGTAACCCGGACCGCGAGCTCGATCTCGATGGACCGTTCACCACCAATTCGCTCGTCGAGCAGCTCGAGCTCAATCGAGAATCCGTCCTCGTGATCGTGAACGGAACCTTGCTCGCCGGCAACGCCCAGCTCTCCGACGACGACGACATTGAGATTCGCTCCGTTATCTCCGGCGGCTAAGTCGTGACAGCTCCCGAACGCACGCTCAAGTGCAAGGTCTGCAAGGGACCGACCGTGATCCAGCTACGCCAGCACAACGCTGCGTTTTGCGCGGAGCACTTCATCACGTTCTGCCGAAATCAGGTAGAGCGGACCATCCACAAGTTCCGGATGTTCCCGAAGGACGCACGCGTGTTGGTTGCTGTTTCTGGAGGCAAAGACTCGCTTGCCTTGTGGGACATTCTCCACGATCTCGGCTACGAGGCCGATGGTCTGGTCATTGGCTTGGGCATCAGCGACTACTCGGCCGACAGCACTAACTTTGCCCGTCGCTTTGCCGCCGAGCGAGGGCTGCGCCTCCAGGAATACGACATCAACAGGGAGCACGGTTTCACGGTTCCCGGAGCCGCCGAGTCAACAAACCGGGTGCCGTGTTCCGCCTGCGGCCTAAGTAAGCGGCACATTTTCGACTCGGTGGCGAGCGGGGGCGACTATGACGTAGTGGTTACCGGCCACAACCTCGACGACGAAGCGGCCGTGCTGTTTGGCAACGTTGCCCGTTGGCAAGCTGACTACCTTGCACGCCAGCATCCGGTTCTACCGGCAGCCAACGGCTTTCCCCGCAAAGCCAAACCGCTCATCCGCCTGAGCGAACGCGAGATGGCTGCCTACTGCGTCCTGCGAAACATCGATTACGTGGTCGACGAATGTCCAATGGCTGCGGGGAACAAGCACCTCGAGTACAAAGGCCTGCTCAATCAAATGGAGGTTGCATCTCCAGGTTCGAAGCACGCGTTCTATTTCGGATTTCTCGACCGAGCATCCGATCTTTTTGCGAACGCCCCGTCACGTGAAATGGCCAACGAGCCCGGCCAAGACACCGCGCTGTCGCCATGTTCTGTCTGTGGAAGTCCGTCGAGCAACGACATCTGTGCGTTCTGCAAGCTCGTCTCTCACGCCGTGCCGGTCGAGCTCGGCAAGAGGCCCGCAACAGCAGCGGTGGAAAAGGGCGAGCGCCCCGACATGATCGACACATGACCGGAATTCTCGCCGAGGGCGAAATCATTCAGTTCGTCGACATCAAAGACCGCCGCTACTCGGTGACCCTTGAGGCAGGCAAGGAGTTCCACTCTCATGCGGGTCTGATCAGGCACGACGATGTCATTGGGAAG
>CALBVK010000325.1 GCA_937969345.1 uncultured Acidimicrobiales bacterium
CGTTCATGTCGCCGGGACATCGAGCGCTGCGTCGATCTCCGATGTCGGCGGTCAACGATACGCGATCTCTCGATTCGGGTCTGGCAGCGAACTCATGAGCCGGGTGATGGCCGAGGAGAACGGCTGGACGGTAACCGACGAATCTTGGGTAGTCGTCGGGGGCCTCGACGGCGCCCTCACCGCACTCCCCCAGGGCGAGGCCGAGGTGTTCTTATGGAACATGTCGATGACCCAGCCCCACGTCGACGACGGCACGTTCAAGCGCGTCGGGGTGTTTCCGACGCCGTGGCCGAGCTTCGCCGTTGCGGCGAGCAATTCGTTCGTTGCCACAAACCCTGGCGTGGCGGAGACCGTGACCGAAGTAGCGCTGTCTCGGGCGGGCGAGCTCGAGCTCGACGATGGTGCGGCGGCGCTTGTCGCCGAGCGCTACGGCCTTGAGGTTCGCGGTGCTCTCGAGTGGATGACCCAGGTTGAGTGGACCCCACCGGGCACACCGCTCGATCAAAACGTGATCGAAGCGGTAACAAACCGAATGCGCCAGCTCGGCAGGATCGACTAGGGCTCGAATTGCTCACGAACGATCGAAGTAACCGCGGCGGCATCTTGAGCAGCGTCGCCGGACGACACGATGTCAACGGTCGACCCAGGGCCGCTGACTTCGATCATCCCACCCGCTCGATCGCGATAGATGAAGATTGTCTCGTCATCGGGGCCACCACCACCGTATGTAAATGAGTCGGTCCGTTCTGGACGTGCCCTGCAAGGACCGTTCGATTGCAGCGGCGCATATCCGCGACCGGAAAGCAGCTGGTCTAGGCGTGCGCGCAATTCTCGTTCAAAGTCGACATCGACAGACAGATGCACACGCTCGTCATGCTCCTGAAGAATTGCGATTCCGGCCCAACCCGCTAGAGCGGGCAACACGACAGCCCACCACCAAAGATCGGTCGCTGCAATTACGACGAAGGACGTCATGGCTGCGGCGACCACCACAGCCATCACCCTGTAGATGCTCGGAATGATCTGATCCCACATCCAGAACCAGCGATGCACTGGCCACAACCACAGTGGTGAGCGATCATCAGGCATTTAGATGATCGTCCAGCCGCCGTCGACGAAGAGGGTTTGGCCGGTGACATAGGTGCTGGCTTCGCTTGCGAGGAAGAGCAGGGCTCCGTCGAGCTCGTGCTCTTTTCCGGGACGGCCCATTGGTGCACCGCGTTTGATGAACTCTTGACCGCGTTCGTCGTCGAACATGGCGTCTTGGGTCATTTCCGATTCGAACCAGCCAGGCCCGATCGCGTTTACCCGGATGCCTTTGCGAGCCCATTGGCTCGCGAGTTCGCGGGTGAGTTGAACGAGACCACCTTTTGCGGCGGCGTAACCGGGTAACGGTAACGGTCCGCCTGCGACTCGGCCGAGAACCGATGCGATATTGATGACAGAACCTTGTCGGCCGTTCTCGATCATCCACTTGGCTGAGCGCGCGGCAAGGTCATACGGGGCCACGAGGTCGACCTGTAGTTCATGGCGGAATCCTTCAACCGTGTCCTCAACCGCCTTGACGGTGCGACTGATTCCTGCGTTGTTGACGACAACATCGATTGCGCCGAATTGAGACAGTGCGGCTTCGACACAGGCTGGTGCAGCTTCGTCGGTGGCGAAGTCAGCTTGGACCGCCACCGCATTGCTGAGACTGCCGGCCAGGTCTTCGAGCCGATCGAGACGCCGTGCGGCCAACACGAGCGAGGCCCCAGCCGCATCGCACACCCGAGCGAATCGGGCACCCAGGCCCGATGAGGCCCCGGTGAGGATGACGACCTTGCCATCGAGGCGAAACGTGGACAGCGGATCGATCATCGCCAGACAGTACCCGAAGATTTGTACAGAAAAAGGAACCTCACAGGTACCAAATCCTGTACAAATCTCGGGCGTCAGTTTTTGTGAGCGATCGCGCTCGCTCAGCCTGCAGAATCGCTCACAAATCTTTGGGTGGGGTGCTGAGGTGGGTTTTTAGGAAGTCTCGCTGGAGGTGCAGGAGGTTCTCGGCCACTTGTTCTTGTGGGGTCATGTGGGTGACGCCGCTCAGTGGCAGGACCTCGTGAGGGCGGCCGGCTTCGAGCAACGCTTGAGAGAGGACCAGGGTGTGTGCGGCGACGACGTTGTCGTCGGCGAGCCCGTGGATCAGCATCAGGGGGCGTCCGAGGTTTGGCGCGTCGCTGAGCAGGCTGCTCTGCTCGTAGTTGTCGGGTTCGCTTCCGGGGTGACCGATGTAGCGCTCGGTGTAGTGCGTGTCGTACAGCGCCCAGTCCGTAACGGGCGCACCGGCAACCGCAGCGTGCACCGCGTCGGGACGACGCATCACCGCGAGCGCTGCCAGGTATCCGCCGAAGGACCAACCGCGGATGCCGACTCGGCTCAGATCGAGCGACGGCTCGATCTCGGCCAGCGCATATAGAGCGTCGATCTGATCGTCGAGAACCTTGGTAGCAAAGTCGCCTCGAATCTCCCGCTCAAACGCGGGACCACGGCCCGGGGTCCCGCGGCCATCGATGACAACAACCGCAAAGCCCTGTTCGGCAAACCACTGCGATGTCGCAAACGCGTTTCGAGCCCGCAGGACTCGCTGGGCATGCGGCCCGCCGTAGGGGTCGAGCAACACAGGCAGAGGCGAGCCGTCATGTCCATCGGGAAGACAGAGAGCGAGATTGATCGACCGTTCGCCAACCGTGTGGAACGCCGGGGTGCACGGGAAGTTCGGCGAC
>CALBVK010000326.1 GCA_937969345.1 uncultured Acidimicrobiales bacterium
TCCATGACGGTGAGGCCAGGGTTGTCGTCGATCCAGATCGGGGCGTCAGCCAAGCGACCCACGCCCGAGCTGATCTTGGTCCAGTCGGACTCGTCGAGCTTGCCGTCGCGCATCTTCATGGCGTCCACCCGCGACTCCGAACACAACATGCGCTGGGAGAGTTCGAGTTGGCCCATCTCCAACGAGAAGACAAGCGTCGGCTTTGACGCTTCGATGGCTGCATGGGCGGCGAGGTTGAGTGCGAAACTTGTCTTGCCCATCGCTGGACGGGCACCGACGACGATGAAGGCGTTGGGCTGGAGTCCCGAGAGCAGGACGTCGAGGTCGACAAACCCGGTCGGTGTTCCCGTGATGCCCTCGCCACGTTCGTAGAGCATCTCAAGCCGATCGAGGGTTGCGCTCATGAGGTCGCTGATCTGGGCCACGGTGTCGGTCGCACGACCTTGGCCAACCTCGTACATCAAGTGCTCGGCCTGATCGACCGCAGCACGAACGTCCTCGGGACGGTCGTAGGCGATCTCGGCGATCTCGTTGCCGACGCTGATCAGGCGACGAAGCAAGGCATTCTCTCGAATGATCTCCGCGTACTTCTTTGCGCCCGTGATCGCTGGCGCCTGGGCCTGGAGATCCATGAGCATGGAGCTACCGCCCATACCAGCCAGGAGCCCGCTGCGATCGAGCAGATCGGCAACGGTGACGACGTCGGCTTCGTCACCGGCTCCGTAGAGCGATGTGATCGCATCGAAGATGTGCTGATGGGCGGGCCGGTAGAAGTGCGCGGACTCCACAACCTCGAGTGCGCTAGCAATGGCATCCTTCGACAAAAGAAGCACACCGAGCAGCGACTGCTCGACCTGGATGTTGTGCGGAGGAGTACGACCGGTGCGGGCTTCGATCTTTCGAGCCGGGGCGTCGTCGAAACTACTCGGGGCCGCGTAGCTCTCGTCCTCGTCGTACGGAGGTGGTGCATCGTCATAGGTAATGTCAGCCACGTGTATCAGCTCCGTCTACAGCGCTTCGGTCGGACGATGGAGGTACGTCCATGTTCCTATCATGACCCTTGCCTATGACACGCTGAATATCCACCCCTGTAGCGTGCCGCGAACCCTTGTGGAACCACCAGTGGGCAACCAGGGGAAATCCATGGGGATATCACCACGCACCGGTGGATAGCGCTGTGGATAACTCGCGCAGTTTGCGCGAATACGCGCGTTTCTGCCTGTGGATGAGCTGTGCAAAACGCAACAACGCCGCATCACTCCGTAGAGCGATGCGGCGTTGATTTGATCGAAATGACCAAGCGTTGAGGGAGTTACTCCTCTTCGGCGGTAATTTCCACAGTTACCGGGAATTGCACCTGGCTGTGAATGCTCGTCATGACCATGTGCTGGCCGAGCGTCTTGATGGATGCATCCATCTGGAATGCCTTGCGATCGATCACGTGACCGGTCTGGTCCTCGACAGCAGCCGAGAGATCCGATGCACTGACCGAACCAAACAAGGTTCCGCCGTCGGCGGTCTTGGCCGAGATCTGAATGACCTGCGGGACGAGCGACGCAGCGACCTTGTCGGCCTCGGCGCGGCTGGCCTCGTTCTTGGCAGCGCTTGCCTTACGCATTGCCTCGGCTTCAGCCTCTGCACCCTTGGTTGCCTTGTAGCCAAGGTTCTTTGGGAGCAAGTAGTTCCGGAAGTAGCCGTCGGCAACGTTGACTACGTCACCGCGGGATCCAAGTCCGGAAACGTCAGCTTTGAGAATGACCTGCATCATCAGCTTTCCTCCGTGCTCTCTACAACTGCAGCAATTTCTTCAGCCGTTGCTTCGCCGTTGTCGGTTGCCTCAGCGGCGTCTGCTGCCTCGGTGTCTGGTGCGTCCTCGCGAGGAGCGCCGTCACGTGGTCCACGATCGCGATCGCCACGTCCGCCGCGATCACGGTTGTTGCGCTGGGTGGTGACACGAGTCGTGTACGGAAGCAACGCCATTTCACGGGCGTTCTTGATCGCACGTGCGACCTCTGCCTGCTGCTGGGTGTCGTTACCGGTTACCCGACGAGCCCGCACCTTGGCACGGTCGGAAACGAACCGCTTGAGCAGGTTCACATCCTTGTAGTCGATGTAGTCGACCTTGTCGGTCGTGAGGACGGAGACCTTCTTCTTGGTGCGGCGTCCGTTGTCGTTCTTCTTCGAACGTGGTGGTGGCTTCTTGGCCATTGTTCAATCCTTGTCGTTTCAATCGACGTCGTCGATTGTGATGTCGTCCCTAGAAGGGCTCTTCGTTCATGTCGTACTGCGGAGCGGGTGCAGCAGCTTGTGCGGGCGCGTTGCCGGTGGCCTGGTATTGCTGGCCGCCACCTCCGCCGCCGCCCTGGCCTGCGCCGGGTCCGTTGTACTCGTTACGGGTGAGTTCAGCCGTGGCCCACTTGAGGCTTGGTGCAACATCGTCAGCGACGATCTCGACCTTGCTACGACGCTCGCCGTCTTGGTTTTCCCAAGAGCGTTGATCGAGGCGTCCGTGGACGACAACACGTGATCCCTTCGTGAGCGAGTCGCTCACGTTCTCGGCCAGCTGGCGCCAGCACGTGACATCGAAATATGAAACTTTGTCCTCTGCTCCGTCGCGACCCTTCAAATTCCAGGCCACACCGAAGTTCGCAACTGCAGCGCCTCCCGGCGTAAACCGGAGCTCTGGGTCGCGGGTGAGGTTTCCTACGATGGTGATGGTGTTGTCGTATGCCATGGTGATACTTCGCCTTTCCGGCTTATGCCGAGGTTTCTACGGCGCCGAACAGACCACGCTTTGTGGCCTCGCTCTCGGGCAGCCGAATGACTTTTTGGCGAACGACGTCGTCCGCGAGACGGAGGGCACGATCTTGGGACGAAAGGTCCTTGCCCTCTGGAAGCAGGATCTCGAGGACGATGTAGTTGCCCTCGAGTGCGTAGCTTCCCTTGTGACGAATCCGGTAAGCGAAACGACGTCGCCCCCAGTTGTCTACTTTGGCGACCGAACCACCGTCGGCTTCGACGGTGTCGGTGATCAAGGTCTTGAGATGACCGTTCACGTCTGCATCAGCAACCGTGGCGTCAAAAATGACCATCAATTCATAGGCTCGCATGTACGAGTACCTCCCTCTGGACCCGGGTTTCCGGGGCCCCGGATTTCGGAGCAGGGCATCTGTTGTCAAACAGTTGACTCAACCGTCCCGGTTACCCGAGTCGTTTGAGCCAGCAGACAAGCCTACAAACACCAAAGCGCGAAACCGAATCGAAATTCAGATTCACAAGAAACATCGTAGACACGGGGTGTGACACCGTCGTTCGTCGGCCCTGTGGGGCCTCCTCTCTTCACGCCTTTTGCCTGCGGCAAAACGCTCCTGGCGGCACACCAAAACCCCCTCCGGCCCTGTGGGGCCTCCTCTCTTCACGCCTTTTGCCTGCGGCAAAACGCTCCTGGCGGCACACCAAAACCCTCAGCGTGATTCGCGAAGCTGCGTCCACTGTTCCCAAGCCCGT
>CALBVK010000327.1 GCA_937969345.1 uncultured Acidimicrobiales bacterium
CGTGTTTTCCACGCTGGCCGCAGCAACCGCCACGGTCTCGGCAGACGGGTCGGTCGTGGAGGACGAACTGGCCGCAACCTCATCGCCATCGCCTCCGCCACCCAGCACAAAAGCAGCAATCGCTCCGCCGGCGACCAAGAACGCCAACGCCAGTCCAGCGAGCACCAAGCCACGACGTGAGGAATCCTCGTCGCCGGCACCGGCGGGCGTACTCATCAACGACTGGCTCGCCGACTGACCAACAACGACTGTGCCATGCGCATCGGGAATAACCGCCGGCAGGTTCGGGGCGACCTCCGCGGTCGCAGCCCCCAAAGCGATCGGCGGCGCGATGTCTCGGCCATCGAGAACGTCCTCGAGCAATCCGACCAGCTCGATCGCACTGCGCGGACGTTCCGCTGGGTCCTTGGCCATCCCGCGCATCAGCAGATTGCGGACCGACTCGGGCGTATCGGCAGACAGGTGTTCCAGCGGCAATGGATCGCGCAAAATCGCCATCATCACGCCCATTGGGCCCGTCATTGCATCCGACACATAGGGCGCCCGACTCGTAAGCAAGGCATACAACGTGGCCATCAACCCGTAGAGATCGGTTTGCTCACCAGGCTTTGCACCATCGAGACGTTCGGGCGGGGTGAACGCAGGGGTCATCATCTGTGCCGACATCGAGGCGGTGTGCCCCATCATCTCGGCAATACCAAAATCGGCGAGCCACGGCCGTCCATCGCTGTCGAGGAGCACATTCGCTGGCTTAATGTCGAGGTGCAAGATGCGCTTCGCGTGTGCGAGCGCTATCGACTCCGTGAGCGTCTTGGTCATCTCGACCGCTTCGCGCCACGGCATGGGGCCAGATTCGACTCGATCCTGTAGCGAGCCACCGGAATATAGCGGCATAACCAAGTACGGGTCGCCGCTCTCATCGATGCCAGATTCGTGAATCGGCACGACGTTCGTGATCGTCTCGAGCTCGGCCATGAGACTGCGCTCGCGCTCGAATCGGCGAGTTACCGATTCGTCTCCCCCGCCACGAAGCACCTTTACCGCAACCACGTCACCGGTCGCCGTATCGGTCGCGCGATATACGTGCGCGTTGCCGCCCGACCCAACGAGCATGAAGCCCTCGTACCCGTTTACTTCCACGCCGCCTCCTGCCGTCCTGCCTCGACTCAGTATGGGTGACCGTGCCTCGCTGCGCCTATGCGGGTCGGCCGACTTCGCGCCAAGTGCTACTGAGCGACCGAGGTAATGAGGTCTTCGACCGAATGCTCGTCTTCGAGCGGGTGCCGCAGCGGCTTGTCAGCGATCACTCGATATCGGTTGCGACGACCAATCCGCTCTGTCTCGAGGTATCCGCCGTCCTCTAGGTCTTGAATAATCCGCTGCACGGCGCCCACCGTGATACCAACGGCATAGGCAATATCTCGCTGGCGAGCATCGGCGTTTCGACTAATGGCGATCAGCACGTGGGCGTGGTTGGTGAGAAACGTCCACGACGGCACGTCGGGTTCAGGCGCAGTCAACATCGCACCGAGGATACCTACATTGGATGTGCTCTTTCCAGCGTTACGTCGTCGGGATTACGGCATCGATAGGAGATCGTCCGCCATGGCGTCGATGACAAGCGTGTGATCATCGGCCAGCACATCGTCGATCCGAAGAACCGGCAGACCGGTTCGCCGCTCCAACACACGCTGCAGATCGGTCATCGCGAATCGCTTGCGGCGTCGGCCGAGGATGATTGCATCGGCATTTCTCGAGTGCTTTGCGAGGACGGTCGATGCCGAGCCGGGCTCGACGATCGTCGTGGTGGACTCCGCAGCTCCGAGACCTTGCACCACGGAGTGCACTGTCGCCCATGTTGGGTTGCCCATGGAGTGGGCAATCGCAGCCGATGGGCCATTACAGACCCGGACGGGGAACGACGAGGCGTGGACGACCGTCAACGCGGCCCCGGTGCGCTCGGCGACGTCGATAGCCCAGCGCAACGCCATAAGCGAGTTCGTTGAATCGCGGTAGCCGACGATGAGGTGCTGAACCTCGGTCGGAAGGGCATCTGTGGCGAGATGGGTCTGTGAAGCCGTCATCAGTGCACCTCCGAATCGTCGCCACGAAGTTCAAGCGCTACCGGAAGCCACAACGGCCCAAACAGCAATGCGGTCGACATTCTGCCGCTACGAGTTTCTCCGGGAGGCCGACAACAAGTGGCGGCGAGCACGCCAGCCAACATCCACAAACCAAGCAACAGAACAGACACCATGGGACAGCTCTCTTCGTAGGGTGTCTAAAACATACATTGAAATGTAGCTATTTGTAAAGCCCTATTATGATGAGCCTCTCTAAAGGCTTCTATACGGTGGGTCCCAACCTGAACGAGCAGTCACGTCAATCCGACCTCGCCGACGCACTTCGCCAAACGTCCGGATCGAGTTCCGTCGTCAAACCAGCAGGATCGAGCTGGGCAACTTCCCCGGCAAGATCGCGACACGCCGTCCGGGCCGTCACGTATTTACGAAAGGCCTCAACCGCTTGTGAATGCGACGCCTCGGCTCGCTCGCGAAGGGCGGCATCGTCGGGAGCGGCGTCCGCGCTGAGGCGAAGCGCTTCAGCGGTCACCAAGAGTCGAGCAGCCTCCGCATCGAGCTCAGCGGCCTTTCGCTCTTCGACCACCAACTGGTCGGTCAAACGAGCCAACTCGGCCAAGTCGCTCTCATCTGGCTCAGCATCGAGCTCGACGTCCTCAGTCGCCAACACCATGACCGCCAACGGCAGACTCTCCACCAACATGCCGAGCGGAGTTTCGAATGGCCCAATAGCCGAACCGCGCTTCACCCGAAGCGGAGCCATGGCCAACGTCGCGCTACCTAACGCCGTCGACAACGAGGCCGGGTTCGCGTCGACCGCGACCACCTCGGCCTTGATCCGAGCAGCCTCGAGCAATGCCCCAACCCGTGCGATCTCCGCCTCGGTTTCGTCGCTCGGCACGTACGCGGTGATGCTCGCCTGAGACCATTCGGCATCTCGGGTACACAGCCACGCCAGCAAGGTAATGAGCTGACCAACCTGATCATCGGACCACCACAGCGCGATCGATCGCTTCCGCTTCGGCGTGGCCTCGAACTGCTCCCATGCGTCCTCGCGCACGTTGAGCACGGCAACGTTTGTCCCAAACCGGACACAGCTCTGCAACATCTGCCCGTACTTGCGACGGTCTTCGTCGCTGCCTCGAAGGTTGACCGCACCAAAGAGCGTCAGGTTCGGGCGAACCCGCCCTAGGCCATGCGACTGCACCAACGCCTGCACGCCGATCTCGGCATCACCCACGAGCAAGGCGCGGGCGAACGACCCGGGCACCTGACTGTTGACTTCGCGCTGAAGGTCCCGCTCCAGTTCGACTGCTTGGCGCCGCTGAATTGGCCCTCGCCCTTCGACCAAACGAACCGCGGTGAGATAGCCACTGCCACCCTCCATCCACGACGCCATCCGCAACATCCGACGACGATTGATGGGATCGCGGGGGATGAATGCCAGCGCACACGGTCGCCAATCGCGAACGGTTGGCGGCTCGGCCTCGAGCGAGCGCAGGTGCTGACGGGCCTGGGTGTAATGGAACGAACCAGAGCTATCGACCCATCGATCCGGCACCGTCCGCTTGCTCAGGTACCAATACAACCCAACGAACACGAGCGCAGCGGCCAGACCGGCGACCGGGTTGATCGCCAAGATAACGACCATGCACAGAATCGTGCCCGCAAGGCTCGCCCGATGGTCGCCCCATCGGAACCGCGGACGGAACGAGGTGCTGCCGGCGCGGAACTCGTAGTACGTGGCGTAGTTGATAATGCCGTACGTCGCCAGGAAGAACATAGTGATGATCGGGGCGATGGCATTGAGGTCACCTACGGCCACCGTCGCCAATGCGACGATCAACGACAACCCGAGTGCCTTGCGTGGGTTGTTCGACGGGCCAGCACCTTCGGCGAACACTTCGATTCGAGGGAGCACCCGGTCCTCGCCCAAACGCTGCAACACGCGAGGGCTTCCCATCGTCGACGCCAACGCCGACGACAGCGTTGCGGCCAACACGCCAACCAGCATCGTGCTCGTTACGAGCGACAGGTCGCCGATGATGGTGTTGGTGTCGTTCACGAGCTCGGCGGCAGTCGCCGCTCCAGCCAACAAGACGATCACGACGAGATAGACCACGGTCGACAATCCAACTGCCGCGAACGTGCCCGACGTGATGGACTTGCTCGGCGTACGAAGGTCGCCCGACATGGCGACACCCTGGCTAAATCCGGTCACCGCTGGGAAGAACACCGCGAAGGCTTCCCAGAACCCGACGTTGTCGACGCCGCCATCGGAGGGCGGACCGATGTTGTCGGTGAACTGGTTGCCGTCGAATTCGCCGACCGCACCGAGCACGAACGAAATGAGCGCAACGACGAGGAGAACCATGACGAGGTATTGCAAGCGGGTCGCTGCGTCGGACCCGATATATCCAATGAGCGCAATGATTAAGACCAGGCCAGCCGCTACGAGCTGAATCGCAGCCGTGCTTTCGGTTTCGAGGAGCGGAACGATCGCTTCGGCGAAACCAATCGCATAGAAGGCAATCGATACCGAGATCGCCAGATACAGAACGAGACCGACCGCGCCACCAAACTCGATACCCAGCGTTCGCGAGATGATGTAGTACTCGCCTCCGCCACCAACACGCATGTTCGTAGCCACGACCGCCAGCGAAATGCTGGTCAGCAGCGAGACCAGTGTCGACAGAACGAGGATCAGTAGCGCCTGCCCCAACCCGACCGAACCAACCACATACGGGACGCGCAAGAACAGCACGAGACCAAGGATTGTGAGAATGCTCGGTGTGAAGACCCCGCCGAAGGTTCCGAGTGTTCCAGGAGATACAGGCTTAGCGCTACCGGCCATTGCACTGATCGTAGGCGCTACGGGAGTCGGCGCTCCATGTGGTCGATATTTCCG
>CALBVK010000328.1 GCA_937969345.1 uncultured Acidimicrobiales bacterium
GTTGTGGTGCCGTCGTTCCAGCGGATTTCGTACGTGGAGTCTCCGTTTGGTCGTGCAGTGGTGATGGCGAGCGTGCCCGCACCGAGCACTCCGTTGGCGAAGTGGCCGGGCTCGGTCAGCATCTCGACCGAGCCATCCTCCGCAACTCGAACCACTACCGAGTCGGTGGCGTCGGTCGTGACCGTTGCGTAAATGGCACCATCGTGAACGCCGAGCAATGAACGCACCTGTACGTCGCCAAGGTCGAGCGAAACGCCATCGATACTGATCGTTCGATTGCCGTCGTCGACGATCATCAACAGGCCACGGTCGCTATGGTGTGGCGTGTTTGGTTGCAGCTCGACCCAGTGCTCGTCGGTGATTCGTTGAACCTCGGTTGCTGATCCGGTTTCGGGATCGATGTCGAGAATGACGAGCGTGCGCTGGTCTCGTGTTTGCACCGTGCACAGCAAACGCTCTCCCCATTGCACGTCGGCCAGGTACTCGAACTCGCCCTGTTGCCAGTCGACCTCGATCTGGGGACCGGTATCGACGTCGACGATCCAGAGTTGGACGATGGCATTCGCGGTGCCTGCGGCTGGATAGCGGATCTGGCGAGGCGTTGCGGCCGGGTCCTCGGGCGATGAGATCCACCATTGCTCGACGGGCGAGGTGTCTACGCGGCACGCAGCGACGCGTTGCCCCGCGGGATCCCACCAATATCCTCGGCCGCGGCCCATTTCTTCAGCCGCTACGAACTCGGCCGTCCCCCAGGAGATCGTGTCGCCAGGCTCGTCGGTTCCCAGGATCACCCGGTCGGTGGAGCCGTCGGTGATCCGAAGCACCGCGCCGCTCGCGTATGCGACGCGGTCGGAACCCGGCTCAGCGAGGGGATCGAAGGCCCCTCCGTCGGTCGTCAGTTCTTGCGAGTCGCCGGTTGCGACGTCGACGCGGTGGAGGGCGCCGCCGAGGGCGAATACGACACCGGCGCCGCCATCAATCGGCGCATACGAAACGACACCGGATGCCTGTTCGCGCATCCGTTCGCGTCGAGCCTTCTCGGCGTCGGTAAGCGTTTCGTCCCCTACGCCCGCAGCATCGAAGACCGGCGTCGGGGCTTCCCCAGAGCGCACGGACCACAAACTTGTGCGTGCGTCCTCGGGGCCCGAGGATCGGAGAAACAGCGCGGAGAGGCCGTCGTTCGCGAGAGAAAAGGACCGTGGGGCACCAAGTGTGAACCGACGCGTTGTCGCGAAACGGCGTGGAAACGAGGCGACATTTGGGGAGGGTGACGATTTACTCACCCCATCATCTTGGCCCGAAGCACGACTATGACCGATGATGGAGCCGTGAGCACAGAGATTCAGGTCGACGACGAGACACGGGCAGCACTTCTGCTCTTTAACGAACGCGTAGAAGCGAGTGCAGCCGAAGAGCGTGCCGCCAAGCGTGTTGCCAAGGCCGAGCGGGCCAAGGACGAGGCTGCAGCCGTCGTCCGCAAGCTCGCCGACAATCCAAACGCATCGGCGGAAGACAAAGCCGAGGCCGAGGTTGCGTACAAGGCAGCGGTCGATAACTTCCAGGCGATCAAGGCCGATCCAATGGCTGGCATGGACCAGCCAAAGAAGGCTGCACCCGCTGAGGACGCCAGCCCGGACGAAGCAAGCGCTGCGGAAGAAACCCCAGCTGCACCCGCCGAGGACGCCAGCCCGGACGAAGCAAGCGCTGCGGAAGAAACCCCAGCTGCACCCGCCGAGGACGCCAGCCCGGACGAAGCAAGCGCTGCGGAAGAAACCCCAGCTGCCGAAGAAGCCGCTCCGGCAGAAGTTTCCGCTGATGAAGAGCCCGCAGTTGCATCCGAGGCGGCCGCCGAGAGCGAATAGCTCTACATATGGGAGCGCACATCACCGGATCTGGAGTGTCGCTGCCGCCGGCGATTGTCACCAATGATGACCTCGCAACCATCATGGACACGTCCGATGAATGGATTGCGAAACGCAGCGGCGTCCGCCAACGCCACATCGCCGCCCCCGGCGTAGGTTCGGCCCAGCTCGGAGCAGAAGCCGTAACCGCAGCGCTCGACGACGCCGGGATCGACCCGAGCAGTGTCGACGCGATTGTGTCGGCGACCATGACCCCGGACCATTACGCACCCGGCAATGCACCGCTCATCCAGGATCGTGCCGGCCTCGGGCAGATCGCCGCGTTCGAGATTCGCCAGCAATGTGGCGGGTTTCTGTATGGCCTCGACATGGCCGACATGCTGATCGCGACCGAACGAGCCGAGACCGTTGTGGTCGTCGGCGCAGAAGCACATCGGGGCTACATGCCATACGGCGACAGCCTCGATATCTTGCTCGGCACCTCGACCGCCGAGCCGACCCCCGAGGACACCGAACGGGCCAACGAGTCTCGGGCATGGAGCGTGCTGTTTGGCGATGCCGGCGCCGCGATGGTTCTCCAGCCAGGCACAGCCGAGTCTGGTGTTCTCGGCTCGACCTTGCACAGCGATGGCAGTCTGTTCGAGTTGATCCACGTGCCGGCACCCGGCTTCGTGCACAAATATTGGTCGACCGTCGAGCAAATCGAGGCCGGTCTGCACAACCCACAGATGAACGGCGCCGAGCTCTTCCGCCAAGCGGTTCGGCTTATGCCCGACTCGGTTCGGACGGTGCTCGACCGCACCGGCTACGCCCTCGACGATGTCGAGCTGATCATTGCCCATCAGGCCAACCAGCGCATCCTCGACGGCATTGCCAAAC
>CALBVK010000329.1 GCA_937969345.1 uncultured Acidimicrobiales bacterium
CCCAGGCCTCACCGGCATCGCCGGTCACGGCATCGCCGCACTGCTCGGCGTTGGTGCAGTCGGCAACGCCGACGGAAGCCATTTCGAGATGGAACGACGCTGGTGGGCGGGCAAGTCGTCTGGCATGGACTTGCCCGGAACCGGTTTCCTCGGGCGACTGTGCGATCAACTCGTCGTCGACCAGCCGGTGACAGGCGTTGCCATCGGCGTCGGTCCCAGCATTTCGCTACGTAGCGACAAGGCTGTGACCGTGGGGCTTAACGATCCTGAGTCGGCCTGGTTCTTGTGGAACGTCGAAGATCCTTGGTTCGCGAATCTGCGGCAGGGTATGTCGGCAATGGCCATTGAGTCGACCACCGGAGTGGGACCCATTGCGCATGCTCGCGCTGGTTTGTCGGACACGTTGGCGTTCGCCGAAACGCTGCAACAAGTGGACAACGAAGCTATTCGCGAACGCTACCCCGACACGCATATGGGAAACAGCCTCGGCACCGCTGCCCAGCTCATCGATCAAGAAGCTGGCATCCGGGTCCTGCACATCACCCACGGCGGCTTCGACACCCACGGCGACCAGCGAGGCGAGCACCAACAGCTGATGCAGGAGCTCGGCGACGCACTCGGTCCGTTCCTCGACGACCTCGGCGATCTCGGCCATGCCGAATCGACGCTCGTTTGCACGACCAGCGAGTTCGGACGCCGCCTACCTTCCAACCAGGCTGGCACCGATCACGGCGCCGCGAGCATGGCGATGCTCGCTGGCCCGGTCGCTGCTGGAACACATGGAGAAATGCCATCGCTCACCAAGCTCGACGACGACAACCTGTCGGCAACCGTCGACTTTGAGGAGTACTACGCAACGATCGCCGAGAAGTGGTTCGGCATCCCGTCGTCAGAGGTTCTCGATTCAGGTGCCGCCCCGATCGAAGGCCTCATCACCGCCTAGATCAACTTTGGGGTCAGACCCCGGAACTGATCGACGGGCAGCTGCGGCCAACCCTCGATCAACTTTGGGGTCAGACCCCGGAACTGATCGACGGGCACGATCTGGGGCATCAAATCAGCATTATTCGGGCCTGCACTCCCACTCGCCGGGCTTTGGAGCACACTGGTTTGGTGCCCCGTAAACCTCTCGCGAGTCTTCTCTTCGCGCTCGCCCTGTTCGCCATTGGATGCGGTGCGGCCGACGAACAGTCCAGCGACGCCCGAGATGACAGCGAGACGACCGCAACCACCAGCACGGTCGCCGACGTTGCCGCCGAAGAATCCGATGATGACTTAGCTGAGGACACAAGCGACGACACGAGCGACGACGCCGACAATTCGGCAACGGACGAGGAAGACGCAGCGGAGTCCGCCGACGCAGCGAGCGTGGACAGCACCACCACCTCGATTGCACCCGCCACGACCACGCCGATCGAACTCGACGGACAGATCGGCGCCGAGTCCGCCGACGACCCGTACTTCCCAGAGATCGGAAACGGCGGATACGACGTCACCCACTACGACCTCGACCTCACCGTCGACATCGCCGGCGTCGACGCCATCCAAGCCGTCGCTACCATCGAACTCGACGCCATCATCGACCTCAACCGCTTCTCCTTCGACTTCACCGGCCTCACCGTCTCGGGGGCCGACATCGACGGCGAACCCGCACAATTCGAGCAGGCGGACAACAAACTGCGATTGACCCCGGCGACCACGATTCCGGCTGGAACGACCCACATCGTGACGATCGAGTACGCGGGGACACCGACCACAGTCGACTCGGGAACCCGCATTGGCCAGATTGGTTGGTACGACCAACAGGTCGCCAGCGTGGCAATCGGCGAGCCGTACGGCGCCCGCACCTGGTATCCGGTCAACGACCACCCGAGCGATAAGGCCACCTACAGCATTCGTCTCAATGTGCCAGAACCATCGGTGGGCGTTTCGAACGGAGTGCTGGTCTCACGCGAGACCTTCGCCGACCGCACCATCACCACGTGGGAGATGCGCCAACCAATGGCTTCCTACCTTGCAACGGTGAGCGTCGGCGACTTCGTCATCATCGACGCCGATGGCTCCGGCGAAACCGAAGTGGTGGACGCCATTCCCAGCCGCCTCGAAGGAATCGCCGCTGGCGACTTCGACCAGACCGACGAAATGCTGGGCGTGTTCACCGAGCTCTTCGGGCCGTATCCCTTCGACGAGTACGGCGTCATGGTGATCGACGCGAGCTTCGGCTTTGCGCTCGAGACCCAAGGACGAAGCATCTTCAGCGCTGGCTTGGTCGACGGCGATGGGTCGATCGAACGCATCGTTGCCCACGAGCTCGCCCACCAATGGTTCGGCAACAGCGTCAGCCCCGCCACCTGGCAAGACATCTGGCTCAACGAAGGGTTCGCCAGCTACGCCGAAGACCTCTGGTTGGAATTCGGCAGAGGCACCGAAATCGCCGAGCTCGAAGAGCGTCTGGTGACCCGTGCCCTCGCCGCACAAGTTCCTGCTCCCGAGGACCCCGGCGCCGCTGGACTCTTCGACCCAAGCGTCTATCGGCGAGGCGGAATCACGTTGCACGCCCTTCGCCTCCAAGTCGGCGACGACGTCTTCTTCGACATATTGCGCCAGTGGAATATTCGATTCGGCGGCGGCGTCGCGTCGACCGCCAACTTCGTATCGCTGAGCGAAGAGCTATCGGGCCAAGAACTCGACGACTTCTTCGATGCGTGGCTCGGGGACGGAGCGCTCCCCGATCTTCCGAATTGATTTTGGAGGAGGCCGAACCGCGGGCATACGCTTCGGCAATGTCGACGAACTCGCACACGATCTCTGCGCTCGAGACCGAGGTTGTCGAGATTCCGTTGCCACGTTCGATGGGCACGTCGATCCACCGCATGCACTCGATTGGCTGCGTGCTCGTCACGGTCCGGACCGCCGACGGGCCGAGCGGCGAAGGTTTAGCGTTCACACTGAACGCTGACCGAATCCGCGCCTTCGACGAGACCGTACGGGGCCTGTCCCCCTACGTGGTTGGCCAGGACGCCCGCAACGTCGAAAAAGTTTTCGCCGACATCTGGGGTGCCCTGAACCCGACCGGCCACAAAGGCGTCACCATCGGTGCGTTGTCCGCGATCGACGTCGCCATGTGGGACGTTGTCGGCAAGCTCGCCGACATGCCGTTGGCCAAGCTCTTCGGGGGCATGCGGGACCGGGTCGACACCTATGCGAGCAGCGGCCTCTGGCTGAGCGATTCGATCGACGACCTCGTCACCGAAGCTGAACGTTTCGTGCAACAAGGCTTTTGGGGCATGAAGATCCGAGTTGGCTCGGACTACCCCGAGACCGACATCGAACGAGTTCGCGCCGTCCGCCAAGCGGTTGGCTCCGAGGTCGACCTGTACGTCGACATCAACCAAGGCCTCACTCCAAAGCAAGCCATCCGTCTTGGCCGCAAACTCGAAGCATTCAACCTCGTGTGGATCGAGGAACCCGTTGCGTACAACGACCTCGCTGGCCATGCGGCGGTTCGCACGGCGCTCGATACGCCGATCGCATCGGGCGAAACCGAATACACCCGGTTCGGTATGCAGTCCTATCTCGACGCGGGGGCCGTCGACGTTCTCATGCCCGACCTGCAGCGCATGGGGGGCTACACCGAGTTCCGCCGGGCGTGCGCACTTGCCTCGACCCACAACGTCGGTGTCTCCTCACACTTCTTCACCGAATACAGCTTGGCCATCGCCGGCAGCACCCCCAACTGTGTCTCGGTCGAACATGTCGACTGGTTCCAGCCGTTGTTCACCGAGCAGCTCGAGCTCGACGGCGGTCAGCTCGTCATTCCGGACCGTCCCGGCACCGGGTTTACATTCGATCGCGGAGCGTTGGACCGTCTCGACGGCACAACAGCGTGATGAAATTGCGACACTAGGTCGAACGGCTTAGAAGGTCGGCGTCGCCATACGCCGATTCCAAATTATGGCGAAGACAACGATTTCACGTTTGGCGGCGGTTGGTCTTGGAGCTCTGATCCTCAGCGGGTGTGGGGCGGACAGTCCAGAGGATCTGCAAACCGCAGTTCGTGGAGCGGCCGGAACACTCGCCTACCCCGACGCGAATGAAGCGGCATGCATCGGCGATTCGGTCTACTCACTGGTCGGATATGACCAGATGGTCGCCGACGGATACACCGTGGCCTCGATCGACCTCGACCCCAAGTCCTCGATCACGACGCTAATCGAGGCGAACCCGTCTGAGGAACTGTCCGCCTCGATCGTCGACTGCCTCGACGTGAACGGGCGCTTCCGAAGCGACCTCGGAGAGCAGCACCTCCCGAGCGGCGTCAACTGCGACACCGTATTCAGCACAGAACAGCCGGCCGTCAAGTCACACATCGACGCGGTGATCGCTGGAGAAGATCCGACGATCACCCTCGAAGACACCGACGAGAACCGCGACCTCGTGCGGCCGTGTGCAACCAACGAAGACTTCGCCACAGCGTTCGAGCTGCAGACTGCGAGCGAACTCGCCGAGGCCATCGACGAGGACCTCGGAACAACGATCCGCCTCGATGAGCAACCGTGTGCTGGACCGCTCGTCGTCGAAGCGGTCGGCTTCGAGAAGTTGAACGAGTCACTCATCGGCATAGATGGCGCCAGCTTCGATCTCCGTGCTCTGGAACTCGACGATGACACCCTCGAATCCCTCGTCTCGAACGTCGCCGACTGCAGCGACTTCGTCGAACGTGCCAAGGACGGCTATCGCACGGCCGAACCATACTTCGGCGACTGTATCGTCGCAGCCCTCGACGGCAATGACGAGTGGCTCACCCCATCTGCCGAGTTCGCCCTCGGACTTCGGACCACCGAGCGTGCTGTCGATCGTGTCGAGTCATTCGCGCTTGACGACTGCGTGCAGGCCCAGATCGAAACCGCCTTTGGCGAAAACCTCAGCTCAACGCGAGTCCTCGCGTTCGACTACGCCCAGGGGCTCTTCCAAGGGAGCGCATCGATCCTGCAGGACTACGGTCCGAGCGAGGCGGAGTTCCAATGTATGGCGTACGGCTTGTTTCATCAGCTCAGTTTCGAGGAGGTCCTGGACGCCTCAGCGGTATTGATCGAGGGCGCCGATGAAACAACGGCGTTCTGGGAGGCCAACGATCTGATCTGGGGCACGCTCGGTCGAGCACGCCAGACCTGCTTTGGCGACTGGATGGTCGTTGCTGGAGACGTTCACCGCGCCGGCTTCTCGGATGAAACGCTGGCCTGCCTGCGAACCGAGCTCGAGGAATACGGCGACATCACCACCTACGCCAACCTGCTCGCATCCGACAGCGCAAACCTCACCAACGACGAATACTGGGCACTCGTCGATCAGCTCGATAGCTGGCTCCTTGCGTTCAGCCGGGGGCTCGAGGACTGCTATATCGATGGTGAACAGGCGATCTTCGACTCCTACATGGCGTGGCTCAATGCCACCGGCGAAGAACCCGAACTGGTCACGACCTAGCGCATCATCAGAACCGGACTCCTCATGGTCTGTCGAGAGCATCCCCGTCGCGCGGGGAGACCTCCCCATTTCGTCGGCGACCCCGCTGCACAAGACTGAGTCCACACGGCAACGAGTCAGGAATTCGAGATGTGTCGCAGAACACTGCATCTCTTACCCACTTCTGAACCGTAGAAGGAATGAACCATTCGACCCAATGGTTGAAGGTAGTAACTCCGCACGATTCGATGCGGACAAGAGCGGGAAAGGAAAACCACAGTCATCATGGCTACAACCAACAACACCGCAGAAGTAACAAACGATCTGATCGACCTCACCAACGAACGAGTCGACAACCTCGCCGCCCTCATCACCGTCACGGCAGAGCAGATGGACGATCGCACCATCGCAGCCGAGGCACTCGATTCGGGCGCTCATCGCACCGCCGAGCTCGTCGAGCTCGTGTTCGGTAGCGCGACCCCGTCGGTCGAGAACTATCTCGCCGCTCAAGGCACTGCATTGCAGGCCGCCTAGTAGCACCGGCTCTGGTGGCCTCGCCCCCCCCGGGGCCACCACGAAAACTCGGGTCGCACGCGGCCCATAAGTTCCCCCAAGTAAACATCGTGTGGTCAGCTCCCCCTCCAAGCTGACCGCACGAAAACAAAAGGACCGGTTCCGATTCCCCCCGTCGGAACCGGTCCTTTGTCGTTTTCGGCCGCTACCCATCGCTGCGGCTGCCGACATACCGCAGAGAGTGACACCGCTGTAGTTCGCCGTCCCGCTACGGTCAGGTCATCGGGTGATAACATCCGAACGCCCGTTCGATAAAGAGAATTGAGAGCGCCTTCTATGGCTGACCAGCCTGGTCTGTTTAGTAACAACATCGCGGCCGAAGTCATCGACACCCCCGTTGCCGATGAGATGAGCGACAGCTTCCTCGCGTACTCGCTTTCGGTAATCACCGCCCGTGCGATTCCCGATGTCCGAGACGGACTGAAGCCCGTCCAACGCCGCATTCTGTATTCGATGCTGCAACAGGGAATTCGACCCGACGCCGACTTCCGCAAGTGCGCTGGCGTCGTCGGCGACACGATGGGCAAGTACCACCCGCACGGCGATGGCGCGATCTACGAGACGCTCGTACGTATGGGCCAGGACTTCTCCCGAGGACTGACGTTCATTACCCCACAGGGCAACTTCGGTTCACTCGATCATCCTCCGGCCGCATACCGATACACCGAGTGCAAGCTCTCCCCCGCAGCCATGGACATGGTGAGCGAAATCGACGAAGAGACGGTCGACTTCAACCCGACATTCGATGGCTTACGCGAGGAGCCCTCGGTATTGCCCGCCCGCATCCCGAACCTGCTCGTTAACGGCACCACCGGCATCGCCGTTGGCATGGCGACGAACATGCCCACCCATAACCTGCGGGAGGTCGCCGACGCGATCGAGCTCGTGATGAAGCAGCGCCGTCCGAAGCCAACGGTCGATCAGCTCATGGAGGTCTTGCCAGGCCCCGACTTCCCAAGCGGCGGCATTCTTATCGACGACGGCTTGCGCGATGCCTACGAGACCGGCCGTGGAACCGTCCGCATTCGGGCAAAGGCCGAGACCGTCAAGTTGACCCGCAGCCGCCAGGCTCTCGTCATCACCGAGCTTCCGTACATGGTCGGACCCGAGAAGGTCATCACCAAGATCAACGAGCTTGCATCGGTCGGCAAGTTGCCCGGAGTCGATGAGCGTGAGGGAGCAAAGAACCTTTCGGACAAGAACAACCCCCTGCGCATCCAGATCGACCTTCGCCCAGGTGCGAGCCCCAAAGCGGTGCTCGCCAACCTCTATCGCATGACCCCGCTCGAGGAGACCTTCGGCATCAACAACGTGGTCCTCGTCGATGGCGTGCCAACCACGGTTGGCTTGTGGGACCTGTGCAACTACTACGTGACACACCGTCTCGAAGTCATTGTTCGCCGCACCGAGTTCCGACTCGCAAAGTGGGAGGCCCGGCTACATATCGTCGCCGGCCTCCTGATCGCCCTCGACAACATCGACCGCGTGATCGAGATAATCCGAGGTTCGGCCGACGCAGCGGAGGCGAAAGCCACGCTGATGAGCGAACTCGACCTCTCCGAGGTTCAGGCCACACACGTCCTCGATATGCCGCTGCGTCGCCTCACCGCCCTCGAGGTCCAGAAACTCGAAGAAGAAGCAGAGGAACTCGAGTCCAAGATTCTCGACGCACAGCAGCTATTGGCCAGCGAGCAACGCCAACGCACCGTCGTCTTGAAGGAACTGCGCGAAGCAGTAGATGAGTACGGCGTCGACCGGCGCACCGTCATCACGTCCGAGGACGAGTTTGCTTCCGTCGACCTGTCGATTCTCGAAGGTAGCGACGAAGATGAAATCCCGGATTCTCCGTGTGTCATCACCCTCTCGACCAGCGGCCTCGTCGGCCGAGCCCCGACCGAGGGGGCCAAGCGGGCCACACCAGGTCGCCACGACGTCATCGTCGCATCACGAATTGGATCGACCCGCGGCCCCGTCTTTGCCATCACCAATGAAGGCAAAGCGCGCCTTGCGCTCGGGCTCGAAGTGAACGAGGTCGGCGGCCGCTCCCGTGGAACCGAGACCCGCAAGGCCTTCGGAACCAACAAGGGCGAAGAGGTTCTCACCATCGCAACGCCCGCGACCGAGGGCGCAGAGAACGTCGTCCTCATCACCGAAAACGGCGTCGCGAAACAGCTCACGGCCGAGGAGCTCGCCGGCACTCGACCAGGTCAAGACGTCATCAAGTTGAAGCCGCAGGACTCGCTCGTCTCGGCCTTCACTGCGCCGACCGGTTGCGACATCGTGATCATCGCCAGCGACGGCCAGGTGCTTCGCACTCCAGTCGATGGCATCAGCGTCCAAGGCCGCAATGCATCTGGTGTTGCGGGGATGAAGCTCAAGGGTGGAGCAAAGGTCATCGCTGCAGGCCCAGTCCTCGGAGACGAGCCAATCTTGACCGTGACCGACAAGGGCACCGCAAAGCTCACGCCGTCGTCAGAATTCGAATCCAAGGGACGCGGCGGCACCGGCGTTCGCGTCACCCGCTTCACCACCGAAAAGGCGCTCGTTTACGCACGTGTTGGTTCCGCCCGAGGTTTGCTCGCGATCGTCGGCTCCGATGACGACCCCACCAAGCCAGCGCCGGACCCGTTCCCACTCGACCTCGAAGAGACCAAACGAGACCTCGTCAGCACCACAACAGACGGCGTGATCCTCGCCGTTGGACAAGCCCGTTGGTAACCGTATCGAGTCAGCCCTGGCGTGCTTCCTCGAACCCGAGTTTGTCGCTGACGCTCCAAACATCGACCCACGCTCCAAACGTCGACATCATTTACGCTGAAAGAACTCATGGCAAACACCTCCACTAACGCTCCCACCTCTGATTACGACGCGTCCTCCATCGAGACACTCGAAGGACTCGACGCGGTTCGTAAGCGTCCCGGCATGTACATCGGTGGCACCGGATCGGCCGGGCTCATGCACCTCGTCTGGGAGCTCATCGACAACGCCGTCGACGAAGCAGCAGCTGGTGAGGCCAACAAGGTCTTCGTCACATTCCATCGCGACGGTTCGGTCGAAGTCGCCGACAACGGTCGCGGCATCCCCGTCGACAAACACCCAAAGCGCAAAGTGTCCGCGCTCGAGGTCGTCCTCACCGAGCTCCACGCAGGCGGCAAGTTCGGCGGCGGTGCGTACGCCTCGTCGGGCGGCCTCCACGGCGTTGGTGCATCGGTCGTCAATGCGCTGTCGGTGAAGCTCAAAGCCGAGGTCGATCGCCAGGGCAACACGTGGGCCCTCGACTTCAACGAGCGAGTTCCCGGCCACTTCTCCGGCTCGTCGTTCAAGAAGAGCCACGAACTCAAGAAGATCGCCAAGACCAAGAAGACCGGCACGCGCATCCGTTTCTGGCCCGATACCGACGTGTTCGATCCTGAAGCCGAAATCGACTGGGACGAGGTTGTGCGACGGGTGAAGCTTGCATGTTTCCTCGTACCTGGATTGCGCATCACCCTCGAAGACAAGCGCACGGGCTCGAAGAAAGACCCGGTCGAATTTCTCAGTCGCGGCGGGCTCAAGGATCTTGTCAACGACAATGTCGGCGAGCGGGCAACGATCACCGACGTGATCAGCCTTTCGGGTATCGACACGTTCGAAGAAAAGGTGCCCGTCAACGGCAAGATGCAAATGGTCGAGCGCGAATGCACCGTCGATGTGGCGCTGCGCTGGGTCGAAGGGTTCGAGTCCACGATCATTTCTTTCGTGAACACGATCCCCACGAGCGAGGGCGGCACGCACCTTTCGGGCTTCGAGAAGTCGATGAACCGTGCGGTCAACGACGTGCTGCTCAAGGACATGCGAAAGCTCGCGAAGCTCGCCAAGAACAACAAACACAAGGCCATCAAGGACGACGTTCAAGAGGGTCTGATCGCCGTTGTGAAGGTCACATTCCCCGAGCCTCAGTTCCGAGGCCAGACCAAGCAGGAACTCGGAACGCCCGGTGTCGACAAGATCGTGTACGACGTCGTCAAGCAGGGCATCTCGGACTGGTTCAACGGCATTGGTTCAAAGAAGACTCACGTCAACGGCGTCCGAGACAAGATCGCAACCGCAATCCTCAACCGAGTGAGCACAAAGCAGGCGCTCGACAACAAGCGAAAGCTGTCGAACCTTGGCAGCACGGGGATGCCGGGCAAGCTGGCCGATTGCCGTGACCATGGCCCCGAGTCCGAGCTGCTGATTGTGGAGGGCGACTCCGCTGCTGGCCCGGCCATTCGTGGCCGCGATGCGCAATACATGGCGGTGCTGCCGCTGCGTGGCAAGGTCGTCAACGCAGGCAAGGCCACCCTCAAGCAGGTCCTCGACAACGCAGAGGCCCAAAACCTGTTCACCGCCATCGGCGGCGGCTCGGGCAAGGACTTCGATCTCGACGGAACCCGCTACGGACGCATCGTGATCTTGTGCGACGCCGATGTCGACGGCAGCCACATCCGTTGCCTCGTACTCACGCTGCTCTACAAGTACATGCGCCCGCTCATCGAAGCCGGCCGCGTGTACGCCGCTCAGCCTCCGCTATTCAGTACGAAGGTCGGCGGGCAGACGTATCGAGCGTTCAGCGATGAGCACCGTGACCAGCTCACCCAAGAGCTCGCCAAGGGCAATCGCAAGGCAGAGAACATCAAGTGGCAGCGCTTCAAGGGTCTCGGCGAGATGAACGTCAACGAGCTCGAACACGCAGCGCTGAACCCCGAGACCCGGATCCTGCGGCGCCTCACCATCGAAGACGCCGAGAAGGAACGTCGCCGCGCCGAGAAGATGTTCGACGTGCTGATGGGTTCCGATGTTGCGGTCCGCCGCGACTACATCATCAAGAACTCCGACGAATTCGACGCCGCCGCCCTAGACGTCTAAACCCCAGATCTGTGGAGTCTGAGGTTCGATATGTGGTCATCAGACTCCACAGATTCGCAATCGACAGGCTCAAGTTGGGGTCACGCTGATCCGACCTTCAGGTATGGCGTGCGTAAAGAAACCAGCGGCGGTATCGCTCAGCATTTTGGCATCCCTGTTGCTCCTGGCGACACCAGGTGCTGCCCAGGAAACTCCGCCGAGCTGTAATGGCCTGGAGGCCACGATCTTCGTCACAGACCCTCCAGAAGACGACTGGATCTACGGCACTGAAGCCGACGACGTGATCGTCGTCGATCTACCACTGGACGACGCTCACCGCTATGGAGTCGGTGTTCAAGCTCGCGGCGGTAACGACGTCATTTGCGCTGTGGGTGCTGATGCGATCTACGGGGGTGACGGGAACGACCTCATCTTCGGCACCTGCCCAACGATTGGATGTTGGTACAGCGGAGACGATGGCGATGACATCATCCACGGCTCGCTTGGCAACCCCGAGGTTCTAATCGGTGGCCTGGGGAACGACACGCTCTACGGGGATTCGCACGCTCCTCGGCATCAACAGAACTTCGACCAATTCGACCATGGTGTTGACTACATATCTGGTGGAGAGGGCATCGACCTCATATACGGCCAGCAGAACGACGACTACATCGTTGGCGGCGCTGGTTCAGACATCGTCTACGGCGGGTGGGGATCCGACACCATCATCGGCGGCCATGCCGACGAGCAGAACGGAATACACCTCGACGTGCCCACAGGAATCGACGTTGGCGATCGGCTCTATGGAGGTCCGGGCGATGACGAGATCGAGGGCAACATCGGCGCTGACGAGATCTACGGCGGCGATGGTGATGATTTGCTCTTCTCCCATCAGCGCGGCAGAACAGATCAGCCCCCGATCAGCGGCGTACCGAGCTTCTACGAGATCAATGGCACCTCACGTGATGTCGACACCGCTGGATCACGGATGTTCGGCGGTGCTGGAGACGACACACTCATTGGGTCGAACCGCTGGGACCGTATGCAGGGAGGTTCGGGCAATGACTGGCTCTGGGGATTTGAGGGTCGCGACTACATGCGTGGAGGTCCAGGCAATGACCTTCTCATCGGTGGGCGCGGCATCGACGACCAGAACGGCAACACCGGAAACGATCGCATCCTCCACCACGATGCGGACAAGACGAACGGCGGATTCGGCCGCGACACATGCGAATCTCTCGCGTGGCCGACCAACCGCCAGGTCGTCCGCTGCGAAACCATCACGCAGATCGACCGCAGCCAGCTCACGTTCCTCTCGGATACTCCCCCACCAATGCCGCTCACGTCTGGACCGTGCGAAGACCTCTCGCCAACAATCACTGTCGAGACCATGAATTCCGACATCGATATCGTCAACGCAACCGGTGAGGACGATGTGATCATCGTGAGAATATCCAGCCCGCTTGCGACAGATCTCACCGTGAACGCTCTCGGCGGCGATGACATCATCTGCGTCGACTCAAACCTAGAACCACACCAAGCCAGCGCCCGGCTCATCGTCGAAGGCGGCTCAGGCGATGACGAGATCCGTGGGCATACGACCAGCGAGGTTCTGATCGGCGGCCCAGGGCACGACATCATCTATGGGGGCGGCGGCCCCGACTTCATTGCTGGTATGGCCGGCGACGACGTTCTCTTTGGCAACCAAGGCCAAGACATCATTCTCGGCCTCGCAGGTAGCGATACCATCCACGGCGGATATTCGGCCGACATCATTCACGGAGGCAGCGGGGCTGATTCCATCAACGGTGGCACCAGCGCCGACGACCTCGATGGCGGGACCCAACGGCGAACCGCACACGACCGCTTTCCGTTTCCCGACCCCGAGCACAGCCGCTGGGTAGACGACGGGGACGACACGAGCGACCTGATTCTCGGTGGACCAGGCAACGACGACATCTTCGGCGGCCCGGGTGACGACACGATCAACGGCGGCGACGGTGACGACGTTGTCGACGCCGGGCAGGGGAACGACTACATCGACGGGGCTGCAGACTCGGACAAGCTGCACGGAGGTTTCGGAGATGACACATTGCTCGCTGGGTCAGGCCATGACGAACTGTTCGGCGGACCTGACAACGACGTTCTAACTGGCGGGGACGGGCAGGAGTTCAACAAGCTCCACGGCGGACCCGGAGACGACACGCTCCGCACGGCCAAGGTGAGCGAACAACTGAACGAGTATCTGTCGAACGCTGGAGACTGGTTGTTCGGTGGCGACGGGAACGATCGATGTGAAGCCATCGTGTGGCCAACAGCCAACGCTCACGCCACCGACTGCAACATCCGCGCATCCATAGCGGGGTGAAGACCAAGACCCCGGATTTGAGCTGCACGTACCGGTTGATCTCAAGACACTTCAGGACGTGCAGTAGGGTCGGCGTATGGCTATTCGTTCCGTACGAGAGATGGAAGCTGCGGCGAGGGAGGAGATCGACAACATCTCCCCTGCTGAAGCCCAACGACGTGTCGCCGAAGAAGGCGCCGTCATCGTCGATATCCGTGACGTTCGCGAGCTACAGAAGCTCGGCGTGATCCCCGGTGCCATGCACTCCCCACGTGGCATGCTCGAATTCTGGATCGATCCAGAGTCGCCGTATCACAAGCCCGAGTTCGCCGAGGATCGAGAGTTCATCTTCCATTGAGCGAAGGGCAGCCGGTCAAGTTTGACCACAAAGATGCTCCAGGACATGGGTATGGAGAACATCTCCCA
>CALBVK010000330.1 GCA_937969345.1 uncultured Acidimicrobiales bacterium
ATCCAGGACCACACCCACTTCGACGTGGGGATGATCACCACTGCTGGCATGAACGCCGCGATGCAGAGACCAAACCACACGATGTGCGGCTGTGGGTCGAGACTCGCTGACGAATCGCCATACCGAACCCACGTGAGGGCGAAGTAGGCCGTAGCCAATGCGAGTGCCGTCCCGGCACGCTCGGTGGACTTGTCGTCGTCGGCGATCTTGGACACGGCGAACACTGACCCGATGATCAAGATCAGGCCGATCGCTCCGCCGTTTGCATCGATAACGGAGCTGTCACGGTTCCAACCCAACGCCATCCAGTAGGCGAACAAGGCAAAGACCGGAATAAGAAACGTTGCAACAAGAAGCCGGGAAGCACGCATAGCTCCACGCTGTCATCGGCTGCGTGGCACTCGCTAGAGCCCGATGGCCCACAGGGCAATGAGTCCTTGGCCGACGTGATAGGGGACGTGCGTCCAGAACCTACCGTGTTGGATTGGATCGACGAAGCGATTCCAGCCGAGCACCGCGTCGGAGCCTGCAAAGAGCACGGCTCCGCTCGCAGCAATCGCAGAACCAGTGGCCTGACCAGCAACGAGCATCACCGCGAGCACACCGATGTAGCCGGCGACAGGGAGGTGAAGTCTGGGGTCCCGGCGCCGGGCTCCGGTGCGTATTCGTTGCCCGACCGTCAGTGTGACCGCGCCGCCGACGATGAGTCCCACGACAAGACCGACCGCGCTAAACGAGTCGGCGCCGAAGACGAATCCGGCAACGAACAACAGGTGCCCGACAAAGAACGCTGCCAACCCCCAGATAAATCGGTCGATGACCGGAAGGAGGAAAAGATCTCCAAGGAGCGAGCAGGCGAGGCCAACCGCGATGAGAAGCGCTGCCCCCGTCGGTCCTGAGCCAATGACCGCTCCGATGAGCAAGACCATGACCAGAGGTTTGGCAACAACCTCGATGCTGGTTGCACCTGTGCGTACCGCCCACCAGTCGGACGCTGCAACCACGAAGGCCGCCACGAGTACGTAGATCACCAGCACGTCGGTGCCGGGGCTGGTTCTGGGTTCGTCACGAGGTCAGATTGCCAGCTCTCAGCATGGGTCGCAGTACTCAGGCCGACCACGTGACAGTGACGTACCTTCTGTTTTGGCGACCACCATCGATGATGAGGAGACACGAATGTCACGTCGAATGACCACCATGACATCCATTGCAACAGCAGCGCTGCTTGCAACCACCATGGGCACCGCAGGTGCCCAAGCAACAGACACGGCCTGCGGCAACGCACCTGCCGGGTACACGGTGATCGAATCGAACGCTCGATTCATCATTGGAACGACCGGACCTGACTTCATTTGCGCAGGCGATGGCAACAACATCATCCGTGCCAAGGGCAAGGACGACATCATCTTCGGCGGCGGCGGCAACGACGTCATCTGGGGTGGCTTCGGCAACGACACGATCTATGGCGGCGAGGGCAACGACCTCATCCGTGCCGGCGATGGCCGGGACACTGCCTGGGGCGAAGCTGGCAACGACACGATTCTTGCGGGCAACGGCCCAGACACGATTCGTGGAGGCGACGGCGATGACAAGCTCACCGGCGGCGAAGGCCACGACATCATGCGCGGCGATGCCGGAGCGGACAAGCTCATTGGCAATAAGGGCATCGACCGTCTCTTCGGTGACGCAGGCAACGACGTCCTCCAAGGCGGAATCGGTGTCGACACCATCGCGGGCGGTGCTGATAACGACAACATTGTTGGCGGCGACCACGACGACGTTCTCGCTGGCGGAGACGGCAACGACCGCATTCTCGGCGGCAACGGCGCTGATGTGCTCACCGGCGGCAACGGCGACGACGTACTTCTCGGCGGCGGCAACCCGGACATTCTCCGTGGCTCCGCTGGCAACGACTTCATCGATGGCGGCAACGGCCTGAACTCCGCGCAAGGCGGAGACGGCGCAGACAGCTGTCTCAACGTGGACTCCCCCGTCACCGTCTGTGAGATCGTCGACGGCATCGAAATCGCTGCCCGCACAGCACGCATCACCGCAACCTTCCCGCTCGCTGGACCGGTTGCTGTGAGCGGCCAACAGTGGACGGCTTCGGCTTCGATCGACTTCCAGATCCTGCCGGCCGGCGTAGTTGAGGCCGACAACTTTGAGACCTTGGCAACCAACGCCAACGGCGACTTCTCGATCTCGGTCCCAACGGCTGATCTCGGCGAAGGAACCATCCAGGTCGTCGACCGCAACGCTGGTCGTATCAAGACCTTTGCTCCGGTTCTCGAGAGTGCAACCTTCGTCCCTGCAACGACCGAGCTCACCGTTTCTGGCGAACTCAACTCTGCAGTCGAGGCCTTTGTGTACTCGAACGGCGTCCTCGTATTCGTCGAGCAGATGAGCTTCGAAGATGGCCTTGCAAAGACCGTCGACTTCCTCGAGCTCGACGTGCCGATCACGGCAATCGACATCCAGAGCAGCGATGCCGATGGCGACAAGGCAATCCATCGTGTGTTTACCGCTGCCTAGTCAGCACCGACACCACCTCGTGTAGTCGCAATTCGCGGGTACCGGAGCGAACCCGTCGCACAGCCGATTAGCCGGCTGTGGGGCGGGTTCGTCGCGTTTTGGCATCGCGGCCGACGCCGGTGCGCAACGTCGTACGATCTCGGTATGAGTCGGCATCGTCCAGTGATTTCGCGAACCGCAATCGCGCTGCTCCTCGCCAGCGGCATCGCTGGCTGCACCAGCGGAGACACGGTCGACGTCGCTCCCGCACAGCAGGTTGCCGTCGAGGAAGCTGTGGCAACTACCAACGCCGTGGCTACAACGATCAGCGAGGCGACGTCGCCAACGTCGACGGTCGTGTCCACCTCGACTCTGGACTCACCGACGACGACCGAGCCTGTTCGGGGCGGGTCGGCGCCACCGGAGTGGTTGGGAACCCGCGACCTGCCACTTCGCCCGGGCGAGACGAACGGTATCGCCGAGCCCACTCCCCCAGAACTGATCGACCGCATGCTCTGGACCGAGGACGTTCTCCCTCCGCCCCCAAGCAGCGAGTTTGTGAGTTCGGTTACGACACCCCCACCAGCCGACGTCGTGCTGCGTTCAACGTGGCGGGAGGACTGTCCGGTCGGTCTCGACGACCTGTCCTACGCACAGGTCTCGTTCGTGGGGTTCGACGGGCTGTTTCACACGGGTGAGTTCATCTTGCACCGCGACATCACCCCGCAGGTGGTCGAGATCTTCCGCCGGTTGCATGAGATCGAGTTCCCGATCGAAGAGATGCGGGTGACCACCCAGGAAGCCGTCGACGCACACCCGACCGGGGACAGCAACAACACGTCGAGCTTCGTTTGCCGACCCGCCGTGAATTCGAACCGCTGGTCTCGCCACGCCCATGGCGGGGCGATCGATATCAATCCGTTCCACAACCCGTACGTTCGCGGTGACCTGGTCATCCCTGAGCTGGCGTCGGCCTACCTCGATCGAGATCGCGATGTGCCTGGCATGATCACCGCCGAGATCGCACAGCTCTTTGCCGAGATTGGGTGGGGCTGGGGCGGAAACTGGAACTCGTCGAGTGATTGGATGCACTTCAGCGATACCGGCGGCTAGTAGCCAAAGAAATTTTGAGAAAAGTGGAACCAAACGCCTCGCTCGTGCGTCTAGTCAATACCCCCCCCGCAATTCGAGGCCCTCTATGTTCGATCTGCTCCAACACAATTCATCGTTCGCTGCCGTCGTGTTGATGGTTGCCGCCGTCGGCGTCGTCCTCTTCGTGTGGCTCCGCGCCGATCGCGAGCCGATTCCTGTTCGGGCCCGGACTCGAACGCACTCGGAACCTCGCGAGTTCGAGTCGCATTAAACCCGGTTTCATCGATCCTCGGCCGCAGGTGTGCGGTTACGGGATGATCGCTCCGCAGATCTCTCCGGCGAGGCTGATCATCTCCGAGTCGTGAGCGGTGGTGGCGAGGTTCATCGTGATGCCGTCGAGACCGGCGTCGATCATCTCTTGGATCTGCGCCCCGAATTCGTCGGGCCCACCGATGGTCATCATGGGGCGAATCATCGCCGCAGCTTCAGCCGGCCATCCGTGTAGCGCCATGTAGGCATCGATCGATGCTTCGGCGTCTTCCATCGTGTGTCCGAGTACTCCCATGACGAGCCGGGTGACTTTGATTTCCGACCGGTCCCGCCCGAGTCGTTCGCAGTGTTCTGCGAGGACGTCGAGTTTGCGAGGGATCTCCTGCACTCCGCAGATGAGGTTGGACTCGTCGGCGTATTGAGCGACCATCCGAAGTGTCTTCTTCTCACCAGCGCCGCCGATCATGAGCGGAATCTTCGAGAGCGGAGCTGGCGAATTGATCGCCTCGGTCACCTGATAGTGCTTGCCGTCCAAGCTCGGACGTTCGCCATTGAGCATCGGCAAGATGATCTGGAGCGCTTCTTCAAGTTTCTCGAATCGCTGGGTGAAGGTCTCGAAGGGGATGCCGAACGAATCGTGTTCGAGCTCAAACCAGCCCGACCCCATGCCGAGGGTCGCGCGTCCGTTGGATACCAGGTCGAGCGCGGTGACGATCTTTGCGAGTACCGCTGGGTTGCGGTAGGTGTTGCCGGTGACGAGGGCAGACAGGCCAATGGTCTCGGTGTGTTGGGCGAGCGCGGCGAGCGTGGTGTAGCACTCGAGCATGTAGTCGTCGGGGTCGCCAATGCCGGGCAGTTGATAGAAGTGATCCATCAAGAAGAGCCGGTCGAAGCCGGCTGCCTCTGCGGTCTTTGCCTGCTCGACGAGAGCGGCGAACAGCGTGTCGGGGCCAACGTTGGGGTACGTGAAGTTCGGGATTTGGTAGCCAAGTCGTGTCATGTTCCGACCATAGCCCGACTACTCGTGCGACTTCCCCGTCGTGTTGGGGGTGATGTCGTAGCCTCGATCGAATGCTCCCGGTCAAGCTCCCTATCGTCCTCGTTCACGGCGGCCTCTATGAGGGAATGTCACCGCAGGAGTTCTGGGGAGACACGGGAGTGCTCGGTCGCCTCACGAGTAAACACCTCACGCACATCGCCCCACAACGGCCACCGAGACCTCGTGGTTGGGACGAGGAGGCTTCGGCGCTGCTCGCCGCAATCGATGCCGCGGGATACGACCGGGTTGCGCTCATCGGCGCGTCCAACGGGTGCAGCGCCGCAGTGCGATTCGCCATCGATCATCCCGATCGGGTTGAGCGCCTCATGCTCGCCTGGCCGGCGACCGTTGGCGACCCTGTTGTCGATGAGCTGCTGCGTGTGATCATCTCCGATGAGGCCGATGCCGACGCTGCCGATGCGTTGCTGACCGGCGAGACGTTGCGAGGTGTCACCGACGCCGAACTGGCCGCGCTCGATGTTGCGGTGGTCGTGTATCCATCGCTCATCGAGAACCAGGTGCACCAACGTCAGACGTTGATGGGCATTCTGGCGACGGTGACCGACTCGTTCATGGTGCAGGGAAGCCCAGAGCCTCCCGACGATGACTTCCCCAATTTCCTCGACGCGTTCGTGACGATGGTCGAGGAGTTCGGTCGCGTCGAGCACGACGACTGAACGTGATTAGTTCAGCGTGAGTTGCGCAACGGTGAGCGGTCCTGGCTTCACCGTTGCGGTGACCGACCGCTTTCGTCCACCAACCCATACCGATGCTTCGGGCTGGGCCTCGAGATTCTTGATCCACTGAGAGTCGCCGCGGACGGTGCTGACATCGATGCGGTTGCCGCAACGGGTTGCCACAAGCGGTACTTGGCGGGGCTTGCCAGACTTGCGACCGGTCGTTTCGAGAACGACGAGGCCAGCCCCGATGGGAAAGGGCGAACCAATTCCGGCCTTCACCGACGGCAGCACCACGCTGTTGAGGGTGCGGAATGCCGAACGGGTAAATGTCTGCGTGGTCATGATGGTTCCAACAGTACCGACGCCGCAGATATTTCTCTGGCCTGAACCGGGCGAGAGCGCGTCGCTCGGGTGCGCTCGACGTGGGAAGATCGCGCATGCCCTCCCTCGACGACTTCGCTCCTGATGCGCATCTCAGCCCAGTGGTGGCGGCGGCGTACGACAAGTCCCATGCCAGCAACTTCGACGCTGCCGTTATCGAGGCAACGGTCTCATTCCTCGCAGATCTTGCTGACGATGGACCGGTCATCGAGTTCGCGGTCGGCACCGGACGCGTCGCTCTGCCGCTGTCGCAACGAGTCGGCCCGATGTACGGAATCGACTTCTCCGAGCCGATGCTCGACGAGCTTCGGGCGAAGGACGAAGCCGGCCAGGTTCGCATCACTCATGGCGATATGACGACAACGCTGGTGTGCGGCGACGCCTCACTCGTGTATCTCGTGTACAACACGATTCAGAACCTTCGAACGCAAGCCCAGCAAGTCGCCTGCTTTCGAAACGCCGCCGCACACCTTGCACCTGGCGGAGCCTTTGTTATCGAGACGATGGTCCCCGAACTTCGCAAGCTTGCGCCCGGCGAGCGGATTGTTCCGTTCGACGTTTCGCCGACGCATCTGGGCTTTGATGAATACGTCGACGTGGTGAACCAGATCTTGGTCTCGCACCACTACCACATCGATGGCGAGCGGGTTCGGGTGAGCTCGCCGTCGTTTCGCTACGTGTGGCCGAGCGAACTCGATCTGATGGCGGAGCTCGCCGGGATGCGACTCGAGCACCGCTGGGCGGACTGGGATCGGTCCGACTTCACCGGCGAATCATCTTCGCAGGTGGCCGTCTGGCGCAAACTCTGAGGACGTGGTTTCGGCAACCGCGGCGCCACAGGATCGGTCGGAAATATCGTCCCAAAATCGTTGATACTTCAGTACATTCGACTTGCGGAACGAACATTTGTTCGATATACTTTAGTCCATGTCCTCCGGCGAAACTCTCGACTCCCTTTCACCGGATCTCGACGTGCTTTCCTCCGCGATCGACGACTGCTTCGAGATAGCGCTGTCGTGCCTTTCGTCGGACGAAATTTCCTCGCGGCTGGTCACACTCCACCAGCTGACCGCCAGACTCGATGCGGTCCGGTTAGCCACAGCCGACCACGCAAACGCCATCGACCTGGCCGGCCGCAACAAGACCCGCAACGTAGCCGACCATGTCGCCGGCCAGTTTCCGATCGACCCCGCCAATGCCCGCGCGGACGAACTCATCGCGGTATGGCTTCGCGATTTCCCCCTCATCGCCGAGGCGTATGCGGCGGGGGAAATTACCACTGCTCACGTCGACAAGATGCGCCTAAACGACAAGTCTCGCTACCACCACCTGATGATGCGTGACGAGCAGATCCTGCTCGACTCACTTCGCACGTGCCACTTCCGAGACCTGGCGACCGTCTTTGGCGAGTGGCTTCTCGGGGCCGACCCCGATGGCGAACTGCC
>CALBVK010000331.1 GCA_937969345.1 uncultured Acidimicrobiales bacterium
CAGCTCGGCAACGCCGTATCCCCGCGACACCGAAAGTCGCTGGCGGACATCGAGCTCGGGGAAAGCGACCTGGTTATCGACGAAGTCGACGATGATCCGGGCAATGTCCTGCCCGGTTGCCCGTTCGATGCCTTGCAGCCCAGGCGAGGAATTGACCTCCATGACGAGCGGCCCACGGTCGCTCTCAAGCATGTCCACACCAGCGACTCGGAGACCCATGATCTGCGCGGACCGGACCGCCGCCTGCTCGTAGGCCGCGTCGAGCTCGATGACCTCGGGGCGGCCGCCGCGGTGAAGGTTCGACCGGAAGTCGTCTCCGCCCGACGAGCGTCGCATCGCGCCAACTACCTGGTCGCCGACGACGAACGCCCGGACATCGGTACCGGAACTCTCGGCAATGAACTCCTGGACCAGCACGTTCTGACGCGTCGCTTGCAGCGTTTCGATCATCGCCTGCGCCACCGTCAGATCTGGAGCGAGCATGACTCCGATTCCCTGCGTACCTTCGAGCAACTTGATGACAACGGGCGCGCCGCCGACCCGTTCGATCGCTGGCAGGATGTCCGTGCGATCGCGCACAAACGTGGTGGCCGGCATGCCGATCCGGTGGCGGGCCAGGATCTGGTGGGCGTGCAGCTTGTCCCGACTGTTGCGGATGCCAGCCGATGTGTTGGGGGTATACACATCCATCTGCTCGAACTGGCGAACAACAGCGGTACCGAAGTAGGTAACCGACGAACCAACCCGAGGGAGCACCGCGTCGTAGTCCGACAGCTGGTTACCCGAGTAGTGCAGGTCCGGCTCGTCGCCGCTGAGGTCGATCGCGAAGCGGAGCGTGTCGAGGATTCGAACCTGGTGGCCGGCCTCGATCGCAGCCGTCTTCAACCGTTGGGTCGAATAGCTCCGTGGTTCTCGGGAAAGAATCGCGAGCCTCACTACACTCCTGCTGTTCGAGGTGACGACGGGTTGTCGTCACCGAATGTAGTCAACGCCAGCGCCAAAGCCAGTATTACGCTGACGGCGCGAGCGAGGAGCGGAACACTATGGCCAGTCGAGCACCGTTCACGATTGGAACAACCGAGGTCAAGGCCGGACGCCGGGCTCACGTCGAATTGCCCGTTTCGCGGCTCATCACGGGTGCACAAATGTCGATGCCCGTGACGGTGTTTCATGGGGCCCAAGATGGCCCGACCGTATGGATCAACGCGGCGATCCATGGCGATGAGCTCAACGGTGTGGAGATCGTGAACCGGGTCTTGAGCGAACTCGATCCCAAAACGATGCGAGGAACGTTGCTGGCCGTGCCGGTCGTGAACGTCCACGGCTTTATTACCGGCGACCGATACCTGCCCGACCGACGAGACCTCAACCGGTCGTTCCCGGGCAGCGCGAAGGGTTCGCTAGCGAGCCGGCTCGCAAACATCTTCATGACCGAGATCGTGTCGCACTGTGAAGTCGGGATCGATCTACACACCGCAAGCGACAACCGCACAAACCTCCCGCAGATTCGCGCCAACCTCGACGATCCTCGGACCCGGGAGCTCGCCGAAGCGTTCGGTCCTCGAATGATGCTGCATGCCAAAACCCAGCGGGGTACGTTGCGTCAGGCGGGGACAAAGGCCGGCGCGATCGTTCTGCTCTACGAAGCGGGCGAACCGTTGCGGTTCACGACCGACGCCATCGAAACCGGCGTCGAGGGCGTTCGCCGAGTGTTGCAACACCTCGACATCGCCGATTGGGATGGTCCGCCAGCTCCCGTCGTCCCCGTTTCTCGAAGCTCGCGGTGGGTTCGGGCCTCTCGGAGCGGGGTCATTCGGCTCGATGTCGAGCTCGGCGATATGGTCGAAGCAAAGCAAGATTTGGGCACGATTATCGACGCGTTCGGCAAGAGACTCAGCACGATTCGCGCAAGTCGCTCCGGTCTGGTGATCGGTCGCACGATGTTTCCGCTCGGCAACCAGGGCGACGCACTTGTTCATATTGCGAGTCTCGAAGACGAGAACTCCCCTGCTTCGTAACGAATGGGTCGAAAGCCCCACAATTTGCTTAAGACCTGAGCGAGACTTGACGACGTCTTAATCATGAACGAGATACAGAGTGTCAACGCGGGTACGGCAATCGGTACCGAAGTTCAGCAGCCCTCACCTCCCGCGATGTTTCAAGAAAATCAGGCGGTAAACGAGGAGCCCGGCGGAGCCACGACCAGTGCCGCGCTCGAGAACGTCGCGATCAACAAGATCGAAGTCTTGAGCAACCGTCTCGTCCCCGGTTCCGATGGTTCGATCGAGCACGTCGTGGTCGGGAACAATGCCGTTACCGTCATCCGCTCGACGCCGCTGAAGGGTCGAGTGCGCATCACCAAGGACAACGTGTTCGTCGGTGGTGTGAGCTGCAAGATTCTGTTGACCGGGCTCGCCGCCCGCGTCGATACCGTCAGACACCTCGTCGGCGGTGAGCTCCCCGTGTATGGCGGACTGTTCCTCTCGAAGCAGCGGAGCGCCCCGGTGAAACACTACGGCTCGATCGTGGTTGGCTCGCCATCATCGGTCGTTGAGTATCTGATCGAACAACACTGCGAAGCAGAACCCGCACCGACGCTCAAGGCGCTGGCCGCCGAGCTCAACGGCATGTTCTTGCCGTACGACAAGCTCTCGGGCAAGATCAGCGCGTAACCAACGCCCCTAGTTGGCGCAGACTACGCTGCGCCGATGGAAGAGAACGACCAGGTAGTCGAGCTGCTCACAGAGATTCGTGATCTGTTGCAAGAGGCGGTTCGCCCGGACCGGCGTCAACGGATCGACGCCGATGACCTGCTCGCACAGATCGGCTCAGGTGCGCTCAATCAGCGCATTCGCCACTACTTTGCGTGGAACGATCGGTGGGCCAAACTTCTCGAAGAACGCAACCGTCGTGCCGCAATCCAGACCTACGACTTCATCGAAGCCGAGATGGATAGCGCGATCTTCACCATGGATCAGTTCGCTGTTATCGGCACCCTCAAGGGGGAGATCGATGCAATGGGCGGCCAGCTGCTCGACCTTGGTGTGTACAAGGGAGCATCTACTCGTGCGCTTGCACGCATCTTCCCCGAAGAGACCATCCATGGCTTCGACTCGTTCGAGGGCTTACCTGACGATTGGGCTCATGTTCCCAAGGGCACCTTTGGCGACATGGCTGGCACGTTGCCCGACATGCCCGACAACGTGTCGTTGTACAAGGGTTGGTTCTCGGAGACCTTGCCGGTCTGGCGCACGGAGTATCCCGAGCCGAATATCTCGATGCTGCGAGTCGACTGCGATATCTACTCGTCGACGGTCGATATCTTCAACGCCGTTGGCGACATGCTTCACCCCAACGCGATCATCGTGTTCGATGAGCTGATTGGCTACTACGGCTGGCAACTCCATGAACATAAGGCGTTTATGGAGTTCGTCGAGAAACGGTCGCTGAAGTACGAGTACGTCGCCTACGGCTTGACGTACACGATTGCCCGGTTGCTCCCCAACTAGGGAGCGAGGACGTTCATTGCCTCGAGCGACTTCTTGTGGCAAACCGGCCACTGGGTGTTTGGCCTGGTGGCTTCCCACCACGCCTTGGTGACCGTGTCTTGGACATCGGCTGGCACCAGGTGCGGCAACACTCCGTCGTACTGAGGGAAACCGGCGAGCTTGGTCGCGGCGTTCCAAGTTGCGGGCAGCCACTGGACTCCACCGTAGAAGCGGTTGCCGGTGTCGATTGCGTGATTGCCGCCGGACTCGCACTGCAGAAGTGCCTCGAGACCAGCGTTCGTGAGCAGCGGCCAGCCGAATGAATTTACGCCCTGGGGTGCTTGGCTTGCCGGCACGGCAGCGCCTGCGGGTGGGGTCACCTCGCCGGGATCGGGGGTTGGTTCAGGGTCTGGCGTTGGGGTTGGCGTTGGCGTCGGGTCTGGTGTCTCTGCTGGCGGGTTGATTGCTACCCCTGCGAAGTCGACGTCGCAGTAGGTCAGGTCGTCGCCGTCGTCGGTGTCGCAGCGGTCGCGGCCGGTGCCGGCGTTGAGGATGTCTGCGCCAGCGTCTCCGTCGAGTGCGTCTCGGCCGGGTCCGCCGAAGAGGCGGTCTACGCCGTCATCGCCTGAGACGATGTCGTCGCCGACGCCGCCTTCGATGCGATCGTCGCCAGGACCACCAGCGAGCTTGTCCTTGCCTCGCAGGCCGCGAATGAGGTCTTTACCGTCGCCGCCGAAGATGGTGTCGGCGCCGAGGTTTCCGAGAAGCACGTCGTTGCCACTCTCACCCGAGATGCGGTCGTTGCCGCCGTTACCTTGGAGATGATCGTTGCCGGATCCGCCGATGAGACGGTCGGTTCCCCAGCCGCCGCGGGCTTTGTCGTTGCCGGCGCCGAGGCTGATTTCGTCGTTGCCTGGGCCACCCGATACTCGATCGTTTCCGTCGCCGCCGTTGATGATGTCGTTGCCCGATCCGCCACAGATGACGTCGTCGGCACCGGCACCGGTGAGGATGTCGTCTCCACCGAAGCCCAAGATGAAGTCCTTGGTGGTGTTGCCACCAATGAGCACGTCGACACCGTCGGTGCCGGTCTGCACCCGGTAGCCCTTTGCTTGGGCGGTCTCGATGGTGAGACCGAGGCAGAAGCTGTCCGGAGCCTGGGCTGCATTGGCTGAGCCAGCCGTAATTGCCGAGACGAGCAGGAACGCTGCCGATATCGCAGTGAATCGCGTGCGCTTAGAGGCCATGGTTAGTTCTTCACCCTTGTGATCTTCAGCGCTGGCGTCAGCACTGGTCGAGAGACCACTGGCGTGGTCGTCTTCGCGTTGTTCGTTCGGGTCTGAAATAACCATCCCCGGTCTATCGACCGTAACAGTTCGTAACTAAACCGAAACACTCGGGCACCATACAACGCGCGCGTGGCCATAAGGCCGCGGGACGCGAGGCTGGGCCTAGATCGTGCTCGCGAGCTCGAGAATCGCAGCCCGCTGTTCCTCGCTGAAGCCGAAGATGAGGTTGCTTCCTTGGGTGAGGTCTGGGGAAATGACCATCATCTGTGAGTTCGCCTGCACGCCAAATGCCTGCCACGTGGAGAAACTCGGGTCCCACAACATGGTGGGCGTACGTAGATCCCCTCGTTCGAGGAAGTCGGTGGCCAGGGCAAAGTCGTCCTGCGTTCCGAGGCCGATGACCTGAATGTCGTTTCCGTGATCGCGAGCAAACTGCTCGACGTCAGACGCTTCGCGCCTGCAGGTAGGTCAATGCGGTGAGAAGAACCAGAGCAGGACGGGGCGGTCGCCGTCGACCACGTTCCTCAGTGTCTGAATCGAGCCGTCCCCAACGGCGAGTGTTTCGATGTCGAGCACGTTGTCGGCCGACTGGAGGTTGGGTTGGTTGAGTTCGGCATTGGCGATTGCTTCGTCGGCTGACAGCAGCTGAATCTGTGCGCCGCTCGCCGCAGCCGGTTCGGCTTCGCTGGAGGTTGATGCGTCTGTTTCACTCGTCGAGCTGTCGGCGGTGGTGGTGCTCTCGGCACTGCTTTCCGAAGCGTCAGACGACGTGCTCGGTGCGTCGGTGGTCTGCTCGACTACCGCTGGTGCTGACGCAGCATCGGTGGAAGACACCGCGTCTCCTCCGCCACATGCAGCAAGGGCCAGAGCGAATGCCGGGGCGGCGAGCAGCGCTATACGGCGCCTGTCTCTACGGTTCGGTACGGGTTGCATACCACCAGCCAACCCGCTTCGGCTGCGTGCTATTCACTTCTACCGCAACAATTTCGCAAGAGTTTTCAGGATCGGAAGTCGACGAACTCGGAGAGGTCGGCCCGTTCGGTGCGTAGCTCGTTGATGACTGCGCTGGTGTCCTCGTAGCCGAGCGCCATGCCCACGATCACCCGTTGGTCTTCGGGGAGTTCCAGGTGTGCGTGAATCGCTGTCTCGAACTCGCGCCATGCCGCCTGCGGGCACGTGTCGAGGCCGTGCTCCCGAGCGAGCGTCATGATGTTGGCCATGTAGAGGCCGAGGTCCATCCAGCCGCCGTAGCTCATGGTCTCGTGCATCGTGAAGATCAGCCCGACGGGCGCTCCGAAGAACTCGTAATTTTGGCGGGCTTGGGCCGCCATCTTTTCGTAGTCGCCCTTTTCGATTCCGATCAGGCCATACATGTCCCAGCCAATCTTGCGACGACGGGCCAAGTAGGGCTCGACGAATTGCGACGGGTAGTACTTCTCGTCCTTCTCGGTGGCGCCATCATCGAAGGCGGCTTGGATGGCGTCGACGAGACCGTCCTTGGCTTGGCCTTGCAGCACGGTCACATGCCAGGGCTGGATGTTCGTGCCCGAAGCGGCCCGCGACGCGTCGGCGAGGATCGTTCGAAGGGTTTCGTCGGGCACGGGTTGATCGGTAAAGGCCCGAATGGAGCGACGGCTAGTAACGGCTTCGGTGGCACTCATCGACATGGGACGAACCTAGTCGCTCGCTTCCTGGCGAACTATGCCCAGGTGAGCGTCATCCATCCCGACAGCGACTCGCCCGGTTGAAGAACGTGCGGCGCCCGGTTGAGGTCGTTGGGCGCTCCCGACTGCGGCTCGATCGCGACTGCGTGTTCGGGTTGGGTGAACACGACCCAATGGTCGAAGTTCGACGACAAGGCGACGGTTAGTGCGTCACCCCATCGCAGAATCGGGGTTTGCGTCACGTCGATGAACGTCTCATCCCACGGGCCTTCCGGGACAGGAATGAGCTGCCCGGTCGGGATCTGGTCGTCGTCCGTTTCATAGATCTGTCCCGCGGCGAAGTCGATCTCGAGGGGCGCGCCACGGTCGAGTTGCCGGCGATACCAGGGGTGCCATCCCATTTGTGCCGGCATTGCGTGCTCGTCGGCGGTCACCGTCATGTGCACCGTGAAGGATTCGTCGGTGACCTCAAAGCGCTGGGTGACCGACCCGCCGAACGTCCAGTGCTCGCCGAGGTCGGTCTCGATTTCGCTATCGCTTGTCTGTGTCCATGTTTGGTGCATGGCGGTTCCGTGGTTGGCGTGCGCCCCCGATGTGGGCGGGAATCGATAGTCGGCACCCTCGAAGGTGAGCAATCCGTGGTCGAGGCGACCGCACCACGGAACCATCGGGAACGACCCCCATCGAGTGGGCTTTTCGCCTTCGGTGAGCAAGAGCTCCATGCCGTCGACGACGAGGGATCCGAGGCGCCCGGCCAGCAAATCGATCCGGGCGGTAGCTCGAGCGGAGGTGAGTTCGAAAGAGGCCATGCCCGAACGC
>CALBVK010000332.1 GCA_937969345.1 uncultured Acidimicrobiales bacterium
GTGAGCGATGCCGCTGCAAAAACACGCAGCTCATCATCCCCATCGCCGCAACCGGCTGCGAGAACCGCCGCAAGGGCGACACCACACGCAACTCGAAGTGTCCGTCCGGCGATCATCGACCCGAGTGTATTGCCAGGCGTCGTCCCCGTCGCTCTGGCCACACCCACCGGTCTCGCTGGACCTTGGCGAGGTCCCCTACGCTCGTAGGACCACTAGACGGGGGCCTCGAATGGCGATGACACTCGAACCAACACCGCTCGACTTCACGACCGACGAGGGCTTTGGCCATCGAGCGCGCATTGGTCTGATCGTGCTCGAGACCGATCACACGGTCGAGGCAGAGACTCGCCAGATCGATGTCGATGGGGTGGCTTGGTATCACAGCCGGATTCCGATGGAGCCCGAGGTAACGCCGACGACGCTGACCGACATGGAGGCTCGCCTTCCGGTAGCCGCTGGACTCTTGCCGACGGAGTTCGACTTCGACGCCATCGGTTTTGGGTGCACCTCAGCGGCGACGCTGATCGGCGAGGACGGCGTAACGAGTGCAATCCAAAGCGCTCATCCCGAGATGGCGTGCACGAACCCGATCTCGGCGGCAGTACTTGCCTTCCAGACGCTCGGAGCATCACGCATCGCCGTCGTGACCCCCTACACCGCCGATGTCACCGCGCCGGTCGCCGAGTACTTTTCGAACGCCGGACTCGACGTGAGCGCCGTGGGCTCGTTCCTTGAGTCGAGCGATCATGTTGTAGCGAAGATCTCGCCTGAATCCATCGCTGCGGGCGTGCGCACGATCGCCGCTGCGGGCGAGTGCGATGCGGTGTTCATTTCCTGCACCAGCCTTCGCACGTTCTCGATCATCGATGACCTCGAGGCAGAGATCGGCATGCCAGTCGTGTCGAGCAACCTCGCCCTCACCTGGCAACTGCTCCGCCTAGCGGGCATCAACGACCACCTCCCCAACCTCGGCACCCTCCTGCGCACCTAGCCCCATAACGCGGGGTCTGACCCTTTGTTATGGGGGTTACCCCAACAACTCGCCCTCCTCCCGCAACAACAAGGGCGTTTCGAGCCGTCAGGCGAGAAAGGCTGGGAGTGAGCACAGCGAACGGCTCTGACCCTTTGTTATGGGGGTTACGCCAACAACTCGAGCCGTGCCGGGCTTAGGTGAGCGATGGGCGATCGTGCGCAGCCCGACGTTGTGAAGCGAGCGAAGCAATGCGGAGCGGGAGGGCGTAGCCGAGCGGACAGCGCACACCGGAGACCCGCCAAAGCTCGACCCGTGCCGGACGCTAGACGTGCACCAGCTCGATGGTGATCTGGGCGGTGTCGCCCACGTCGATGCCTTCGGCTTTGCGCACCGCTTTCTTCAGAGGCAGCACGTAGGTCTGCATCTCTTTGCTCGGGAACAGCGACGTACTCCACGAGCTCTTGCCGATCTGCACGTTGACTTTGACACTGCCGAAGCCACCGACGAGCGATGTTGCGTCCTCGATCACGTCAGCATCGTCTTGGGGAACAGCGACGAACACCCAGGAGGTGTTCGCGTCCCACGGAAAGAGCTCCGCGTCGAACGTCAGCTGCATGTCACAAGGCCGGGACCCTGGCGGGCACGGCAGCGATGATCCGATCGAGTCCCTCCGCAAGAACCGAACGAGGACACGCAACGTTGACCCGAACGTGTCCGTCGCCATCGCTGATGAACATGTCTCCGCCTTCGAGGATGACTCCTGCGGTTTCGGCGAAATGGCGCGTCAGGTTGGTCTCGGGTTCGAAATAGGCAAAGAGGTTGATCCACGCTAGGTAGGTGGCGTCGGGAATCTCGAAGCGGGCTTCGGGCAGCCGCTCTGCGAGGGTCTCTTGCACGTAGGCGAGGTTGCCGTCGAGGTAGGTGCGGAGCTCGTCGTGCCACTGGTGTCCGTCGCGAAAGACCCCGGTCGCGGCGGCGACGCTCACCGGGTTGACCAACGGCGAGTTCCGATCGAGCCATATGTCGCGGATCTCATCGTTCGCAATGATGACCATCGCAAAGCCAAGCCCGGCGAGGTTGAAGGTCTTGCTCGGAGACATGCAGGTGATGATCTGATCCGAGTCTGGGAACAGTTTGGCCAGCGGGGTATGGGACACACCGTGGCGGAGCAGGTCGCAGTGGATCTCGTCGGAGACGACCACCACGTCGTTCTCAAAGCACAGGGTCGCCATCTGGCGGAGCTCGTCTTCGGTCCACACGCGCCCGGTCGGGTTGTGCGGGTGGCAGAGGAAGAACATCCGCACCTGCGGGTCGGCGACCTTCGCTGCGAAGTCATCGAAGTCGATCGAATACTGGCCCGACTCATCCTCGATGAGCCCACAGGTGACGTACTCCTTGTCATGGTATGTGGGCGCGTGCTTGAAGTACCCGTAGGCCGGCGTGAGGGTCAGTGTCTTCTCCCCCGGCTTGAGCACGTGTTCGACGAGATCGAAGAGCGCAGGCACGATCCCGGGCGAGGTGAGGAAGTGGTCTCGCTCCGGAGCCCAGCCGTAGAAGTGTTGTGCCCATGCGGCAAAGACATCGAAAAAGTCGTCACCGAATAGCCCGGAGTAGCCAAAGATCGCGTGCGACTCGATCCGTTCGATCATCGCGGCCCGCGCTGATGGAGCAGAGGCGAACGCCATATCGGCCACCCACATGGAGATCAGTTGTTCATCGGCGTACGGCAGCACGGCTGGTTCGTCGCCGAACAAGTACTTCTCATACCCCTGCTTGGCCATCGCCAGCGTGTTGGATCGGTCGATGATCTCGTCGAAGTCGAAGGTCATGGGTCCATCATTCCACGATCGAAGCGATCACGGGTTACCCGCTACCGGGGCGTCCATGGACCACCAGCGGCGTCGAGCTCGGCGGTCAGCGCATCGATGGTGCTCGTGAGCGCCACGAGCTGCTCGTGCAGGTCGTCGAACCGAGCCGCTGCCCGATCGATCGCTGTGCGCTGCGTTTGCGTGGGTGCGCTCGTGGTGTTGCGATGGTGGCCGACAACTCGGCCGACGGTTTGTGCCACGGTGGCTGGCGCCGGCTCTGCGAACTTCTCGAGCACTGCGTCAGACGTGAGACCCGATGCAATGGTCTCGGTCTCTTGGCGGGCGTTTCCCAAGCGAACGAGCAGCTCTTCGGTCCCCGGCGTTTGGGTGATACCGAGGCGAAGATGTTCGATGCGTGACCGGATCACCTCGACCTGCTTTCCGGCTCCGTGAACCCGACGCATGAGGTCTTCGCTACCGCGCCGGAAGTCGTCGACGTCGTTGGATCCGAGGGTCTCGGCAACCTCAGGGGTGGGGATGACCTCGAACGACTGGGCGGTGGTGAGTGGACCCGACTCGGGTTGATCGAGTCGCACGAGCTCTGCGGTGTAGGTGCCAGGAGCGACGAGAGATCCCTTTGGGGCCGACGCCCACGGCGGTTCGAATCCCGGCTTCTCCAGCTTCACTGGATCAACGGGCGGATAGCGCAGATCCCAGCTGAGCCTGTGTAGCCCCGCCGTCGTGTCTGCGGGAAGTGTCCGGATTGCCTCGCCTGCGTCGTTGCGAATCACGATGGCGAGCGCTGGTTCGTCTTCGACATGCTCAGCACGCAGCTGATCCCATCCCGGAAATGGCACGTCGTCTGGGTCAACGGCTTGCTCGCCTCGGGTTCGACTCGCCTTTGCCGTCTCGATGTCGCTGGCGAGGTGATAGGTGATCGTGGCGCCGAAGTCGGGATTGTCGGTGCGAAATGCCGTTGTGCCCAACGTTGGCTGTCCCTTTGCCTGCATGGGCTGATACGGCACGTACCACCACGCATCGCGAACCGGGAAGATGCTCGCTGCCTGCGACAACGTGTCTTCGGTGAGGGTGCGCAGCGGGCTGTAATCGTCGAGGACGTAGAAGCCGCGGCCAAAGCTTGCGCAGATGAGATCATCGTCGCGTCGCTGTATCGCAAGATCCCGAAACGAGATCGTGGGGACGCCGGCGGTGAGCTTGTGCCAACGGGCTCCACCGTCGACGGAGAAATGAACACCGTGCTCGGCGCCAACGAAGAGCAGATTAGGTTCGACATGATCTTGTTCGACACACCAGATGGTCGTGTTGTCCGGCAGATCCCCGGCGATCGAGTGCCAGGTCTGTCCCCGGTCGTCGCTGCGATACAGATAGGGCGAGTAGTCGCCGCTCTTGTGGTCGTCGGCTGCCACGATCACGACGTTGGCATCGTGTTGCGATGGCTCGATGCCGTTGATGAAGGCGACTTCGGCGAGCCCGTCTGGACGAGCTGCTTCTCGCCATGTGTCGCCAGCATCCTCGCTGACGTGGATACGGCCGTCGTCGGTTCCGACGTACAGCAGCCCCGATTGTGCTGCTGATTCGGCCATTGTCGTGATGTTGCTGTAGTGCGACATGGCGAAGTGGTCGTAGAGCGAGTCGACCGACTCGACACGCGTACCTGTCTTGAGTTCGTATCGGTTGCGATCGTTCGTGAGGTCCGGGCTGATGGGAGTCCAGCTGTCGCCACGGTCCTCGCTACGCCAGACACGCTGAGACGCGACATAGATGCGACTCGACGCATGCGGGCTGACGACGATCGGAACATCCCAATTCCACCGCTCAGCTGGGTCACCGGGTGCGGCTTGCGGTTGGATATCGACCAGCTCCATCGTGCTGCGGTCGAGGCGCATGACGTTGCCGTTTTGCCACTCGAGATAGCAGATGTTGTCATCGTCGGGGTCAAAGGCGACGTGATACCCGTCGGCACCGAGCGCGACGGCCCAGTCCTGGTTGCGCACACCGTCGACGTGAGTGGTGCGTGTTGGACCGAACAGCGTGCCGAGGTCCTGGGCCCCGCCCATGATCGTCGTGAACGGCGCAGAGTTGTCGACCGCAACGCGGTAGAACTGCGAGATCGGCAGGTTGGAGACGTGCCGCCATGCCTCTCCGACGTCGAACGTTTCGTAGATGCCGGCGTCGCAGCCAACGATCAGGTGCTGGTCGTTGGCCGGGTCGATCCACACGACGTGGTTGTCGCTGTGTTTGTTCTTGCCGTCCTCGATGTTGCGGAACGTCTTGCCGCCGTTCGTCGTGACGTGCAGGAAGACATCGACCTGGTACACGGTGTCTGCGTTGGTCGGCGAGGCAAAGATCTCCTGGTAGTAGTGCGGGCCGGTGCCACCGGAGATGTACTCACTGCGCCGTTCGAACGACATACCTCGGTTCGTCGAGCGATAGAAGCCCTTCTCCTTCTCGTCGACCCCTTCGATGGTTGCGTAGACGAGGTTCGGGTCGGCGGGCGTGACAGCCAGACCGATACGGCCCATGTCTTTCTTTGGGAGCCCTTCGGCAATCCGGCGAAACGATGCGCCGGCGTTCGTTGACACATGAATTCCAGAGCCGGGGCCGCCGCCAAGGAACGACCAGACGCGACGTCGCCGCTGGTACGTGGCGGCGTAGATCGTGTTGGGGTCATCGGGAGCAAACACAGCGCTCGTGACACCGGTGTCCTCGTCGATCTCGAGGACCAGCTCCCACGTCGTTCCGCCGTCGACGGTCTTGTACAGCCCGCGCTCGCCGCCCGCTGACCACAACGGCCCCTCGCATGCGACGTACACGACGTTGCTGTCGCGTGGGTCGATGAGGATATCGCTGATGTGCTCAGATGCGGCGAGTCCGAGGTGTGTCCACGTCGCTCCCCCATCGTCGCTGCGGTAGACGCCGTCGCCCCAGGCAACATGGCGTCCGCTGACCGCTTCGCCGGTGCCGACCCAGATGACGTCGGGGCGTTGCGGGTCGATACGCACACAGCCAATGGAATACGAGGGCTGGTCGTCGAACAGCGCTCGCCACGTTATGCCGGCGTTGTCGGTGCGCCAGACGCCGCCGGAGCCAACAGCGACGATCCACGTGTTCGGTCGCGACGGGTGGATTGCGATGTCGGCGATACGGCCGCCCATGAAGGCCGGTCCGATACCTCGCAGAGCGAGGCCATCGATTGCGACCGCCATTGGCGAGCGCTCATCCTCGACGTTGGCGGTGGATGACGATGCTGGTTTCTCCGACATCGCCCAAACCTACACCGACACGCGCTCCCAACATTCAACCGCAACCAAGTGGTGAGGTTGGACGGCCGAGCCAATCAGTGAGCGGCGTGCGCCTCGCCATGTTCGCCATCGTGGCTCTTGCCCTTGATGGCGGTGACGGCAAAGAAGATGATCGCTCCGATAATGAATCCGAGGATGGCCGACGCCGTGGTGTTTCCAAGCCAGCCGAGGAGACCACCGATGCCACCGCCGATGTCGTGCAGCCATTCTTCAAAGTCATGCACCGGCCCATAGATGCCGTCCCAGTTGATTGGCGAGCCGTGAGTTCCTGCGAGAATGATGTGTCCGCCCACCCACAGCATGGCTGCGGTGCCGATGATGGTCAGCCACTTGAGGAGCACGGGCATTGCGGCCACGAGCGCCGCACCGGTCTTCTTCGACGCTTCGTCGTCTCGCTGGGTCATCGCCAGGCCAACGTCGTCCATCTTGACGATCAGGCCAACAGCGCCGTACACCACAACGGTAATGATGACCGCAATCACGGCGAGTGTGACACCGAATTGGAACAGGCCGGTTTCGTTTCCGGCCTGCTGTTCGGTGAGCCCCTTCGACGACAGGACCATGATCTCGGCAGACAAGATGAAGTCGGTGGTGATTGCACCCTTGATCGTCTTTGCTTCCGCTTCGGGCCCCTGCATGGCAGCGGGAGCGCCGTGGTCCTTGTCTTCGTGACCTTGCAGTTTGTGGATGACCTTGTGCGCACCCTCGTAGCAGAGGAACGCTCCACCGAACATCAAAATGATGTTGATGACGTCGGGGGCCCAGCGGCTGAGCACGAGGACCACGGGAAGGATGAAGAACAGCTTGTTCTTGAGCGAGCCAATGGCGATCTTCTTGATAATCGGGAGCTCGCGTTCGGCGGCAAGACCCTGCACATAGGCGGGCGTCACGGCCGCATCATCGACCACAACGCCAGCGGCCTTCGCGCTCGCCTTTACTGCTGCCACACCAACGTCGTCGACCGACGCTGCCGCGAGCTTCGCCAACGCTGCAACATCATCGAGCAATCCGACTAGACCACCGGCCATGATTTCTTCCTTCGGTGAGAGAACGACTGCAGACTAATGGCTCTGCTCCCAATGGCGGTGCACTCGCACTACCGGCTCGACGGCCGTCGTTGGCGAGCTGTAGCGTTCCACCATGCAAATCGTGGGGGCGATGCGGGATCAACTGACAGCGTGTATCGCCGAGCCCGAGGTTGCGTACACGTTGCCGGCCTGGTGCTACGTGAACAACGATGTGTACGAGCTCGAGCAGAGCACGCTGTTTCGCAATGGCTGGGTTGGCGTGGGCCGGAGCGACCGTTGGCCGAATGCTGGCGACTATTCGGCCATCGATATTGGCGGGGTCCCCGTGGTCATCGTCCGTGATGAGGACGGTGCCCTCCGTTCCTATGCGAACACGTGCATGCATCGTTCCGCACAGATCATGAGCGGCGAGGGCAATTGTTCGCGCATGCGGTGCCCGTTCCATTTCTGGACGTACGCCCTCGATGGACGACTCGTCGGCGCACCGAGCATGCACCACACGCCAGGCTTCGAGCAGGACGAGTATGGGCTCGTCGAATTCGCCACCGAGGAGCGGTACGGGTTCGCCTTCGTAACCGTTTCGGACTCGCCACCCGCGATCGATGATCACCTGGCTGGCTTTGAGGAGCTGCACACACCGTGGCCGCTCGAGTCGCTGGTCACGACCCGCCGACGAGAGTTCACCGTCGACTGCAACTGGAAGGCGTTTGCGGAGGTCTTCAACGAGTACTACCACCTTCCCTACGTTCACCGAACGAGCATCGACGACCTGTACAACGACCCCGACCCCGGCGACCTAGTGTCCGGAGCATTCGCAACACAGTTCGGCACCACCGAAGGCACCGGCGGGCTGCTCGCAGGGAACGACTCCAACATCTTGCCTGCCATGCCAGGCCTCGACGGACGGGCGGCGACAGGTGTTCGCTACACCTGGATGTTCCCGAACATCGTGATTGCGTTGGGCACGGAAGCGATGTGGATGTACGAGGTATATCCCGACGGTGCAGGCCGGGTGCGCTGCGCCCAAGTTGTGGCGGTCCCGCCCGAGACGGTCGAGTCACCGGCCTTCGCAAGAAACATCGAGGCCTACTACGAACGCTTCGACGTGGCGATCGATGAGGACATCCCAATCCTCGAGCAACAACACGCCGGACAGAAGTCGCCGTTCGCAAAGCAGAGCCGGTACAGCTACCTCGAACCAAGCGTGTCCCGATTCGCTTCGTGGTACGCCGAACGGCTCTTGGGCTAGCCCCTCGCTGATGACACACCCGCTCGCTAACTTCGGCAACACACCTTTGTGGAACTGGTGAAGTTCCTCCTCATTCATCCTGCCCTCGACGGGCCGACCAGAATTTGGAACACTAGACATGTCAGTCACAGAAGAACATCGCCGCAACGTTTTCACGAGTCTCGAAAGCGCTATCGGAACCGAACAGGCCAACCACCTCATGGAAATGATTCCAATAACACCCGAGAGCGAGCTCGTCACGCGCTCCGATATGGCGAGCTTTGGGACGGCTCTTCGCGCTGAGGTGCGAGGTGACATGGCCGAGCTACGCGGCGAATTGCGTGGCGAGATGGCCGAGCTGCGCGGTGAGATCAACACAAAGCTGGCGACAGCGCATTCGGCGACTCAGCGCCTCATTCTCGCGAGTATGGCCGGCAACGCAGTAGCAGTCGTGACCGCACTTGCCGTCTAGCCAAGGGCGACTTCCCAGAAATTCGAGCAAAGATGTGGCGGGTTTGCGCTGCTTGGGGCTCTACTAGGTATGGCAGGCAATTTTGAGGCACTGATCTCGGATGCAAGACCGAGACTCTGGCGTGCCTTTCTTGGATCACTGGGGGTGCAGCGTGCCGAAGATGCCCTGGGCGAGGCGCTTGCGTGGGCGTGGGCGAACCCCGAGAGGCTCTCGGCGATAAGCAATCCGGCCGGCTACCTATACCGCGTCGGCGTGAGCCGCTCGAAGCCTCGTGCGCAACCGCCGGAGCTGCCCGCAGCCGCGGAGATCGGTTTGCCGGACTTCGAGCCTCGCCTCATACCCGCTCTGCTCGCGTTAACACCACAACAGCGAACCGCTGTGTGGCTGATCCATGGCTGCGGCTGGACGTACCCCGACGCTGCACGGGCTATGGACATTGGCGAGTCCACCGTCGGCACTCATGCCACCCGAGGGTTGGCCTTACTGCGGGCGCAACTGA
>CALBVK010000333.1 GCA_937969345.1 uncultured Acidimicrobiales bacterium
AGGACTACTATTTGCTGCATGAGCCATCCGCAGCACTTCGACGATGACGATCCGGTCTTGGCCAAGTTTCGCTCGATTTGCCTCGCGTTCCCGTCGGCGGCCGAGAAGGTCTCGCACGGTCGGCCCGCATTCTTCACCAAGAAGATCTTCGCAATGTACGGCGCGGTCACCAAGGGCGATCACCACTCGGGTCGATACGACCAAGCCATGGTCTTTCTCCCGGATCCCGACGAGTCTGTTGCTCTGGAACAACACGACCAAGTCTTCGTGCCCGCGTACTGGGGGCCCTACGGGTGGCTCGGCTATGACCTGTCGGCCGCCAAGACCGACTGGGGCGAAGTCGAGGAGCTCGTCGAAGACTCATTCCGCAACACCGCGACCAAGAAGCTGATCGCCGAGCTCGACGACTAACGCCAATATCGAAGCAGCATCTGGCGGACCCGCTACGGTCTGGCATGGACGCTGTCGCCGATCACTACGCAAGTTCCAACCTGACGGGCCGGATCCTCGCCGCGTTCGATGACGCCGGAATCGAACGCGGATCGATCGACGCAGATGCACTTGCGAGCGTCGACGAATTTCACCTCGGCGGCCGAGCGGCAAGCGAAGTAGTGCTCGACGCGCTCACCGGCGCCACGAGCCTGCTCGACGTCGGTTGCGGTATCGGCGGCTTTGCTCGCCTCGCAGCCCGCCGGCTCGAAGCCGACGTCACCGGCATCGATCTGACGCCTGAGTTCGTCTCGACTGCTAGCGAGTTGAGTGACCACGTCGGTCTTGGTTCCACTGTCGCTTTCGCAGTGGGGTCCGCACTCGACCTCGACGTCGACGATGGCTCGCTCGACGCAATCACCCTGCTCCACGTCGGAATGAACATCGCCGACAAGGCTGCGATGTTCGCCGAGTTCAAGCGTGTGCTTCGCCCCGGCGGCACCGCGGTGATCTACGACATCATGCGGACGAGTGCCGGGAGCATTACCTACCCAGTGCCGTGGGCATCGTCAGCGAACGAGAGTTTCGTCGACACCGCTCGTGGTTACATCGAGGCGCTCGAATCCGCAGATCTCGCTTGCAGCGAACCTGTAGACCTACGCCAACTCACCCTCGACACACTCGCAGCCGTAGCTGCGCGACCGCCAGCTGCCGTCAACCTCGGACATCTGATGGGAGTGAACTTTCCCACGATGTTCAGCAACTTGATGCGCCTGGTCAACAGCGGTGTCGTAGCGCCAACAATGATCGTGGCCACGAAGGACTGAGCGCTCGCCGGAGCGTCAGTCACCGACACGAAGATGTTCGGCGGCGTCGTCCTCGAGTGCAACTATTCGGGCTCCGGTCTTGTCGCACCAGTACATCCCCCAGTCGCACATTGGTGCAATGAGTTGTTCGAGCTTCTCTCGCTCACTGGTCGCGACGTCGTAGACAACCTTTGGTGGTACTTGGTCGAAGACCGTACGAGTGACGATGCCATCGGCTTCAAGCTCGCGAAGCTGTTGGGTGAGCATCTTTTGGGTAATCGTAGGTACGAGTCGGCGAAGCTCACCGTTACGACGTGGCTCCTGCAAAATGTAGAACAACAAGACGAGCTTCCATTTGCCGCCGAGCACCTGGATCGGCGCATCGATCGGGCATTGATATATCGGCGCCGGAGTTGAGCTCATAGGTACTCGGCCATCCATTCGCTGATCCGGTCGACCGCAGGATCGACGTACTCGTCCTGGTCGTAGAGGTCGATGTGGTTCGTAGTGTCGAGCCACATCAGCTCCTTCGTTCCATCGATCCGGTCGTAGGCGTCCTGGGCGCCCTCTGGCGAACAAAACGCATCGGTGCGTCCGTGCACGATCAGCGTCGGAGTGGGACCGACAAAGTCAGCGCCGATTGCGAGGTCCGTTGTGAGCAGCTCACGGACCGACAAGCGAGTCATTTGGTTTCGCCAACCGGAAGCGGTTGACCGGTCGGTGCCGTAGTACTCGAACGGCTCCGCGCCAGGCATCGCTGCGTCGTCGCCCTCGACATTCGATACCGCCTTGATGTAGTCGACGGTTCCTGTTGCAGCTTCCTGGCCGGCGATGTCGGCGAAGGTCGCCATCATCTGCCGATAGCCGTCCGGGCCGATGCCGTCGCGCATAACGCGTGGATCGTTGAAGGCCGCAGCCACAACGGCGAGCCCCTTTATTCGCCGATCGAACGCCGCATGCTTCAGGGCATAGCCGCCGCCCATACAGATGCCTACGCAACCAATGCGGTCCGCATCAACGGACTCGTGATTGGCGAGAAAGCTCGTGGCGGCTGAGAGGTCGCTGAGCTTGCCAGCGGGGTCCTCGTGTTGTCGTCTGTGGCCACCGCTCGCACCAAAGTTCCGGTGATCGAACGCCAGGGTGGCGAAGCCTCGGCGCGCTAGATGTTCGGCGTACTGGCCAGCGACTTGCTCCTTGACACCGGTGAAGGGGCCGGTGAGGACAATGGCGGGAAGCGGGGAGTCATGCTCTCCCGACGGGAAACGCAGGTGGCCAGCAAGGGTGATGTCGTCAACAGCGATCTCAACGTTGTGGGTTTCGGTAGTCATGGTTTCAGCAAAGCATGAACCAGTCGCCCTGCCCAGTACGTACTTTTTGGTGCCTGAGCGATCTGTTGGCCGAGATAGCTCGCCAACCTCGGCCGCCGGTAGCGTCGAGGGACGTCACCTCAGGAGAAATACCTATGGGCTATCTGCCAGCCGCCGACCGCTACGAGACCATGCCGTATCGGCGCACGGGACGAAGCGGATTGAAGCTGCCGGCGGTATCTCTCGGTCTTTGGCACAACTTCGGCGGAGTCGATACCGAAGAGAACGCACGCGAAATGCTGCGGGGTGCCTTCGACCTTGGCGTCACCCATTTCGACCTGGCCAACAACTACGGCCCGCCGCCCGGTTCGGCAGAGGAGACCTTTGGACGCATCCTCAAATCGGACTTCCACGGATACCGAGACGAGCTCATCATCTCCAACAAGGCCGGCTACGACATGTGGCCTGGCCCCTATGGCGAGTGGGGTTCGAGGAAGTACCTGATCGCCAGTTGCGACCAGAGCCTCAGGCGCACCGGCGTCGATTACTTCGACATCTTCTACAGCCACCGCTACGACCCCGAAACACCGCTCGAGGAAACCATGGGAGCGCTCGATTCGATCGTGCGCCAAGGCAAGGCGCTGTATGTCGGGATCTCGTCGTACTCGGCGGAGAAGACCGCCGAGGCGGCAGCGATCCTCAACGACCTTGGCACGCCATGCCTGATCCACCAGCCGTCGTACTCGATGCTCAATCGTTGGGTCGAGGAGGACCTGCTCGACACGCTAGGAGACCTCGGGATCGGATGCATTGCGTTCTCGCCGCTGGCCCAAGGCATGTTGTCGACGAAGTACCTCGGCGGTTTGCCCGAAGGTTCCCGGGCTACCAAGGGCACCTCGCTCAGCCCGGACCTCATCACCGACACGGCCATCGAACACATCCGAGCCCTCAACGACATCGCTAGCGACCGAGGCCAAACGCTCGCCCAGCTGGCGATTGCGTGGGTGCTCCGTCACGACACGATGACGTCGGCGCTCATCGGTGCGAGCAAGCTGTCGCAGGTCGAAGAGTGTGTGGC
>CALBVK010000334.1 GCA_937969345.1 uncultured Acidimicrobiales bacterium
CTGAGAAAGATTGTACGCTCCCATACAGTCATGGCAATTACAGAATCTCCGGGTACGTCGAAGAGTGAGTCGTCAAACGATCGTCTGCACGAGCTCGACGCGCCGCCGTGGCTTCGGGTCGAAAGCACGATCGTCTCGGCCGCCGCCGACATCCGTCGCCTCTACGACGAACGCTTTGCTTCGGTCGACCTGACCCTCAGCCTCGCGAGCCTGCTGTGCTACGTCGCCGACTACGGCCCCGTCTCACAGACCCGAGCCGCCGATCACCTCCGCCAAGGCCGGGCCGTCACCGGAACCCAAATCGATCGCCTCGAACAACGCGGCCTCATCGAACGACTACCCGACCCCAACGACCGACGCGTCTGGCTCGTCCAGCTCACCGAAGATGGAAAGACACTCGCCGCCAAAGCGGTCGAGGTCGACGTCGTCGTCCGTAAGGAACTCCGCTCCGGCATCCCTCGTGAGGATCGCCAAGCGCTCGCCAACGTCCTTGTCCGTCTACAACAAAACATCTCCGCCGCGCTCGACCCTGAGCACGACGGCAACTCGTAAGGGGAAACACCATGCATGAAGCAGTCATCGTCGACGCCGTCCGCACACCAGCGGGCCGGCGCAACGGAATGCTCAAGGACTGGCATCCAGCCGACCTTGGCGCACACGTCCTCAAAGCGCTCGAAGAACGCAACGGCATCGACCCCGCAATCGTCGACGACGTTGTCATGGGATGCGTCATGCAAGCAGGCGAACAGGCACTCAACATCGGCCGCAACGCCGTGCTCGCCGCCGGCTGGCCAGAGTCCGTCCCCTCCACCACCGTCGACCGCCAGTGCGGATCGAGCCAGCAAGCAATTCACTTCGCTGCACAGGGTGTGATGGCCGGAGCATACGACGTCGTTATCGCCGCCGGTGTTGAGGTCATGACCCGCACGCCAATGGGCGCCACGATCGTCAAGGACCTCGGCTTCCCGTTCCCACAAAGCATGCAAGACCGCTACAAGGACACCGGACTTCCGCCGCAGGGCATCGGCGCCGACATGATCGCCGACGAATACGGCATCACCCGCGAAGATCTCGATGAGTTCGCCGCCGAAAGCCAGCGGCGAGCGTTGCAGGCAACCGAAGAGGGCCGCTTCGAAAACGAGATCGTCCCCGTCCCCGTAGTCATCGATGGCGAGACCGTCATGATGACCCGCGACGAAGGCATTCGTGAAGGGACCACCGCCGAGAAGCTCGCCGGCCTCAAGCCAGCCTTCAAGGAAGACGGCAAGATCACCGCCGGAAACTCAAGCCAGATCAGTGACGGCGCAGCAGCCGTACTCATCATGAGCCGCGAGAAGGCCGAAGAGCTCGGCCTCAAGCCACGTGCGGTCTTCCGCAACTTCGCACTCGCCGGAACCGACCCGGTCACCATGTTGAAGGGTCCAATCCCCGTCACCGAGAAGCTCTTCGCAAAGTCCGACGTCAAGTTCGAAGACGTCGACCTGTTCGAGATCAACGAAGCGTTCGCCTCGGTTGTTCTCGCGTGGCAAAAAGAGACCGGCGCAGACCTCGACAAGGTCAACGTCAACGGCGGCGCAGTTGCACTTGGACATCCACTCGGATGCTCGGGCGCAAAGCTCATGACCACACTCGTCAACGAACTCGAGCGCACCGACGGCACATACGGCTTCCAAGCCATGTGTGAAGGCGGCGGCCTCGCAAACGGAACACTCATTGAAAGGGTGGACGCCTGATGCCACGTATGAACCTTGAAGGAAGCTCGTCGATCATCACCGGTGGCGCATCGGGAATTGGCGAGGCGTCAGCCCGTCAGCTCGCTGCCGCGGGTAGCCGGGTCGTCATTGCTGACCTGAACGAAGAGAAGGGCCAGGCCGTCGCATCAGAGCTCGGCGGCTTGTTCGTCAAGTGCGACGTCACCTCCCAAGAAGATGCCGATGCATCCATCGGTGCCGCCTCGGAAATGGGTCCGCTTCGTGCGCTCGTCAACTCAGCCGGAATCGGCTGGGCTGGCCGCACGGTTACCCGCGACGGTGAACCGTTCGACCTCGATGCCTTCCGCAAGGTCATCGACATCAACCTCATTGGCTCGTTCAATATGCTCAGCCGTTGCGCTGCGGCAATGTCGAAGACCGACCCTGTCGACGAAGACGGCCAGCGTGGAGCCATTGTGAACATGGCATCGGCTGCGGCGTTCGACGGCCAGATCGGCCAGTGCGCCTACTCGGCCTCAAAGGGTGGCGTGGTTGGCATGACCCTGCCGATCGCCCGTGATCTGTCGGCCATCGGCATTCGCGTCAACACCGTTGCGCCCGGCCTCATCGACACCCCGATCTATGGCGAAGGCGAGCAGAGCGACCAGTTCAAAGCACACCTTGGCCAGTCGGTGTTGTTCCCCAAGCGTCTCGGTTCGGGCGAAGAGCTTGCGTTCATGGTGATGGACCTCATCACGAACCCGTACATGAACGCCGAGACCATCCGCGTCGACGGTGGTATCCGGATGCCACCGAAATGAGCGAAGGCACCTCTGCAGTACTGACCGAGCGGCGCGATCGGGTTCTCCTGGTCACGCTCAACCGACCCGACGCTATGAACTCGATCAACGGCGACCTGTCACACGGCATGGTCGCCGCAATGACCGAGCTCGACGAGGACCCAACGCTCACCGCCGGAGTCCTCACCGGCAACGGCAGGGGTTTTTGCGCCGGCATGGACTTGAAGGCCTTCGCCGCTGGCGAAGACATCGGGCCGATGATGGACTTCATCAAGAACGGTTCGAAGAAGCCACTCATCGGAGCGCTCGAAGGATTCGCCCTCGCCGGCGGCCTCGAACTCGCCCTGACCTGCGATCTCCTGGTTGCCGCCAAGGGGATCAAGATGGGCATTCCCGAGGTTGGCGTGGGCCTGTTCGCCGCTGGCGGCGGCCTTCAGCGGTTGCCGTCACGCGTCGGCTACGCCCGGGCAATGGAGATGGCGATCACCGCCGACCCAATCAGCTCCGAAGAAGCCCACGAGGTCGGCCTCGTCTCTCGCCTGGTCGAACCCGGCACTGCGGTCGACGCCGCAATGGAACTCGCCAGCCGAGTTACCAAGAACGCGCCGCTAGCCGTCAGCGCTTCCAAGCAACTGATCAAAGCTGCCGTCGACCTGCCCGAAGAGCAGTTCTGGGACTATCAGAACTCGTTCTTCGGCAGCGTGTTTGGGTCGAATGACGCAAAAGAGGGCCCCAAGGCGTTCGCCGAAAAGCGTCCGCCTGAATGGACCGGCACCTAACCATCGCCGCCGCGTGAAAAACCTTTCTCTCGGCGGTCCCCCGAGACCGGGTAGTCATGCGTGTCATTCGCGTGCACACTTTCGCGGTCGTCATGGTTGCGCCTCCACCAACTCCTGAGAACGAACCAGAGCTCGTCGTCTCCGCGCGCCCGATCGAATCGTTCGACGACTACTACCAACGCGACTATCGCTCGCTGGTCGGGTTGGCGTTCGTCATCACCGGCGATCACGGCACCGCCGAAGACCTCGTGCAGGACGCATTAACCGTCGCTCATCGCAACTGGGACAAGGTCTCCCGGTATGACAAACCCGATGCGTGGGTGCGGCGTGTGCTCGTCAACCGCAGCACCTCGCGGTTTCGCCGGCTCGCGAGCGAAACCAAGGCAACATTGCGGCTCCGCCAAGAGCCCGAGCGGCCGGTCATGCCGACCGAAACAAACCTCGAAGTGTGGAATGCCGTCCGTGCCTTACCCAAGCGGCAGGCGCAAGTGATCGCCCTCTACTACTGGGATGACCAGTCCTTGGCCCAGATCGCTGAGATCCTCGAGTGTGGGGCCGAAACGGTCAAGACGCACCTCAAACGAGCTCGGCAGTCACTGGCCACGACGCTCGGACCCGGCTACCTCGACACCACAGAAGGGAGAGCTGAACAGTGATACCCAACGACCCGCTCGACTCGATCTTCGAATCGGCCTCTAGCGACTTGCGAACCCAACTCGAGGACGCACCCGTCCCGAACTTCGAACCACGTCAGCGCGTAGCGGCCCCTGTTGCCGCGATCGTCCTTGCGCTGCTCGTGGCTGGAATTGTCGGCCTGACCCAGTTCGGCACGTCCACGACCGATGTCAACATCACCAATACTCCCGACGGCGAGCAACAGGGCGAGACTGCACCGGCTCCCGATACCGAAGAACCATCCGAGACCCCATCGTCCGACGAGGAGCCGCTACCCGACACGAACGCCAACCGAGACACCTCGCTGCTGACGATCGCCCCCGAAGACGTCGAGATCACCCTCGGCACAGACGCAACTCCCCCAGCCGCCGACCGGGTCAGTCCTGCGCTCGGCCAAAGCCTGAACGACCCAGCCTACGGCTCGGTCGTCACCCGTCTCACCGACGCCGGTGGTCGGTTCAATCGGGTCGAGAACAACCAGCGGCAGATGATCAACGCAGACAACTCTCTCATGCTCACCCACATCGACGATGGCACGAGCGAGATCATGGGCGTCACCGCAATTGCGAACGGCGAACTCGTCACCGAACTCGAGATCCGAGACGACGCCGAGGCCCTTTGGCATCCCGACGACGCACAACTCATCCGTCACCTGAGCGGCGGCAACGCGTCCAATGGCTCGCTCCAGCTTCTTGAGACGAACGTTTCGACCGGCGTTACCACCGTCATCGCCGACCTTGGGCAACGCGCCGCGGAGTTTGCCCCGACCGCTACCCACCTGCGGATGGGATTCGGCGCACCGAGCGCCGATGGCAACACGTGGGCGTGGATGCTTCGCGACGACGAGGAGACCCCCGTCGCGGTCGTCAGCTACGACCTCGCTACCGACACGATCCTCGGCTGGACCACGCGC
>CALBVK010000335.1 GCA_937969345.1 uncultured Acidimicrobiales bacterium
CTATGGGCAACGCGAAGTTGCACTTCGCCGGGACCCAACGGCCGAAGGCTGACATCGTCGGCGATGATCAATTTGGTGGTTGGGACTTCGGTGAGGATGGCTGCACGCATAGCTCCGAAGTTAGACGTCCGTCACACCAACAGCCACTATGGTCTCGATTACGCACGTGCTGTCTAGGGGGACTCTGTGAAACTGTCGATCGATTCTGAACTCTGCCAGGGGCACAACCGATGCTTTGCGCTCGCTCCAGAACTTGTCGATGTCGATGACTACGGCGAAGCGTTCGTACTCAATGACGGCGTCGTGCCCGATGAGCTCCGCGACAAGGCCCTGTTGATCATCGACAACTGTCCAGAGTTCGCCATCAGCGAGGTGAAGTCGTGAGCGACGAGATGCTTTCGCCCCCAGCGACTGCCCCCGTCGACGACTGGACCACCGACTACGACATCTTCGACCCCGAATATGTGAAGGACCCGACCCCGGTCTGGAAGGACCTGCGCGAGGGGTGCCCGATGGCGCGCACCGACCGCCGCGGCATCCGTTCCTGGCTGCCGACCAAGTACGCCGACGTGCAGGCGTTGGCCAAGATCGTGCCGGAGCTGTCCTCGAAGGACCCACTCGTCGTGACGCTCCCGCCAGACATGGATGTCGTCGACAACAGCTCGGGCCTCAACGCTCCCCCGATCAGCGCCGATCCACCCGAGCAAATCTGGACCCGTCGCATGATCCTCCCCGCATTTGCGCCACGCGCCGTCGAGGCACACCGCGAATTCACCGAAGACCTGTGCAACCGGCTCATCGATGGGTTCATCGACGATGGCCGCTGTGATGCCGCCGTCGACTATGCCCAGCAAATTCCCCCGCGTGTCATTGCCCACATGCTGGGCTTCGACCCCAACAAGGCCGATGACTTTACCGAATGGGTTCGTGGCGTTCTCGAACTCGGGCTGGCCGATCCGAAGATCCGCGTGAAGTACCGCGACATCATTCAGAACTTTCTCATCACCGAGGTGACAAGCCGCGCCAAAGAGCCGCGAGACGACTACCTGTCCGAGCTTCTCGCCATGGACATACCGGAGATGAAAGGACGCGAAATCCAGGTCGTCGTCGGCATCGCGAACCTGCTTCTCATCGCCGGGATCGACACGACGTGGAGCTCGATTGGCTCAGCGCTCTACCATTTCGGCACACACCCCGACGATCGACGACGGCTCGCCGCCGACGACGCACTGTTCCCCACCGCACTCGAAGAGATGCTGCGGTATTACTCGCCCGTCACGATGGCACGCATGGCTCAGGAAGATGTTCCGTTCGGTGACATCGTCATCAGGGACGGCGAAAAGGTCCTTATGAACTTTCCGGGGGCCAACCACGACGAGGACGCGTTCGAGGACGCAGACAAGGTGCTGATCGACCGCACTCGCAACCGCCACATTGCCTTTGGAAGCGGAATTCACCGGTGTGCCGGTTCGAATCTCGCACGGCTCGAGATGGACGTCTCGGTCCGCACGTGGTTTGCACGCATTCCCGAGTTCGAGGTCAGCAATCCCGATGCGGTCACCTGGGCCGGAGGCCAAGTTCGAGGCCCCCGCAAACTACCAATGCGCTTCTAACCAGTATTTGTGAGCGATTCTGCAGGCTGAGCCTGCAGAATCGCTCACAAATCTTCGGTGGCTACGTGGTGGCCTGGTTCTACCTCTCGCATCGTTACCAGCTCGGGTGATTGCCCCTTGGGCCAGATCGGACTCGGGATCTCGCCTTCGATCATGACGTGTTTCTTGCGGGCCTTGGGATCCGCGATCGGCACGGCGTCGAGCAACTTCTGGGTGTAGGAGTGCTGTGGGTTGTTGAAGACTTGCCTGCGGGCGCCGATCTCCACGATCTGGCCGAGATACATGACCGCGACCCGGTGCGCAACACGCTCCACGACGGCGAGGTCGTGCGAGATGAACAAGTAGGACAAGCCCATTTCTTCCTGCAAGTCCATCATCAGGTTGATGACCTGCGCCTGCACGCTCACGTCGAGCGCCGAAACGGCTTCGTCGGCGATGACGAGCTCTGGTTGCAGCGCGAGCGCACGCGCAATGCAGATTCGCTGGCGCTGACCACCGGAAAACTGATGCGGATAGTTCTGCATCACGTCGGGCGGTAGCGAGACCTTCCGAAAGAGCTCGGCGACAGTCTCTTCCATGCCCGCTTCTGGAGTGACGCCGTGGATACGCAGCGGTTCAGAAACCGCTTTGCCGACCTGCCGTCGAGGGTCGAGGCTCGCAAACGGGTCCTGGAAGATGATCTGCATCTTTTGGCGATGCTGGCGAAGCTCACGCGATCCCATATGAGAGATGTCGACTCCATCGAGCAGCACCTGCCCCGCACTGGGTTCCTCGAGACGAATAATCGTGTTCGCCAACGTCGATTTACCACAGCCCGACTCCCCCACAACCGCGAGCGTTTCGCCACGAGCGACTTCAAGGTCGACGTTTACAACAGCGTGCACGGCGGCACCTTCTGCAGCCTGGAACTGTTTGTACAGCGCCTTGCATTCGATCAGCGGTGTATTGCTCATGCGCCTTGCTCCATCAACGGGAACTTCTCCGGAGCGTCCTTGTCGGCCATCGATCCAAGGCGTGGAACAGCCGCCAGCAGAGCCTTGGTGTACGGATGCTGCGGATCGTCGAAGATCTGCTCAACCGGCCCCTGCTCGACAACCTTCGACTGGCGCATGACGACCACGCGGTCGGC
>CALBVK010000336.1 GCA_937969345.1 uncultured Acidimicrobiales bacterium
ACGGTGATCGTCGATCCTGATTCAGCCGACAACGCCGGAACGGCGTACAGCACCGAGGAGAAGAGTGACGCCGTCAGGCATAGTAGAAGAATCCGCCGCATGTGGCCCAAGAGTGTCACCCCACCCTCAGTAGTCAAATCAGTCACAGAGTGTGGTTCTTTGATCATGACGTTCTCTGTCGGCGAAGAGCGCCAAGACATGACCCCATTGCCCAAAGTGGGGTCTAGAACCTTGACCTCGCGCGGATCCCACCCGAGTGCCTCATCGAAGTCATGCACTCCGACGCTATGCGGAGAGGGGCTCGCAAGTCCTGGGTTAGGCCTGTTCGAGCACCGTCGACGATCGTAGGCGGCGTTCGAGGTTGTGCTCGAGCAATCGCTGCGACAACGTATCGAACTCGCGGGTGGCCGGTGACGGCGGCTGGTTCAGAACCGCTCCCATCTGGCCACGAAGGGCGAGGTGCAGCAGCGCGGCTGCATCGACGCTCAGCGGAAAGCCGGTCCGGCACGTCCCACACGACGTACCTCCATCGACGATCGAGAAATGCGTGAGGTCGTGCTCACTTCCACACAACACACAGACGTCGATCGACGGAGCAAGGCCTTCGTGTGAAAGTAGCTTGAGGAAGAAGCCAGCCACCACCAAATGACTTTCCGACGTGGCGACCGTGTGCAGGGCCCGCACAAGCATTGTGTAGAGCGCCTCGTTCGGCTCGTGGTCCTGTGAGACGACCTCGATCGACTCGAGCAAGGACGACGCCCGAGCAAATAGCTCCAGGTCTCCTCGTAACTCTGGGAAACGGTCGATGCTCTCCACCTGGGTAAGGGTGTCTAGGTCGCCCTTACCCCGATACAGCTGCACCTGGAGGTGATTCGTTGGTTCGACACGAGACCCAAACTTACTCTTCGTCTTTCGGGCGCCCTTGGCCACGCAGCGAACCTTGCCGCTGCTCTGGGTCATGAGGCTGACAATTCGATCGGACTCGCCAAGCTTCCACGTTCGCAGCACGACCGCATTGTCGCGATAGAGGCCAATACCCCGTCCGCCCGGTCCGCGATTCGAGGGCGCGCTCACCCGGTGACGCCGCCGTAACGTCGGGTTCGATTCTGAAAATCGTAGATGGCTTTTGCGACATCGGAGCGGTCGAAGTCCGGCCACAAGGTGTCCGTAAACCACATCTCTGAATACGCGAGATGCCACAGCAAAAAGTTCGACGTTCGGTACTCACCAGAGGTCCGAATCATGAGATCGACTTCTGGCATCTGCGGGTCGTAGAGATGACGGCTGATCATCTTCTCGTTGATCTTCTCGGGCGAAACACCGGTCTTCATCAGGCTCTTCATCGCGTCGACGATCTCGGCCCGGCCGCCATAGTTGAAGGCGATCGTGAACTTGAGCTTGGTGTTCTTGCGAGTGAGCTCGCTCGCTTCATCCATCCGCTTGGTGAGACGCTTCGGTACCCGCCAATCGTTGCGACCAACAAAGCGGATCTGCACACCCTTTTCGTGGAGTTCATTCTGGCGGCGGATCAGAATGTCCTCGTTAAACCCAATGAGGAACTTGACCTCGTCGGGCGGCCGTTTCCAGTTTTCTGTACTGAACGCGTAGACGGTGAGCCACTCGACGCCGAGTTCTAGAGCGCCTTCGATCGCCTCGATCAGGGCATGCTCGCCCATCTTGTGGCCCTCGATTCGAGGAAGCCCGCGTTGCTCGGCCCAGCGGCCATTTCCGTCCATGACACAGGCGACGTGCTTGGGCACAGCGTTGAGATCGATCGAAACCATCAGGATGCAAGCTACTCGCGCCATCGGCCGCTCAGCGCGGATTGACGTGTTCTCTTTATGTCTCGTCGGCGGACCGGATCTGCCGGCGTTTGCACTCGCATCAATGTCACCACACAGCCGTAGAGTGCCACCCATGGGGCTGAGCGAGAGATCGACCACCGCGCTTGCGGCTGTGGCAGAGGAACTTCCAGGTGGCGGGGAGGACCGTCCCGGGCAGCGCGAGATGACCCAGGCCGTCGCCGACGCAATCACCACAAACACCCACCTGATCGCCTCAGCGGGCACGGGAACCGGCAAGTCCCTCGCCTACCTCGTACCAGCGATCCTCAGCGGTAAACGAACCGTTATTGCAACCGCCACGAAGGCGTTGCAGGACCAGCTGGCAAACAAGGACCTTCCCTTTCTCGAGGATCATCTCGACGTGCCCTTCGACTATGCGGTGCTCAAGGGGCGCAGCAACTACGTGTGCCGTCAACGGCTTCACGAGCTTGAGGCTGAGGGCGAACAGCTAGGTCTCGATGTAAGCGACGATGCAAACGTCGACGCCGACGATCTGGAGACGATCCTCGATTGGGTGAAACGGACCGGCACCGGTGACCGCGCCGAACTCCCCATCGAACCGTCGGGTCGCACCTGGGCGGCCGTTAGCGTCGGGCCGACCGAGTGCCCCGGCCAGGCCAAGTGCCCCATGGGCGGCACGTGCTTCGCCGAACTAGCCAGGGAGCGGTCGAAGGCTGCCGACGTCGTTGTGGTCAACACCTATCTGTACGCACTCGACCTCGTCACCGAAGGCGCAATCCTCGACGAGCACGATGTCGCGATCATCGATGAGGCCCACCAGATCGAAGACATCGTCGCCGGCGCGGCCGGCTTCGAGCTCACCGGCGGCCGCCTCCGCAACTTGGCGAACACGATCAAGGCGATCATCGCCGATGATGGACTTGTCTCCGACCTTTTTGACATAGGCGAACAGCTCGGCCTCGACCTCGAGCCGCACATGGGCAACCGGTTGCACGACGGCGATATGGACGACGACCTTGCCCGGTCGCTCAACCGGGCGCGAGATCGCGCCAACCGAGCCCTCGATGCCTTGCGCAAGATCCCCAAGGAATCCTCGGCCGATGTCATTGGTAAGAAGGAACGGGCAACGACCGCAGCGTCTCATCTCGTAATGGATATCGACCTCGCCCTCGACATGGTCGAAGGCACCGTGGCCTGGGTCGAAGGCCAGCGCAACCCATCGCTGAAGGTAGCGTCAATCGACGTCTCGGACGTCCTCTCCGAGCACCTGTTCTCGAACCGGGCGACAATCCTCACCAGCGCGACAATCCCCCCGAACCTGCCTTCGCGGCTCGGCCTCGACAGCCACGTGCACAAGACGATCGATGTCGGCAGCCCGTTCGATTTCGAGAACGCCGGAATGCTGTACTGCGCGGCGCACATGCCCGATCCTCGCTCAGATGACTACCGCGATGCAGTGCACAACGAGATCGAAGCCCTCGTGATGGCGGCTGGAGGTCGCACGCTCGCCCTCTTTACGTCGTGGCGCTCGATGAACCTCGCCAAAGAATATCTGCTGGACCGCCTCCCCTATCAGTTGCTCGCACAAGGCGATTCGCCAAAGCAGGTCCTGGTAGACACATTCATGGAGGATGAAGAGTCCGTTCTTCTCGCCACGATGAGCTTCTGGCAAGGGGTCGATATCCCTGGGCGCGCATTGAGCTGTGTCATCATCGACCGGCTGCCGTTCCCGAGGCCCGACGACCCGTTACTCGGGGCGCGGCGCGACCTCATCGGCGCAGCGGCGTTCCGCGAGATCGACCTTCCTCGAGCAGCCATGCTCCTCGCTCAGGGTGCTGGCCGCCTGATTCGGTCGCAGGATGACCGTGGCGTTGTTGCGATTCTCGACAGCCGGTTGGCCACGTCGAAGAGCTATCGATGGGACCTCATCAAAGCATTGCCACCGCTCAAGCGAACCAAGAGCCGCGACGAAGCAATCGACTTTCTCAAGACCATCCGCGACGCATAGGGTTTCGCCGCTCACACACCGCCGGCGACGCCGAGCAAGCGAGACCTGGTCACCGAGCGCACGCCGCGCTGCAAGCTGATCAGCGCAACGCCCCATGCCAGTGCTCCGAGTACCAGCGGCACCCAGCCAGCGCCGAGCAAAACTCCTGTTGCCTGGCCATAGGCCAACATGATGAGCGGAAGGCTGATAAGACCGGACGCTTGCTGGGCTGCAGCCGTGGACTGCACCCGAGCCGAAAGCCGCAGCACCAGGCTGAGACAGATCGCCAAGAAGGGTGGCAGCACCCACAAGATCATGACCCACCATTGAGCGGTCGGGAAGAACCAACCACCGACCTCTGGGCCAACGGTGAGGTTCACCACAATGGAGTACATGCCAAAGCCAATCGCCGTGGTCATGTAGCCCGGCAGCAAGCTCGCGATGAGCTTGCCAACATAGATCTCTTTGACGTCGGCCGGAGAGTTTGCGAGAAACTCACCCGTGCCCTTCTCACGCTCGCCAACAATGGTGGCTGCGCCCACCGCGGTCGAGATCGTCAGCGGAACGATCACGGCGACCGGAGCGAAGAGGAAAACAGCGAGGGCGTACCCGGTTCGACCCTCCGGAGAAGATCCCTGCACCTGCTCTTGAACGTCGGCCGGAAGCACTTCGAGTGTTTGGGAGATCTGATTGAGCGATCCAACGGTACCGATCTGGGTGATCATGGTCAGCAGGATCGTTGGCAAGATGACAAAGAACAGCGCCCCGAGGACGACCATGGGGCCCCAGAAGTCACGAGCCTGAATGAGCTGCTTCAGGTCGGTCCGGGCAACGGTGAGCGTACGATTCCAGTTCATTGTGCGGTTCCTTACGCGGCGGCGCTGCTGGACGCAGACGCCATGTCGATGCGGACGGGGCGACCAGATGATCCCCCCGGTGGAGCGAGTTCGCCCTCAACCGAGCCATGCTCGCGTCGGATGGCGAAGTACAGGTCTTCGAGCGATGGGCTCAACGGGATCACTCCGCTGATCGGGACGTTTCGTGCCGAGAGCGCAGCGACGAGAGCCGGAATCGACTCGTGCGACTCCATATCGATAATTGCCGAGTCCCCGTCGCGTGCGTAGGCCAGGACCTGGTCGTGACCAGCCAAACCATCGAGCCCTTCAGGGAGCGTCGATGAGATCTTTACCTGCTGGGTCGGCCAATAGTCCTTGGTGAGATCCTTGGGCCGTCCCGCCTTCAAGCTGGTGCCCGCTTGCATAACGACGATCTCATCGGCGAGACCCTCCGCTTCGAGGAGCAGGTGGGTGCACATCAGAACGGTCTGGCCGCCACTGGTCATACCGCGAATGAGTTCGAGCACCGCCAAGGCACTTTCAGGATCGAGTCCCGAGGTTGGCTCGTCGAGGAGCAGGAGGTCAGGTTCATGCAGGATCGAGCGAGCGAGCGCAAGGCGAGTCTTCATACCTGTCGAGTAGCCGCCCACCTTGTGGTCGAGCGAGTTTTCTATCGCAAAAACGGTCGCCGCTTCCCGGATTCGGGCATCGGCGGCTTCGCCCCGTCCCAAACCGTAGAGCTCGGCGGCATATCGGAGATTGTCCCACCCGTTCAGCCGGTCGTAGAGCGACGGCTTTGCGGACACGACGCCACAACGACGACGCACCTCTTCGCCATCAGGACCAGCGGGGTCCATGCCAAATACGCGGGACGTACCAATGTCGGGTCCGAGCGCTCCCGTAATCATTCGGATCGCCGTGGTCTTGCCGGCACCGTTCGGGCCGAGCAGACACGTGATTGCGCCTTTGGGGATCGCGAGATCGAGATCGGAGAGTGCGGTGATGTCGCCGAAGCGACGGGTCACGTTCTGGACATCGACAGTGAGTTCAGGTTCCACGGGTAGGCCATCGGCACTAGTCCCCGTCTACTCAAGCAATTGCAACGAAGTTCACATCTTTAGTCGGTCGGTCTGTTGCCGGAGCCGGATCCTCCCAACATGGGCTTCTCCCAACCGGCGCGCTGTTTGCGCG
>CALBVK010000337.1 GCA_937969345.1 uncultured Acidimicrobiales bacterium
TGTTGCAGGCGGTAAACGTCATGCTCAACGCCGGCTCCATGACGGACTGGTCAGGCACCAACCGCACCAAGTCGTTTCGCCGGTCGTTTCTGATCGGTTTTTCGAACGTGATCGATCGCCGCTTAGCGGAGTCGGCGGAGCGGGCCGCCTCTGTCGCCGATACCGCACGTGGCGGGTCTGTGCTGCCGGTACTTGCCAGCCGCCGCGACGAAGTCAGCCAAGAAATGGCTGAGCAGTTCCCGAACGTGAAGACGTTGCAGACGTCGGTGTCAAACCATGAAGGCATCCGGGCAGGTGTTACTGCCGGACAGCGCGCTGACATTGGCACGACGCGCATGCGTGGCACGCAGCCCGCACTCGAGTAACTGGCTACGCCCGCGGTGTCGGTGGCGGTATCGACTAGGAGATCGAAGCGGGAACAGGATCCTCTGTCGCTGCAGCCTCGGTCGGCGTAGCGGCGAGGATCGACCGAACGTCGAGGAGCAGGTCTGCGACCTCGTTCGTGGTCATGAGCTCACGGGACATCGTGAGGCCAAGGCCTTCATCGATGAGGGCGAGTGCTTCGGAAATGTTGACTTCTATTGTTTCGGTCATCTCATTCACCCTTCGTGGCGACTCGTCTATACAGATGCAACCGGGTGAGACCCGTCCGCATTCCGTAAACCCCAACGCTAGCCGCGACCGCGGCCCGCAAAGCAGCGCGAACGTGGTTTATCTGGCCCAATCGTCTAAGAATGTTGACCCACACCACGTTTTAGGAGATGTTGATGCAGGTAACTGGCAAAGTCTGTGTCGTAACGGGCGCTGCTGCGGGAATTGGCAACGCGCTCGCTGCTCGCTTTGTTTCTGAGGGAGCCGCTGCTGTGGTTGCGTCAGACGTTGCTGCGAACCTCGACGAAGCAGCGACTGCGGTAGGGGCGCACCCGATTGCCGCCGACGTGTCGAGCGAGGACAGCATCGCAGCCCTGATCGAGGCAACCGAAGAGCAATTCGGCCCGATCGATCTGTTCGTGGCGAATGCCGGAATCGGTGGCTTTCCCGGGGGTGTCGACGTTCCAAACGAGGAGTGGCAGCGCATCTGGGAGATCAACGTGATGCACCATGTGTGGGCGGCTCGTCACATGATTCCCCGGTGGCAAGAACGCGGCGGCGGGTACCTGCTGACCACAGCGTCGGCGGCTGGCCTCCTCACCAATCTCGGCACGGCCCCCTATGCCGTGACCAAGCACTCGGCGGTGGCGCTGGCTGAGTGGCTATCGATCACGCATGCTCAGGACAACATCAAGGTCTCGGTCTTGTGTCCTCAGGCGGTCCGCACCGCCATGACCGAAGGCGATGACCCTGCGGTCGCGAACGTGGTTGCGCACGGCATGATCGAGACGACCGATGTCGCCGATGCGGTAATCGAAGGTCTCGACGCCGAGTCATTCCATATTCTCCCGCACCCTGAAGTGGCAAAATATGTGAACCACAAGGGCGCCGATATCGAGAGCTGGCTCGGCGGCATGCGAAAGTTGCAGCGCAAATTCTTCGGTTAGCCCGGTGACGAGCTTCGTCCCTGCCCGGCTCGCTGCGCTTCACCGCGCGACGCCGGTTGGTGGGACGGTCTCTCTGCTGCAGCCAGCGACGTACGACGCCCAACGATGGGACGATGTCGTGCGGGGCGCTGGGTTCTCCCCCTCCGGCGAACGCTTGTGGACGTTGCCTGATTCGGTCGCGCCGCGCCTGAACATGCTCATTTGCGGCTTGAACCCGTCCCCAGCATCGGCAGATTCTGGCGTCGCTTTTGCCCGGCCCGGCAACCGTTTCTGGCCAGCCATGTTGGCTTCTGGCCTAGCCGTGGCAGATCGGGATCCGCTGGCGCTTCTCGCCAAGAACAAAATCGGCATGACCGACATTGTGAAACGGACGACGCGGCGCGCTGACGAGTTAGGCCGCAACGAGTTCGTTGACGGGTTGCGCCGCGTCGAGCGTCTCGTGGCATGGCTGCAACCCCAGGTGGTGTGCTTCGTCGGACTTGCGGGCTGGCGAGCAGCGATCGACAAACGTGCAGCCGCAGGCTGGCAGGAGCGAACGATCGGCGCTCGTCCGACGTACCTGATGCCGTCGACGAGCGGTCTCAACGCGAACGCTCAACTGCCCGATCTGACCGAGCACCTCCGTTACGCCGCGTCCAAAATCAGCTGACGCAATCGCTATTTGGAGATATATCAGAGAAATTTGCGTCTCTATTTGCAAGCACAAACAGGGCTCTAGAATCGCTGATTTATCAACATCAATGCCGACCCCGACTTGTTCCGGTTAACACCGCGCATCGATGAAACGTGAGGAAACTGCTGTTGACACCCGACCACAGCCTCCGTATACATATTCACCGGCGACGCCACGAAGTACGTGTCGGCCCCAGAAACAGATGACTACACACACGCATTCAGCATCACAACTGAATATTTCGAAGCTCCGCCATAGCGCCGAGCCGTGTGCGTTCGTCGTCCTGTTTCAGGGCGATTTGCGCATGCCCGAGACCCCGGCTTTGCGGGAGGTCGATCTGTAGCGAGTTCATTTCGCCATAGTTCGAACCCCGAGTTCGCAAAGCCGCCTCTCCCTGAACGAGAGTGCGGCTTTTCTGATTTTTCAGCCCGGGTTAACGAAGACATAGCTGCGAGATACATGCCGGTTCAGGAACAGACCCCGCGAAGGTTCCGGCGAAGAGGTCAGTCTCACAGCGCTTATTCCAAGAGGCAATAGATGAATTGTTGTTGGGGAGGAAGGCCCTCCCCAACATCAATTCGACTACTTGTCGGGGTTTCCACCCGACATCCGCGGCCACCCACATGGTCGCTTCGCGAGCTCCGCTCCCCGCAAGCTCGTTTCATGCACCGGGACTTACACCCGGCAAATTCACTTGGGTGAGGACGTGCTTGGTTCGTCACCGACCTTGGACGTCGGCAATCTCGAGGGTTCGAATCCCTCCGCCCAGACTCTCGTCTCCGTAGCTCAGTGGAAGAGCACCTGGCTTCGAACCAGGGTGTCGTAGGTTCGACTCCTACCGGGGACTCAGAATGCCCCGATCGTCTACCGGTTAGGACGCTGGGTTTTCAACCCGGAAGACAGGGTTCGACTCCCTGTCGGGGTGCAACATCGATCCGGCGAAGCGAACGAATGCCTCACGTCGCAAAGCGATACGCGACGAGTTGCGTCGTGGGCGCAAATCCGAGTGAGGCAGACAATCGCACCGATCCGGCGTTGTCCTCATCACAGCGATAGAGCGGCTCTATCCCGTCGGCGAGCAGCTGGGCGCAAAGCGACGAAACCACCGCAGCGCCGAGGCCCCGACTGCGATGATCAGCGTGCGTGATGACGCCAATGTCGCTAAAGGCCTGGGCCATCTCAAAGGGATGGCCGGAGGCATACGCTGCGATCGCGCCGTCAGGGCCAAGCGCTAGGTGGACAACGTCGTCGAGTTCGTCGAGGTACAGCTCTGCATCGTCAAGTTCTTCCTCATCACATTCCTCGATGAATCTGCCGAGCAGCTCGACAACTTCAGGGTCATCCGACGTTGCTACACACAGGGTGTAACCCGGGGCGAGAGACGGCTCGCCCGACACTGGTTGCTCCAATAGCTGCATACGTCCCGCCCCTAGCAGTTCACCGCTCAAGCTCTCCGCGAGTGCTCGCCATCCATCGAGGGATGGCTCGACGCCAGCAGCTGCGGGGCGAAGCGTGTCTTCGACCGCTGGGTCGCAGGTGACCACGAGGTGCTCGCCGAGTTTGTAACCAGCAGTGACGTGGCTTTCGGCCCGCGACGGCGATCCCATAACGGTGACGCCGACACTGTCGATAATCGACGGATCACAGTGCATTGATTCAGCCATCACCAATAGAAATTCTCTTGCTCTATCCACGACTAGAGCATGACACACGCTTCCCTGGCGAAAATGGCAAACGCAGCAGGCTTAGACCCTGCGGTCGCAAGACTTGTGGGTTCGACTCCCACGGGAAGTACCACTTTCCGAAGTGGCTCAACTGGCAGAGCGCTCGGTTGTTACCCGAGAGGTTGGAGGTTCGATCCCTTCCTTCGGAGCAATGCCTCGAAACATGTCAATCAAGAACGGCGAAGGGCGACGGCCCGACGCTGGGAGTGCGGAGAATAACGGCTCGGTTAGTGGCCGTAATCCGACTTGTACAGGTTGTGCTGACCGGGCTCCACGGCGACGTGGAGTTGGGTTCGTACCGACAGGTACTGCAAGGTTGAGCGGGTCTGGAGCTAGCCCCGTTCTTGTAGGTAATCCATAGTCCTACCTCCCACCCTTTTAGGGAACCCGGCCGACGGGCGAGTTATGGCCCGCCAGGGCCATAACTCGTGTAGAGAGCGAAGCGAACGGCTCCTACCTCCCACCCTTGGCGGGCCGGCGCGGTGTGCTGTCATCTTTGGGTGACCATGCCGCCGCCGAGCCCGACGCTTGGAGAGACAAGCCGAAAGATGGCGACGGCACCGGATTCGAACCCCGGCGAGCGCAAGCCTTGTGGGTTCGACCCCCACTCTCTCCGCTAAGCATGTGCTTCTTCCACAGTGTTCTCGGGAATATGGCGTAGTTGGAAACGTGCCGGGTTCTTACCCCGGTGTCCTCCGTTCGAATCGGAGTATTCCCACCAAGCCCTGGAAGCATCAATGGCTGATGCGCTCGTCTTGTAAACGAGAGGCTGTGGGTTCGAATCCCACCCAAGGCTCGATTACCCCGTCGGACTTCCGCCGAGCATCGAGGGCCCTCAGGCGCGGATTGCAACCGCGGCGAAACATGGTGATTGAGTCGACTGTTGGTTTGTCGAGCCAGGTTGTGACCCTGGTGTTCTACTCGGAACTCGTCGGTTCGATCCCGACCATTCACCCCACTGCCTCGCTCGAAACAAAAACTACTCAGTTGACAATCTCGCCCAACGAGACGACTTGTGCATATTCACCGTGCATGTTCGCCAGCGATAGGGCATGCACGTCCTCCGCAAGCCACGTACGGCCTCTTCCATCGGTCTTGTCAACCGACCAGCACGCGTCGGACACCACGTATGTTTCGATGCCGAGGTTGCCTGCCATACGCACCGTGGCCTCCAGTGAATTGTTGGTGAGGACGCCGACAAAGACGGCCCTCCCACCGAGCTCGCGCAGAATATCCTCGAGCCGCGTACCGATGAAGGCGCTATTCGTTGTCTTTGCGACAACCTGTTCGCCCTCATGTGGCGCAACTAGCGCTTTGAAGTCGTTCCCAGGCTGATCGGGCCGGTACGGCGAATCCTCGTTGACACTGTCGTGGCGAACATGAATAACCGGCCAGCTTCTCGCCCTCCAGAACGCGAGGAGCGTGGCGATGCACTCCTCGGCGTCAGGATTGTTCCGAGGACCCCAGACCGGATCATCGATGGCCATCTGAACGTCGATGACGACCAGCGCAGACTCTGCGACGTTTGCGGACATCGCTAGAGCTCCGGCCGCAAGTGATGTCGAGGGTTTGCTGCCTCCATCGCTGATGCAATCTCCAGCAGCTCTCGTTCATGCCCAAGCCGGGCAACGAGCTGCAGGCCAACCGGCCGACCGTCGCTTGTGAACCCTGCGGGGATTGAAATTGCCGGACACCCTGTCGGGGTGATCATGCACACCGCCATCATCCAGCCCAAGTAGTCGCGCATCTCGACGCCGTTGACGTGTGTTGGGTATTCCGTTTCCACGGGGAACGCAGCAACCGCGGCGACGGGCAGAGCGAGGATGTCGTAGTCATCGAAGAACGCGCTCATTCGTCTGTGCAGCTCGGCCTTATGAGCCTCAGCGGCCAAGACATCCGGCAGCGTAAGAGTGCGGCCGTACTCCATGTTCTCGAGCACCGTCTCCTTGATCAGGTGATGCTGCTCCTCTGGTATCTGCCAGCTCGCGCCGGCGTAGCCCATTCCGCGAAGTACCCGAAACACGAGTTCGGCATGTTCCATATCCGGGTGATCCTCCGAGAAGGATCCGCCGACCGACTCGACGGTCGTCGCTGCCGAGCGACAGATCTCCAGAATCTCGGGGTCACATTCGAAGAGCCCGCCAAGTGTTCCACCCCATGCGATCGACGCGTCGGTTGTTGTCGGGAGCGGAGGCATGAACACCGAACCCGACTCGGGCAACGAAAGCGGATCGCGTTCTTCGGGACCGGCCATTGCCGCCATCAGCAGTGCCGTGTCGGCCACGGTGCGGCCCATCGGTCCGCTCACTCCCAAACGCAAGTGTGTGGTCTGTCCATCGGGTACAGCGACTCGACCAACGCTCGTCCGCATCCCGACGACGTTGCACATGTGTGCCGGGTTGCGAAGTGATCCGCCGAGATCGCTGCCATCGGCGATCGGCAGCATATGTGCGGCGAGCGCAGCTGCCGCTCCCCCGCTGCTGCCACCTGCGGTACGCCCGAGATCCCAAGGGTTACGGGTCACGCCGAACACGTCGTTGAACGTGTGCGAGCCGGTGCCGAATTCCGGGGTGTTGGTCTTACCGACGATGATCGCTCCCGCCGCACGCAGCTTGGCCGCGACGTGCCCGTCTGCTGCCACCGGCTGATCGCTGGTGACCAACGACCCAGCCCGGGTTGGAAGCCCAGCCACGTCTTCGAGGTCCTTCACCGCTATCGGCAGTCCGTGTAACGGCCCCATTGGCTCCATTGCGTCGGCAGCCGCAGCATCGGCCAGCACGTCCTCACGACTCCGACGCAAGATGATTGCGTTGACGTCATCGTTAACGGCATCGATTCGGTCCAGGAATGCAGTGACCACCTCGACCGAAGTCAGTTCCCCGTTTGCAATTGCTGCAGCGAGGTCCACGGCCGACGAATAGATCAAATCTTCCATCTCCGAATTGTGTCCTACTTCGGCCAGCTATGTGTACTCGCTGCGCGCACGCTGCGTAGGAAGCGCGATTGCGAGCTCGACCTCTGCGGTTTGCTCGGCTTCGGAAAGCTCGGCGCCACCGACCGGAGGAATCAGATTCGCGCCGGCCATTTCTCGCACTGTTCGTACAAGAACGTCGAGCGGTTCGGGGAAGTAGGAGAAGCCAGCACGGCGCAACGCACTCACGTCAAATTCCGCATCCCAATCAAGGATCATCATCTGATCTGCGTACTCCGCCGCTGCGAACGCACCGATCTCGGTATGCGCCAGGCCCTCACGATGCGCAAGGGCCGCCCAACGGTCGCTATGTCGTTTCGTGAACGAGCGGAGAGATACACCGGCATTGGTCAGCTCGCCGTCCAGCCCAAACTTCTCGAGGAGGTCAGGCCAAAGCGCTGCCCACGTGAAGGTGCGGCCTGTCGCAACATTAAACGCCTGATTCGCCGCTGCTGATTCGTTGGCGCTCCACACCGCAGCCGCTGCCAGCTGCTTTGTGCTCGTCAGATCGAGCCGGGCCGCCGCAGTCCGACGATCACCAAGAAAGTCGGCTGGCACAGCTGCTGCACGACAAAGCGCCACGTACGCGCCGATCGCAGCTCCGAGGTCATGCGATCCTCCTCCGCCACCCCCGACGATGAAACTCGGTCGTAGCACCGTCCAGGTCCACGGAGCAGTCGACGTTCGGAGGTGGTCCTCAACGTCGTAGTACCAATTCGGGCCAGGTGCCCGAGGTGTCGACGCCTCGACGTACGGCGATTCGTAGTCCGCATACAGTTGCGGGCCGAGATGCATGCCATAGTGCCGACCACCTGTGATCGCGACAACATGTTGGAGCGAACTGCCACAACCAGCAATGGCATGCTGCAGCAATGCAAGATTCTCTTGTTGAGCATCTCTGACTCCCGTAAACCTCCCCAATCGGCTGTACAGCCCCGCCTCGAGCGCAGGTGTTCTGCGAAGGAGGGGCAACATCCTTGCGGTCATCCACGTGAACACGCGCAAGGCGCGCGTAGGCAACGGGATCGGGCGAGGCGGTGGCTTCTGAGCGCAGTGATACAGCTCATGAATTGGGGTCTCAAACAGCGCTAATCGAACACTGTTGACGTCTTTGAGATCGGCGACGAACCACCGAACACCGACCCGGTCTGGTTGTGGTGTCCGCGACAGCGCAACGACGTCTCGTCCGCTTGCGACCAACGTGTCAACAACCGCTCGGCCAGTGAGCCCGGTGGCACCGGTAACCAACGCTGTCCGAGGAGTCGGAAGCGAGCTGTTGGCCATGACGTCGACAGTACAAGAGCGCAACTGGCCGGAGAAAGTGTCATTCGCATCGGGGTAACTCTTGTCGGAATCGTCCAAGCCGTTCGCCTCGCTCACTAACCGCCTTTTCTCGCTCCGCTCGAAAACGCTTCCACAGACCCGTTGCGTGCCTACAACTCAAATCGGAATCGTCCAATGGCTAGGACAGCGGGTTTTGGCCCCGCAGATGGTGGTTCGAATCCACCTTCCGATACTTGCCGTGGCCGCTGGGCGGTACCGAGATTCCAAACCTCGGTTTGTGGAGTTCGACTCTCTGACACGGTGCAAACCGCGTAGCGGTTCGAATGCGCCCTACCGCTCTTGCAGTGATGCTTCTGCTTCGTCAGGCAGCACGATGACTGTCCTGGGTCGTGGGTCGGCCGCTGGCATGGCGGTCAGGTCCACGAGCGTCACTGGCGGAATCACCTTTGGCGCACCCCAGGTCTCCTTCGCTGCACGCAACGCATAGGTCGTCGCTACGGCGTTGATCGTGAAGTGAAACCACACACGCAAAGCGACTAGCGCTGTCCCTTCGACGGCACCAAACGCTGTCGAAACACCCAACGCCTTTCCAAACCCGATGAGGGAGCCAACGAGCACGACATGCTCAATGACGTGAAAGAGCTGCACTTTCTCCGCGATACCGAGCGTCCGAATCGTTCGCTTCTCCGAACGCATTGCGACCTGCCATGCGGTGAGCGCACCGAGGAACACGACGTTGCCAGTCAAATGCAACATCTCGACGCCGATCGACGCTTCCTCTCTCGCTGCCGGAAGAAGGGAGCAAAAGTATTGCAGACCATCGGCGGTTCCAGCCGCCCAAGACGAAAGCCATGGTTTGTCCGTCGGGCTCAGCGCCCAGAACGACAGCTGTAGAACATGTTCAAGAACGTGAATCACCTGAAAGGTCAGCCCGCCCGCGGCAATGGCTTGCATCGACCGTCGAGCGGTCGGCCGATCGGACAGGAAGCGGTACACGGCGATTCCGGCAGCCACTGCGCAGCCGAGTGCGAGCAACAGTCCAGCAGCAGTGGCAGGAAGCGGAGGTTGAGGCATTGATCTCCATCGGCTCAACTCGCACAACGGTTAGCAACAACCGCCCAACATTGCCGTCGTAGCTCCAATGGTTAGAGCAGCTGCTTGTCGAGCAGATGGTTACGGGTTCGAATCCCGTCGATGGCGCGCACCCTCGCGATCTGACATCGGAGTCTGACCCCACATCAGATAATGCGAGACACCCAGCGGGACAGGCAGTAGTGGTGCTGCACCTGGCTCATAACCAGTCACCAGTGCGAGTTCAACTCTCGCTCCCGCAACTACGTGGAATTAGCTCAGCTGGCATTCCGCTCCAACCTCGAAACGTAGCTCAGTCTGGGTAGAGCACCGCTCTGATACAGCGGGGGTCGATGGTTCAAGTCCATCCGTTTCGACTATGCCCGGCTAGCTCAGTGGCGAGAGCAGCTGTCTTACAAACAGAAGGTCGCTGGTTCGAATCCAGCGCTGGGCACAGCAATACGTCGACACTTCCGGTCGACATCCGCGACCGCATGCATCTGGAAGGGCAAGCCGAATGGCGACGGCAGCTGGTTGCTAACTAGCCGAGCGAGAGCCTTGCGGGTTCGACCCCCGCTCCTTCCGCCAAACAAACAACACCATCAAGGGAGGCAAACATGTCCGTACTACTACTGAACGCCTCCTACGAACCGTTGACGATCGTGTCGTGGAAGCGGGCAATGACGCTTGTCCTCACAGGACGGGCCGAGCTCGTGGAACAAGACGGAAACCGAGTTGTCCGCTCAGCGGGTGGCGCCGAGTTCCCGTTCCCGCAGGTTGTCCGCTTGATACAGATGATCTCGTTCGCTGGAATGCGTTCGAGCGAGAGCCCTCGCTTCTCGAAGAAGGGTCTGAGCGCTCGAGACAACCGCGAGTGTCAGGTGTCTGGCTGCGATGATCACGGTTCGACGGTCGACCACGTCACGCCACGTTCGCGGGGCGGCGACACGTCGTGGGAGAACTGCGTGCTGATGTGCCTTGAGCACAACGGCGTGAAGGGCGATCGTTCCCTCGAACAGCTCGGCTGGGCTCTCAAGCAGACCCCAGTCGCGCCCACGAGTTCGATTGTCATGCTGACCGCACGTCCCGAATGGGCCGCGTGGCTGTTGCCGGCGTAGCTCGACCCATCGGGGTCTGGGCGGAGAGCTGCGCCGGCGGCGCTGGCCGCTTGGAATAAGCACGGGCTGTATCGCCACAGCCCACATTCGATGACACATCGGGCCTGTTGTGATGATTGGGATTTCTTCCACTCGAAATGGACAGGTCGCAGGTTCGAATCCTGCCAGTCGCGCAACATGCGGCTGTAGCTCAGAGGTAGAGCAGTTATTGAGCTCGATCAGCTGGTTCTCAGGCCCGATGTCGTCATCTCATGAACAGTTAGGGACAGTCCCTAACTGTTCACAAACACACCTTGAAAGGAGGGCTTCACATGTCCAAGTTTTCTCACAAGTACATCCGAATTCGACATACCGCTCCGGTTACAACCAGCGGTGGACGCACGCTCACCCATGAGCGCGGCATTGGCTACGAACCAGATCTCGAAAGCGAGCTGTTCCTCATGGCCGCCACCTACATGGCGACCGAGCCAACGTTCTACGAAACTGCCGAAGCGCGTGAAGACCGCTTCGTCGAACTCGTACATCGGGTGACCGCAACGAACCCAGAGTTTGTTGCCCGGCTCGCTCCATATCTCCGTAAGGAGCTCAAGATCCGTTCCGCATCGATCATGCTTGCGGCCGAATACGTTGCCGCTGGCGGCGAGGGCGGTCGGGCCGTGATCAACAGCGTGCTACAACGCGGCGATGAGCCAGCCGAAATGGTCGGCTACTGGCACAGCCGCTACGGACGGTCCATGAAGATGGCCGTCAAGCGTGGCGTCGCCGACGGTGCCACTCGTCTGTACAACGAACGATCGGCGCTCCGCTACGACGGACTCGGGCGAGGCATTCGTATGGCCGACGTCATCGAGCTCACTCACCCAAAGCCGCGCGATGCAACACAAAGCGCACTCTTTGGTTGGCTACTCGACCATCGTCACCACAACGACGCGGTTGCCGATCCACACGTTCTCCCAATGCTTGCGGCTGCAAAGTCGAAGGCATCGATCCCTGTCGAAGAGCGCCGAGAGGTGCTCCGCTCGGAGGGTTCGGGCGCTCTGGCCAAGGCCGGAACGTCGTGGGAACGACTCGCTGGATGGCTTCCGGGCGGAATGGATGCCGAGGCATGGGAATCGGTGATTCCGACGATGGGCGCCATGGCGCTCATCCGTAACCTGCGTAACTTCGACGAGCAAGGCGTGAGCCGCGCTGCAGTCGAGGCTGTGCTGGCACGAATCACCGATGCCGACGAAGTGGCCAAGGCGCGGCTCTTCCCGTACCAGGTGTGGGCCGCCTACAAGGCAGCTCCCTCCGACTACTGGAAGCGTGCGCTCGGAACCACGCTCGACCTGACAACCGAAAACGTCCCGGCGCTCGATCGAACCCTCGTGGTCATCGATATGTCGGGGTCGATGCAGGCACCAGTGTCAGCTCGTTCTCGAATGAGCCGAGTGGAAGTCGGCGCGGTCATGGCAGCGGTCACGGCTGCTTCTCGGTCCGCCCAGGCGGACACCGTCATCTTTGGTCAATCGAACAAGGCCGTACGTTTCCGAAAGGGATCGTCGACCCTGGCTCGAGTCGACCAGATCGTGAAGATGCTCGGTCACGTCGGACACGCAACCAACGGCCACACCGCAATCCGAGATCACTTCGTTCCGCGCAAGCACGATCGAGTGATCATGTTCACCGACGACCAGATGGCTGACGCCGGACGAGTCGATATCGGCCACGTTCCCGTGATCTACACCGTGGATCTCGCCGGTTACCGACCACGGTCGACACCGGCCGGACAACGTGGCCGCTACACACTCGCCGGTTTCAGCGATGCCACATTCAGCCTCATGCAAACGCTCGAGGCTGGAAGCAACGCCAACTGGCCGTTCTAACCACTAGCGCACCGAGGTCCCAGCGCTGGCAGCGACTCGCTGCCTGGCGCAGGGACTTTGGGACTTCCACTCCACCTATTCGAAGGACATACGATTATGAGCACGCCTTACCTCACCGATATCTGGCCGTTCTTCGGCCTCAGCATTTCTACGCCTCGGGTCACGCTTTCGTACCCAACCGATGAGAACATCGCCATGCTCGTCGCGTTGGCGGACGAAGGAATTCACTCCCCCGAGATATCACCCTTTGCGAGCACATGGAGCCTTGAGCCAGCCGACGTTCGTGCGAAATCGATTGTCCAATTCCACTGGCGTACGCGGTCCGCGCTTTCGGCCGCCAAATGGCAACTCCCGTTCGTTGTCGTTGTCGACGGAGCAGTCGTTGGGTCGCAGGACGTCTTCGCCGACAACTTTCATGCCACGAAGGTGGCGACGACGGGCTCGTGGCTAGGACGTCCACATCAGGGGAAGGGCATCGGCACCGAGGCGAGACGAGCGATTTTGTCGCTTCTCTTTGATGGCTTGGATGCCGAAGTCGCTCATACGGAGACGATTCAAAGCAACCATGCCTCTCGACGGGTCACCGAGAAACTCGGCTACAAGTCCAATGGCGAGACCATCGAAGTTAGAGGAGATGGCGGAACGGAACGCGTCGTTCGGTACCGCCTCGATCGGGATCAGTGGAACGAGGTGCCCTCGGACGACATCACCATCGAGGGGCTTGCCCCATGCCTGCCCCTTATCGGCCTCGAAACAAATGACTGATACCGAATCCAGTAACTATTCAACAATCAGGCCAGGTCGAGGGACGTAAGGAGTTCCTCGACTCGGGTCTTGATCTCGTCTCGCACACCGCGAACGAGGTCAAGGCCTTGGCCGGCGGGATCGGTCAGTTCCCAGTCTTCGTGTCTGGTACCCGGATAGTGCGGGCATACATCGCCGCATCCCATCGAGATAACGACATCGCACTCACGAACGATGTCATCGGTCCACAACTGTGGCTGGAACGTTGAGATATCGATCCCGACCTCAGCCA
>CALBVK010000338.1 GCA_937969345.1 uncultured Acidimicrobiales bacterium
AAGCTTCTCGTTTGTGTATCGACTGAACACTTCGACGTGGCGGGCCTCGTCGACCACCTGAGTGGCGGCATAGTACTTGGCGTCGATCCATGGCACGGTCTCGACAATCTTTGCGGTGCACAACAACGCACCCTGCTCGCCATGGAGGAACTGGCTGAGACTCCACTTGAACGACTCGATATCGACCTCGTGGCGCTTCTTTTCGTCGAAGTTGTAGAGCGGCGAGTCGGGGTTGTCGTAGAAGTACTCAAGCTCGAAGGGATCGGTCGTTGGTTCGTAGGTATCGAGATCGACATCGGTGTCCCACGGCAGGTCTGTCGTACCGTTCCACTGCGACCGCTTCGCCTTTTCGTACAGCTTGTCGAGCGCGGCTCGTTGGCCTTTGCCGTAATCCCAGGTGAACAAGGCGTCGGCATTGTCCTTCACGGCGTGCAACACCTCATCGGGGTCGACGTTTGCTTTCGCGATCTCGAGAATCCGTTCCGGGTCGTTGATGTCGATGGCGTGTGGATCGGTGATGGTCATAAGAGTTTCCTCACTCGCTGGGGGTATCGGATGGGGGTAGGGGTGCCGCTGCGGCAAGAACGCGATCGATGACTTCGCGCCAGCTATCGGCTTCTGGGAGTTCTCGTCCAACGAGCTGATTGACCGTCATGCCCATGCCCAGCGCCATCGCGAAACTCGCGATGGCTTTCGTGCTGAGGTTGCGATCGATCTGGCCGTCGTCTTTGGCTTGTTGGATGTGTTTCGCGATTCGACTCTCGTCGTCCTCGAACGAGCGGCGGATCATGTCGGCCAACTCAGGATCGCGACGGGTGGCCACGATTGCTTCCATCACGAGCCAATCCGACGACTTCTTCTCGTCGAGAAGATGGGTACCCATCGAGAAGAGCAACGCAGCTCCTCCTTCGGGGGCTTCGGGAAGGACGCGTTCGATCTGTGCGATCAGGTGCGTTCCGAGCGCGTCAGCCATGAGATCGGCTTTCCCCCGATATCGACTGTAGATCGCGCCGGTCGTTACCCCGGCCCGGCGAGCAATTTCGGCCACCTTGGCGCGGTCGTAACCTTCCTCGGCAAAAACCTGTGCAGCTGCAGAGACGAGTTGGTTGCCCAACGGGTCCGAGGCAAAGGTGTCGGTGGTCACAGTATGATAATAACGGTGATTATCTCATCAGGCAAGGTGCTCGTTACGCGCCCCGAAGAGAACGAACCGTTACGCCGTGTGGTCGATGTCGGCAGTCCAGGCAGCGAAGAGCTCGGCGTACCGTCCACCGGCGAGCACCAACTCGTCATGGCCGCCTTGCTCGATCAACTCGCCATCGCTGAACACCAACACGATGTCGGCCGACTCCGCCGTGGAGAGCCGGTGCGCTATCGACACGATGGTTCGCCCTTCAGCCAGCCGATCGAGCGCACGGGTGAGCTGAAGATCGGTCTGCGGATCGACCGACGACGTCGCTTCATCGAGAATCAGAATGCCCGGGTCGGCAACCGCAGCGCGTGCGAAGCTGACCAACTGGCGCTCCCCGACCGACAACGACGAACCGCGTTCGCCAACCGGAGTATCGAGACCGTCCGGCAGTCCGGCAACCCACGCCTCGAGGCTCAACAAGTCGATGGCTTGATCGATATCGGCTTGTGTTGCATCGGCGCGCCCAAAGGAGATGTTCTCGCGAATGGTGGCGTCGAAGAGGAACCCGTCTTGGGGCACCATCCGAATCGCACGATGTCGGGCGTCGCCGGCAACATCGGTGAGCTCCACCCCGTCGATCATGATCGACCCAGACGTCGGGTCGGCGAGCCTGCACAAAAGCCGAGCAAAGGTGCTCTTGCCCGAGCCCGTCTCACCAACGATCGCGATTCGGCTCCCGGCGGGAAGCTCGACCGAGACATCTCGCAACACCGGCACGCCGTCGCCGTAGTCAAATGCCACGTGACTCGCACCGATCGACAGTGCTCCGCTCGACAACGCGACTCCGGTTTCGGGGTCGAGGTCTTCGATTGGTTGATCCAACAGGTCGAGTACTTTGCGCCAGCCAGCGACCGCTTCTTGAGCGGTGTTGATCGTCTCGCCAAGCTCAGCGATCGGCGTCAGCAAGAGCGTGATCAGGAACATGATCGCGACCAAGGAACCAGAGCTGAGATCGAGCGCCTCACGTTGGGTCACCCCAACGAGCAGCACCGCCGCCAACATGATGGCGCCCACGAGGTCGCCAATCACATAGACGCCCGACATGTACAGGTTTGCCTTAAGACCCTTTTGATACCGGACCTCCGAGACCGTGTCGAGACGCTTCTGCGTTCGGTGTTGCGCGTTGTAGGCACGAACAACCTCGGCTCCAGTGAGCGACTCGTTGAACGCTCCGAGCAGATTCCCAATGGCCGTCCGGCGTTCATCGTGCGCCAACGCCATCCGAGTCCGCACCCAGCGCATTGCGACAAAAACGGGAAGGAACGACACCAGCGCAAGTAGTGCGAGCTGCCAGGAGTAGACGGCCATCGCAACGAAGATGCACAGAACCACGATTGGCTCAACGACCCAGACGAACAGACCCCAATCGGTGAAGCGTGAGAGCGAGTCGACATCGCTGGTCACGCGACTGATCATCACACCGGTGGCTTGTTCGTTGTGTACCGACAGCGTTTGCCGGTGGACATGGTCGAAGGCCATCACTCGGAGGCGTCGCAGCGACGCTTCGGCGCGCACGATCATTCGCCGTTTGGCGATCAGCGCCAACGCTTCGGTAGCAATCAACACGCCGAACGCCATAAGTACGAGCCTCAACACGACCCCGGTATCGACCTCGCCGCTCGTCAGTCCGCCACGGTCGAGCGCAAGCTGGATGACGATCGGAATCGAAATCTGTCCGACCGCCACGGCAACACCGATCAGCGCGGTAGCGAGTAGGCCTTGAAGGAGTTCGGGTGTGGTTTGCAGCCCGCGCCGTAGGACCTGAATCGCTCCATCGTGCGCCGTGTCGTCGAGGTGTTCAACGTCTGCTTCGAGATCAGCCATCCCCGGCCTCCGCATAGGCCATGACGAGCTCGCGATAGTCGTCGTCTTCGAGCAGCTCCTCGTGAGACCCTGTCGCACCGATTCGCCCATCGACGAGATGCACCACCCGGTCGGCGAGCGCAATGGTCGCCAAACGGTTCGCGACGATAACCATGGTTGCGTTCGTCGAGCTGCGCAGATGCGACAGGATCTGCTGCTCCACAACCGTGTCAACAGCCGAGGTCGCGTCATCCAAGATGACGAGGCCGGCATCGCGCACGAGGGCGCGCGCCAACGCAATTCGCTGTCGCTGTCCGCCAGACACCGTCACGCCGCGTTCGCCGATCGGGGTGTCGTAACTCTGGGCGAGAGACGAAATCCACTCATCCGCGGCGGCAACCTTGGCCGCCATCACGACCGCCTCGTGGGAGGAGTCTCCGTCGAGGTCGATGTTCGAGCGAATCGATTCGGCGAACAGGAACGCCTCTTGGAACACATACGCAATAGCATCTGCTCGGTCTGCCGGGTGAAAGTCTTGCAAGGCCCGACCACCGACGATCACGTGATCGTCTACGTCGTCAAGGACCCCGGCGATCGCTGCGCACAACGTGCTCTTGCCCGACCCGGTGGAACCAACGATGGCGACCATCTCGCCAGGCTCGATGGTGAGTGTGATGTGGTCGAGCACGATGTCGTCGGGCGCCGACGCCCACGCGAAGGAAACGCCATCGACAACGACATCGAGCGGCCCCTCAGGACGCCCGATCTGCTCAGGGACCTCTGGGATCGGCGCTTCGATCACCGGACGAAGCCGGTTCCAGGCAACGACCGACGGGATCAGGCTTTCCAACAGGAAGCCAAACACCAGCATTGGGATTGCAAGTGCACCAAAGAGTGCAGCGATCTCGACGATGTCGCCAGGGGTCATCGATCCCGAGGCGATCCGGTTCGCGCCGACGAGCAGCACCACGAGAATTCCGACCTGTGGAAGCGAATGGCGAAAGATGTCCATCCACGAACGGATGAACCCAACCTGTTGCCGGCGGGCCCGCAAGATGTCGGCTGCCGCATCGAAACGTTCGACTTCGGCGTCGCGCCGGCCGAGCGTCTTGACGATGAGCGCGCCTTCGAAGCTTTCGTGTGCGATTCCGGCGACCTCGGCCACCTGTGCCTGACTTTCGGCCAAGGGTTTCTCGACAAAGCGGCTGTACAAGCTGTTGATCACCGTCATGGCCGGAAACAAGAAGAGCGCAATGAGCGCAATCCATGGGTCGATGATGACGAGGCGAACCCCGGAGAAGATCGCAAGGAAAAGCACACCAAAGCTGAACGGGAGTGGATGCAGCGAATGAGTGAGCACCTTGGCATCGGAGTCGACGTGCGCGACGAGGCGACCCGTCGACGCACGCCGCAACCATGACATTGGCTGGGAGAGGTATTGCCGAGCGAGCGCTTCGCGCGTTGACCGTTCGACGCGCTCAGCGGTCATCCCCGCGAAGTAGCGTCGGGTAACAACGCCAACCGAGCGCACGACCGCAATGAGGGCGATCAGCACGGCGCCAGTGACGGCCGACGCCCCGGCGCTATCGCCTTCGAAGCTGTCGATGACGACCCGATCGGTAATCCAGCCCAATGCGGTCGCCGACGCAACGGTGCCAGCAGCGAACACGGCGGAACCGGCGACCGATGTCGCAAACGGAGGGATGTGTGGGCGTAGCAGCTTGCGAACGAGGCGGACTCCGGCTCGCACGGTAGGCCGCGTTTCGTCGACTCCAAGGCCGTCATTGGTCGCCACCGCACACCTCCCGTCCAACGCCGTGGATCAGCCAACCTATCGAGCGACGTCGACCAATACGTGGCGCGTCAGCAAAGAAGCCGCCCGACCAGGACGTTGTCCCCAGCCAGCCATGCGTACCAGGTACCGTTCGCCCAAAAGGTACCTGGTACCTTTTTGGGAAAAGGTGCCAGGTTCGTTAAGAAGTGGGGCACCGGAGCGATCGTGCTTGGCCCGACGCCAGCCGGAGGCGACTCTCCAGGGCGGATCGGTAGTACAGCGAGACCGTCGTCGGCCCGCGGGCTACGTTTACGCTCCGCTACGGGCCTTGGGGTCGAGTGCGTCGCGCAAGCCATCGCCGATCAGGTTGACGCTCAGGACCGTCAAGGAAAGCAGCAGTCCGGGACCGATGGTCAACCAGATGTTCAGGTTGAGTCGAGTGCTCGAGTCGTTGAGCAGACTTCCCCACGTTGGGATGTCGAGCGGAAATCCAAGACCGAGGAACGACACGGCCGATTCGGTGATGATCGCAATAGCGATGCCGAGCGATGCAGCAACGATGACTGGACTCAACACGTTCGGAAGAATGTGGCTGATGATGATCCGGAACGAACGTGTGCCGACACTGCGGCTAGCGAGGATGAATTCCTCTTCCTTGACGGACAGAACTTCGCCACGAACAATTCGAGCGGTCTGCATCCAAGACGTACCGCCGATGATCGTGACCATGAGGACGAAAATACCGAGACTGTCACCCAGCCAGTCCTGCATTGGGTCACGGAACAGCACGACAGCTACCAGCAGGATTGGGAGGATCGGCAGCGACAGGACGAGATCGGTGACCCACATCAGGAACCAGTCGAGCCACCGGAAGTAGCCGGCCAGTGCACCGACGAGAACACCCACGACGATAGAAATCGCCATCGCAACGAAGCCGACGAGCAGCGAGATCCGTCCACCGAGAAGGGCGCGGGTAAAGGCGTCACGTCCAAGCGAGTCAGTTCCCAAGAGGTGTGGCCAACCAGCGGCCTTGTTGCCGTTCTCGTAATCGAGCTCTTCGACGTCGAACGGCAACAGGTACGGGAGGACGAAGCATGCAAAGACCACGGAGACCAAGATGACAACCCCGGCCATAGCGCCTTTGTGCTTCTTGAACTGGCGCCAGACATCGGCCCGCAGCGAGCGCAGCTCGCCGAGGTCGTTGGCATCTTGCAACGCCGATGCCGTGGTTGCCGCTGCGTCGTTCTTTCCAGAGATATCAGTCATAACGAATCCGTGGGTCGAGGATGCCGTACAGCACGTCGGCGAGGATGTTGAACACCACCACCAGCACAGCAAAGATGAATACGAGCGACTGCACCATTGGGATGTCCGACTGGCGGATCGAGATCAGCAGCAGCTGACCCAGCCCATTGATACGGAAGACGTTCTCGGTGATGATCGCTCCGGCGAAGATGCCAGGAATCTGCAGCGCAAGAAGTGTCACTACAGGGATCATGCTGTTTCGCAGCACATGCTTGCTCACGATTGGGAACTCGCCCAGTCCCTTTGAGCGTGCGGTGCGGACATAAGACTGATTGAGGTTCTCGAGCACCGAACCGCGGGTGAACCGGCCAAATGATGCCGCATTGAAAAGGGTCAGCACGGTCACGGGCATCAGCAGCTGCCTGACTTGCTCCCAGACAGAGGACAACGATGTCCAGGTGACGTCGAGTGTCGTGTCGTAGAAGGTAGGTAACCAACCGAGCTTCACGGAGAAGAGCCAGATAAGTAGCGGACCGATGACGAACACCGGAACGCTGTACCCGAGAAGCGTGAAGATGGTACCGACGTTGTCGAAGATCGAATATTGCTTATAGGCCTGCAGCGTTCCGACCGGAACCGCTAACAGGAAGCCGAAGAGCAAACCAAGGCCGAGCACCCAAAGGGTCTGCGGGACACGCTGGTACACCGTGTCCATGGCATCGGAACGGGAGCTCCACGAGATAATTCGCGTTCTCGGAGCGCATTCGTCGGCAGCTTGAGCTGCGGCCTTGGCCGCTTCATCAGCCCCGGAGCCCGGGATACAGATGCTGGTGACGTGTTCGAAGGCATGAATTGGCTCATTGACCATCATGAGCTGGGCCCAGTTCCACCACTTCTGGAGGAACGGGTCGTTTACTCCGAGGGACTCGCGAATTGCTTCACGAACCTCGGCGGGGACGGTGAGTGGCACCTGACTTGTCGGGTCACCTGGAGCGAGCTCCAGCAAACCGAACACGATAATACTGATCACGATGACGGTCGGTACTGCAATCAGTAACCGTCGTATGAGATATCTCAGCAAGGCCCTCTCCTCTTCCCCAAAAAGTGCGTGGCGGCAGGGGCCCGCCCTCTCGAACCTCGAGGGGTTCGAGAGCGACGGGCCCCGCCGTCACATAAACAACAAACGACTAATTACTCGGAACGAGTCCAGTCTTCGATGTTGTAGTACTCGCTGTCCCAGCCGTTGAGATCGCCGGTTCCGTCGATATCAGAAGCGAACGCTGAAGCGTTTGCACGGTGGATCAGTGGGATAACTGCAGTGGTTGACAAGATGTCGTTCATCTCGATAACCAAGTTGTTGAAGTTTGGATCGTCGAGTGCGGTCTGGCCAGCCTCAGCGGAGATCGCATCGAACTCTGCAGAGTTCAGACGAGGGATGTTGTCGCCGCCCCAGCTGCTTGCAGCTGTTGGAACCTTTGAGCTCTCCCATGAGTTGAGGTAGCCAGGTCCGTAAGGGCCAGATGCACCGTTGGTGAACATCTGCATTGGGGTGAAGAACTTCCAGATGCAAACGTCGCTTGCGCAGGTGCCATCGAAGAAGAGCGATGCATCTTCGTTAAGCATGTTGGCCTTGACGCCGATTGCTTCCCAGTCAGCTGCGATGAGCTCCTGGTTGCTCTGACGTACAGCGTTGGTCGAGGTGACATAGTCGAACTCGAGTGGGCCGTAGCCGTCAGCTTCACGGATGCCATCACCGTCGGTGTCGAGGTAACCAAGACCATCGAGGAGAGCGTTAGCAGCGTCTGCGTCCTGCGTGAGGCACCAGTCGTTGTTCGTGCTCTGCTCGCCCACTGGCCACATGTTGCAGGTCGGGCGACCCGATGGGCCATAACCGACAGCTACAAGAGCGTCACGGTTGATGGCAATCGAGAGTGCACGATGCAGATCTGGGTTGTCGACGAACAATGGGTTCGGGGTTCCTTCAGAAGGAGGATCAGCGAACGGATCGGTCTGGTTGAGGTTGATGTGCTCGACGTTTGCGGTGAACGCAGATGCGAGACGGCCCTGGCCAGCTGCTTCCATGGAAGCAAGGATTTCCGGAGCAACCTGAAGGTTCCAGGCGTAGTCAGCTTCGCCAACTTCGAGAACCGAACGAGCT
>CALBVK010000339.1 GCA_937969345.1 uncultured Acidimicrobiales bacterium
GGGGCACCCGACCCGCCGAAAAGCCACATGCCCATCAGAAGTACTGGCAGGAACTGCTCGGCCAGGTCGGCGGACATGTGCGCTTTCCTCTGCTCGAGCTGACCGACGAGGAAAAGGCGATCACTCGTGAGGCCTTCGAGAGCTGCGGGTTGATCGTGTGAGCGAGAACCCCGAGCGGCTGGTGATCATCGGCTGGGGAGCAATTGGCCGCACCGTCGGCCGCCTGCTCACCGAACCAACGGTCACAACGGTTGGTGTCGCCGTCCGTGACCCCGACGCTGCTCGGGACGGGGTTCCGGCTGGAGCGATGGTGATCGCCGACCCCGGAGCGCTTGCCGCGCTGCGACCAGACGTCGTTGCCGAAGCGGCCGGGCGTTCCAGCGTCGAGCCGTGGGGTCGCGCCGCACTCGAATGTGGTGCCGACTTCATCGTCTCCTCGATGTCCGCTTTTGCCGACCCCGACGTTCTGGAGTCCTTGAGCAACGTTGCTCGTGCCAATGGGGCGCAGATTCACATCCAGCCGGGAGCGCTCGGCGGCGTCGACGCCCTCTCGGGCGCTCGGCGAATGGGAATCGACACCGTCGAACATCGCATGATCAAACCGCCCAAGGCCTGGCTTGACACACCCGCAGAGGAGCTCTGCGACCTGTCATCGCTAACCGAGGCGCATGTGTTCTATAGCGCTCCAGCGGCAGCCACGGCAGAGGCATTCCCGAAGAATGCCAACGTCGCTATGACGACCGCATTGGCGGGCATCGGCCCCGAACGCACCCAGATCACCCTCATTGCCGACCCGAATGCGACGACAAACCGCCACGAGATCTCCGCGCACGGCGCCTTTGGCTCGCTCGACGTAGCGATTGGGAACAACCCGCTCCCCGACAATCCAAAGACGTCGGCGATGGCTGCGCTCAATCTTGTGCGTGCGATCGAGAATCGAACCTCAACGATCGCGATCTGATCCACGGACCCCAATCATTCCCCTACGCTGGAAGAACGCTTCCAGGAGGGCCCATGCGAATCGGAGAACTCGCAGACCGTTGTGGGGTAACGACCAAGACGATCCGCTTCTATGAATCGATCGATCTGCTGAGCGAGCCAAACCGGACCGCGAGCGGATACCGCGACTACGACGATGGTGCCGTGGAGCGCTTGCAATTCATTCGTGATGCGCAGTCGTCTGGGCTAACGCTCGCGGAGATTGCTTCGGTCCTCGAGCTCAAGAGCACCGGGCAGGGCACGTGTGCCCACACCGCTCAGCTCGTGAGCCAGCACATTGACGCGATCGACCAACAGATCACCCAGCTCATCGCGGCCAGGGATGAACTATCCGAACTCGCGCAGCGGGCAGAATCGCTCGACCCGTCGAGCTGCACCGACCCGAACCGGTGCCAGGTCATCGAAGCTGGCAGGAGTCACACTTGACCTTCTAGTCAACTGGAAGGATTATCCTGGACCTATGTCCGTAGAAACCGCCGAACATCAGGTCGATCTCACGATCGACGGCATGACGTGTGCGGCCTGCGCGAACCGAATCCAACGGCGCCTGAACAAGCTCGATGATGTCGCCGAGGCAACGGTCAACTTCGCCACCGGTCGAGCCACGATTCGTTCCGACCAAACCATTGGACAAGACATTCTGGCAGCGGAGGTCGAAGCGCTCGGCTACGCCGTCATCGACGATGACGACAGCGACGAGGCAGAGCAGCGGCGAGAAGCCGACCTATGGCTTCGTTTCCGCGTCGCTGCGCTCCTGACCATTCCCGCAATGGCCATCAGCATGCTCCCCTCCTTGCGTTTCGATGGCTGGGAGTGGGCCGTCGCCGCGCTGACGACCCCGGTCATTATGTGGTCTGGCTGGCCGTTCCATCGCGCCGCGTGGATGAACATTCGCCACGGCTCGACCACGATGGACACGTTGGTGTCGATGGGCTCGCTATCGGCACTGTTGTGGTCAGCGGTCGTTCTCGTCGCCGACGTAGCTGACGGCCACATCTACTTCGAAACCGGCGCGGTCATCGTCACCCTGATCTTGTTGGGCAAGTGGTTCGAGCTCCGGGCAAAGAAGCGCTCGGGGGATGCCATTCGAGCACTCGCCGACCTCGGCGTCCGAACGGCACTGCTCGAGGACGGGACCGAAGTCCCGCTCGAAGACCTCGCTGTTGGCATGGCCTTCCGAGTGCGACCAGGCGAGAAGATCGCTACCGACGGTGTCGTCGTCGACGGCAACTCGGCCATCGACACCTCGATGGTCACTGGCGAACCCGTCCCGGTCGAGGTCGGACCTGGCGATGAGGTCGTAGGCGCCACGATCAACACCAACGGATCGCTTCTGGTCGAAGCAACCCGGGTAGGCAAAGACACCGCTCTCGCACAGATCATCCGGCTGGTCGACCAGGCCCAGGGAAGTCGAGCCGAGGTCCAGCGCCTCGCCGATCGTGTCGCGTCGGTCTTTGTGCCCGCAGCGATCGTGATCGCGTTGCTTACGTTGATTGGCTGGTTCATCACCGGCCACGATGCAAACGAAGCGTTCACGGCCAGCGTCGCGGTGCTGATCATCGCGTGTCCGTGTGCGCTTGGTCTGGCCACTCCCCTCGGCATCATGGTCGGCACCGGCCGAGGCGCTCAGCTCGGGGTGATCATCAAAGGCGGCGAGGTCCTCGAAGACACCCGCAGTGTCGATGCGATCGTGATCGACAAGACGGGCACAATCACCGAAGGGCGGATGGCGCTCAACTCTGTGGCCGCACCTGAGCTCACCGATAGCGACCACGATTGGCTCCTCCACGCGGCTGCATCGATCGAGGCCAAGTCCGAACATCCAATCGCTCAGGCGATCGCATCGTCGCACGAGACACCTTTGGACGTCGAGGCGTTCGTCAATCAGCCCGGCTACGGCGTGAGCGGAATCGTCGATGGCGCCGAGATTCGAGTCGGACGGCGCAGCCTCTTCACTACCGTCCCAGCGTCGGTAGAGGCGGTCGCGAACAGCGCTGAACGTGACGGCCGGACCGCGGTGTTCGCTGGCCGAGGGGACCTCGCCGAGATGGCCCTCATTATCTCCGACACGATCAAACCCACATCGACCGAAGCAATCAACGCGCTTCGCTCCCAAGGCCTCGACATCACGCTGCTCACCGGAGACAACCAGCTCGCCGCCGACGCTGTCGGCCGCACTGTCGGGGTCGACCGAGTCATCGCCGAGGTCTTTCCCGAAGACAAGGCAGCCGAAGTCCGGCGCCTGCAAGCCAGCGGAAAACGAGTCGCCATGGTCGGTGACGGAGTCAACGATGCACCCGCCCTCGCTCAGGCCGACCTGGGTATTGCAATCGGCACCGGAACCGACGTAGCGATCGAAGCATCGGACCTCACGATCGTCAGCGGCGACCTCCTCGCCGTGGCCGACGCGATCGCCCTCGCCCGGCGCACGCTCTCGACCATCAAGGGCAACCTCTTTTGGGCATTCGCCTACAACGCCGCAGCCATCCCACTCGCTGCGTTTGGCGTACTCAACCCCATGATCGCTGCGGGGGCCATGGGGCTTTCGTCTCTCTTCGTCGTCAGCAACAGCCTTCGACTGCGTAGCTTTGCGGGCTATCGTCGAGCCGGTTGAATCGTCCCTAGAACAGGATTCCCTCCATGAGCAACACCGATCAACACGTCTTCAACGTCCCGGACATGAGCTGTCAACACTGTGTCGATGCAATCACCAAAGAAGTTGGTGCGGTGGCCGGGGTCGAGTCCCTCAACATCGACCTCGAATCGAAGCTCGTCACGATCGTTGGCGGCGACAGCGCCGCGCTAGTCGATGCAATCGACGAGGCCGGATTCGATATCGCAAGCGCCTAGGGATACACCCGTGGCCACGAACGACTCTGCATAGGAGCGCCGACCACGAACGGTTCATCCTCGTCGGGCAACAACGCCGGATCCTGGAAGACTCCACGTCGAAGGGTGTGGCGAGCGTCTTGGCCGAAGAATCGCACCGAGTAGGCAAGGCGCCGGGTGTCCTTGGACCGATTGCCGCCCGATGAGTGCACGACCCTGGTGTTGAACATGACGGCGTCTCCCGGCTCGTAGGAGAACTCGAGCACGCCGTAGCGATCCGGGTCCTCGTGAAACGCCGGGGGTTCCTCGTCGAGGAACTCATTGCTCGCATCGATTGCGAGGGCAGCGCGCTCGCCGAGGTCGCCGTCGAGCTCCGACCCGTCAAACGACTTCGGTCGATAGAAGCCGCTCGCATGGCTACCGGGAACAAACTTGAGGGCTGCCGACTCGGGCGAGCACGAGGTCAGGCTCAGCCAGAACGACACGATGTGGTCGCCCTCGACCGGCCAGTACGGCAGGTCCTGATGCCAATAGTGCCCGTCGACCGGCGCATCGGGTTCGAACAAAAACATGTGATCGAAGAAGAAGTTCGCGGACGGTGAACGCATGGCACGTGCTGCGTTGTGGCCAAGCGTGTCATCCAACAGATAACGCCGCAGCGGCTCCTGTTGAAGCCCAAAGCACCGGTCCGACCGCTGCTTACCCGTCCCGCCCCAACGACTCGGATTCTGTATCTGGGTATCGAGGGCAGCCGTGATCGTGTCCACCAGTGATTCGCTGACGAAGCCCGGCAGTTTCACGACACCATCGGCCCAATACGTCTCGAGCTCGACGTCCGAAACAGGTCGCACGGCCTGGCGCGTCCTGTCCTCCGGGGGTTGGGTCGACATACGGCGACGTTAGTCGACCCAACCCAGGGAGGGGGCGGGGCGCCTCTAGTTGGCGACGGTGGTGCGTAGGAGAACGGTGTTGTCGACCTCGAGGTCGGTCCCCCAGATCAGTTGGGCCGAGCCATCCCACGAAATTTCGTCGTACCCGAGCTTGGGATCGACATCGGCGGCGGACCACTCGGTAGCGCTCGTCCAAGCGCTGTCATCGAAGTCGACAGACGTCCAGTCGCCTGGCGTTTCGCTGATCTCATACTCACAGTTTGCATCCGGGTCAGAATCGCTTTCACAGTCGGTGTTCAGCGGAGCACGATGCACCACGAGCGATTGCCAGTCCGCGTTGGTCACCGAAACAATCGCACCCGACGAGTCCGATACCTGGGCGATGATGCCGCCGTCACCCATCTGTTGGTTCGACTCGCCGATGTATTCGAGGCCCGAATCGGTCTCCTTGTAGTCCTTGGCTTCGATGGCGAGCGTGAACGGGTACGCAGCCTCGAACGTGAAGACTTCCGAGTTGAACGAGCGCTCGGTCGTAATCGACACCGAGTCCTCGCCAACGAGCTCCCCGTCGACGTACACGGCCATCCAGTTATCCGCCCACACCTCGATGGTGAAGCTCTCGGCCGTTGCGGACTCTGTGGTATCAGCGTCGCTACTGCTGTCGACGGCGTCGTCGTCGCTGCTGGCGTCGTCGGTTTCTTCGGTGTCGTCGGAGACCTCATCGGCGGTTTCGGTTGTTTCGGTGCTCTCGGTTGCGTCTGTGGCCTCAGCCACGACGGTGTCTGCAGCATCGGAAGAACACGCTGCGCCGACCAAAGCGACCAAGAGCAGTAGGGAAATACGTCGTAACATGAAAAGTCCTGTCGGAGAGCCGGTAACCCGGGCGAATTGGGAACAACATCTCGCAGCGTAGGTATGGAGTGGACAGCACTGAAGTGCCAGCGAGCACGTTGTCCTCGTCGCCATCCCATGCTGGGTGGCACGTGCCATGTCGCACTTGTGGCGGCGCCCAAATACACCGACAATCAACGTATGTCGCCGTCACCGCAGCCCCGCCGCCTGGAGCGTGGACTTTCCTGGCTCGTGGCGCTCGGCGTTGCTGCGACCGGAATCTATGACTTCGCCCAAGGTGAAAAGCCTCGGGGGATCTTTGGCATCGACCCAAATATTGCGCTCGTGGCGTTTCTTGGGGGCTGCCTCACCTTCGCTATTCTCGCAGCTCAGATCCTGGCCGATGGCAACGAACAACATCGGGCCCAATACCGCAATGCCCTGCTCGTGATGTCCTTTTTCGCGATTGCATTTACCGACCCAACCTATGGCTCGCTCCTCTTGGTCATTCCGATCATCGAGATTCGCCGCCGAGACGAAGAACCACTTCGGACAGCGCTCGTTCTCGCCGTGATCGTGGCCGTCGGCGTGCTCCTTGCGACCGAAGACACTCCGGCTGCCGGCAACGCCCACGAGACGATGCTCGCCATCGCCATATCGTTCCTCGTCGTCGTGGTGCTCGGCGACGTGCTGCGCCAACTGGACACGTCGATCGAGCTGGAGAGCGAAGTTGCTCAGCTGTCCGAGCGGAGTCGAATCGCCGAGGAACTGCACGACAGCCTCGGGCACCACTTGCTCGCTTCCTCCGTGCAGCTACAGAAAGCCAAAGCGCTCCGGGACCGAGACCCCGAAACAGCAGCGACCGCAGTCGACTACGCATCCGATGCAATTGCTGAAGCAATTTCGGAGACGCGGCTCATCGTCGACGCAACCCGTGACGATGAACAGTTCGTGGTCGAACCGTCGATTCGTGAACTCGCTCGCCGCATCGTCCCAGCAGAGACCGCGATCGACGTGCAGATCTCGGGAGACCACCAGCGACTGGATGCAACAACGCAGCTCGCACTGTACCGAATCGTCCAAGAAGCCTTGACGAACCTCGTCCGTCACTCGACCGCCACGACAGCACGCATCATCAGTACAGCGACCTCAGAGTCATTGACCGTGGAGATCACCGACAACGGTGGAGGCTTCGATGTGCAACATGCATCGGCTCCCGGGGGTATTGGCAACATGCGCAGGCGAATCGAGGCGCTTGGCGGCACCTTCTCCATCGCATCGGCCAGTGATGGCACCAGCGTCAAGGCATCGGTTCCGCGATGACCGAGATGATCACCGTCGTCGTCGTCGAAGATCAGTGGATGGTCCGTGACGGCCTCACAGCGCTCGCCGACATTGCCGACAACATCAACGTGATCGGCAGCGGAAGTGACGGCAACGAAGCCCTCACACTCGCCGCGACCTTGCAGCCTCATGTGATGCTTATGGACATCAAGATGCCGAACCTCGACGGAATCGAGGCGACCCGACGGATTAAAGCCGCCCAACCGGGTATCGAAATACTCGTGCTCACCACGTTCATCGACCGGGACCTCATTCAACGGGCACTCAGCGCCGGAGCGTCGGGGTACCTGACGAAGGACATCTCCGCGCAAGACCTCGCTGAAGCGATTTCGGCGGCTGCCCGCGGCCTCGTGCAACTGACCCCTGACGTGGCTGCTCGCCTGACGTCCGGTTCCACACCGGGCCCCAGCACGAGCCAGGACATGCAATCAGCGATCGACCAGCTCACACCGCGAGAACGAGACGTCCTGCAGCTACTGGCCACGGGAGCATCGAACCCGGCGATCGCAAAAGAACTCCATCTCAGCACCGGAACGGTGAAGAACCACGTGTCGTCCATTCTTCGCCAGCTCGGATTGACCGACCGCACGAGCGCCGCTGTGGTCGCGAGCCAGTATCGACTGTCCTAGTCGGCAAGCATCGACACGAATCGCTCGACCTGACTCGCATCGGTTGCCCACGACGTGACGAGCCGGACGACAGATTCGTCGTTCGGACGGGGCTCCCAGGTAGAGAAGCGGTAGGACTCAGATAGTTGAGCAATGAGTGAGTCCGGGAGCACCGCAAAGACTTGGTTACTCTCGGTCTCGGCAGCCAACGTGAATCCAGCGGCTGTGATGCCATCTGCCAGAGTGCGAGCGAGTTCGTTCGACGTCTGTGCTGCTCGCTCGAAGAGTCCGTCGCCGAACAGCAAGCGAAACTGCAGCCCGAGCGCGCGGCCCTTGGCCAGCAACGCTCCTCGCTGTTTCAGGTGGAAGTCGAAGTCTTCGCTGAGCGACCGGTTCGGTATGACGATCGCTTCCCCGGAAAAGCGCACCTGCTTTCGTTCCACCGATCCAGAAGATGTCTGCGATCGAGGCAATATCGGCCATGGTCGCTCCTTAAGACTTCGGCGACGCGAGCGCGACCGCCAGTCGCGCTCCATCGATGCGCAGCAAGAGACCGTGTTGATCGCACGTTGCTCACAAGGCAACCAATTCGTCGCGGCTATACACGGTGCCGAGCTCGGTCGCGTTGGAGATGTACAACATCCTCGCGTTAACCATGTGGGGAAATTGGGCATTGCTGCCGACCGCAGTGTCGATGCCCTCGGGCGTCACCTTCCCGTCGGTCGAATCGATCGTGATGATCTTGTGTCCAGTTGCTTCGATCGCACGGTCTCGCGCGTCGCCATATGTCCAGACGACGCCGACAGGATTGCTTCGTGTGATCGCAGAGCGGCCGAGCTGATGGTCAGGTTGGCGAGCGTCCCGCCAGTAACAAACAAGACGGGCACATCTGGTTGGCCACACGCATCGGCGACGAGTTGGCGAGCTTCGATCGAATAGTCGTCGTTGCCATATGCGGCCTGCTGGGCCAGGTTCGTTTCACCGAGGCTCTGCAGAATCTCGGGGTGGCAAACCTCGCTGTAGTCATCGAGAAAGCTGTACGTCGTCATAGGGATCGAATCCCAGGCAGACGCAATGGCTGGCGCGGAGCCGTGAATTACCGATTCGGCGACGGAAGAACCGCCCGGAGCTCCTCGACGGAAATTCCCAACGTTGCTGCGGCTGCATCAACGTCCGGCGGGCGACCACCGAGCGCTGCCTGCAGTTCCTCAACACTGATACCGAGCGCGGCTGCCGCCTCCGTCAGATCTGGCGCGTCACCTGCAGCGGTGTCATCAGCGGGTGCGCCGCCGCCCGGCCCGGCTTCTGCGGCCGCATCGCCGTTCAAACAGCGGCTTACATACGGGAACTCATCGGTGATGAGATACGCGTAGGTGCCATCGATTTCGATGCCGTTACATTCGTCAAGGTCGCCGTTGGCATCGCTCCACACCCAGTCCGACGTGAACGTGCCATCGGGGCTCGTACCGGCGATTTCAACCGTGTCGCCTCCGACGGGCCCGGAGCCGACACAGTCGGTTC
>CALBVK010000340.1 GCA_937969345.1 uncultured Acidimicrobiales bacterium
ATGAGAACTTCGAGCGGCTCGACCTTTCCGGCAACAACATCTCGGGCACGATTCCGTCGAGCTGGGGTTCGCTTGCGGGCAACCCCTGCTGCGACGGCTTCAGCCGGTTCGAGATCGACCTTGCGGATAACGAGATCGTCGGCCCACTCCCAACGTTCAGCGGCTCAGAAATCGTGTTCTTCGACCTGCGCAACAACCGCATCGAAGGCGACATCACCGACGCCGCTGCCTACGGGCTGGCCAACGGCATCAACTTCCGCTGGACAGGCAACTCATGCCTCACGGTCAACAATGCATCCGTGCGAGCTGACCTCGACGCTGAACAACCAGGTTGGGACAGCTGCGACTAGTGGGACAGGCCCCATGACATTTCGTAATGGGGACAGGCCCCGTTACGGTTTGGTGACGGTGAGGCGGTAGTTGTATCCGGCCTTGGTTCGGCCTACCTCTTCGAAGAAGTCGAGCGCTCGGAAGCAGTAAGCCATCTGCTGGGCGACGTCACGTTTGAACGGGCCCGCCTCGGTCATGTCCGCAGTCGTAAAGACCGGGGGCAGGCCGTCGGGCAGCAGCGTCAGTAAATCGTGCGCGGTTTCGAAGCGGTGCGTTTCCTTCACCTCGCGCAACACTCGATCTGCGGTCCGCCAGCCACCCCGACCGCGGCGAGCTTTTGGGTCTTCGACCTGCGTCTTCTCGACAGACACCAGAACGACATCGAGCGTCAGATTCGGATGATCGAGCAGCGTAGGGATGCTGACCAACTCGCTAAAGAGCCCGTAGACCGACGACTTCTTGGGAGACTTCTTTGGTTTCGCATTGGGGCGGACCAAATACGACTCGACCGCGATTGGATAGACCAACAAGATCTGGTAATCGGGCAGCAGATGGTCAAGCTTCTTGCCCATCGCCCCGAATGAACCGGTCTGGATTTCGACGAGCAGGCCGGGCCGCTTGATGTCGATGACGAACCGCCCAAGAGGCACCTCGAACTCGTCGCCAGGCTCTGAGTACATCTGCTTCAGCGCTGCGTGAAGCGAACCTTCGTTGAGCGTGCCGATGTGCGGCTCGACAGCGGTTGCCTCAGGAGAAGTCACGATGGGCCGAGGCTACGCGCTCGATCACGTCGAGAGAATGACCAGGTACTGGCCGCCGCCCGGTTCGACGGTGCTGTGGACCGAGAGCTCTGGGCTGAGACGCGACACCCGATCGACCAGCCACTCTCCCGCGGCGACAGCGTCCTCCTCGGTCGGACAGCGTGCCATTGCCTCGCGCCCGCCCTTGTTCGACAGTCGCTCGATGCTCGGAATGATCACCGCCGGATCGACGACGAAAAGATGGTCGGCCCACTCGACGACCGGGTCGTTGTTTCCTTTGCCCGTGTTGCAGGCTCGATGTGCGAGCCGCTCGCCGAGGTTGACCGACTTCTTCTTGGCTTTCTTCTTTGTGATCCGAGCGTCGATGCTTGCGCTCCGAGGGTCGTGGGGCGACATGTCGGGATCCACTGGTTCATCGCACAACCAGCATCGCCAGCCGTCTTGTTCACCTATGTCTTCGATCGTCGTCACCGCATCACCGTACATGGGTCAGGTCGCGCGCCCGGCTACCGTCACCGGTGATGAACGCACACGAGACGAAGCCCGTGCCACCCGCTGCGTATCCGTACATGTGGGCAATGGCCAACGCGATCTTCCTGCTGCTCGCGGTTGGAGCGGTGCTCGATCCCGAGCCCCAATCGCTCGTTCCAAAGCTCACCGGGTCGTTGGCGTTGCTGGTCGCCGGAGCCAAACAGTCGCCTGGCATTCAGGCGCACCGACCTATGAAGGAACGCGTCTTCACCGTCATGTTCCTCGTTGCCGACGTCGTTCTGATCGCGTTGCTCTGGTTGGTTCGCTAGCGCTATGAGAGCGTCGCTCCCGCGGCGGTCGCGACCTCGATGAGATGGTCGCCTCGCAAGAGGTCCTCGGCGGCGAGCAGGTCCGGCGACACGTACCGGTCGGGGCCTGGCCCGAGGACGTTTTCTCGAAGTAGGCCATGGATTGCCGCGGTAGGTCCCGTTGGAACGAGCGGTGCGCGTAGGTCGATTGCACGAGCCGAGATGACGTACTCGACGGCCAAGATTCGTCGGACGTTGTCGACGACCTTGCGCAGCTTGCGAACCGCTCCCCATGCCATCGACACGTGGTCTTCTTGCATTCCCGACGTCGGCAACGAATCGGTGGATGCCGGCACTGCGAGCCGCTTGTTCTCCGAAGCCATCGCCGCGGCGGTGTAGTGGCCGATCATCAGTCCGCTATCCACGCCGACCTCGTCGGCGAGAAACGGTGGCAGGTGATGGTTTCTCGTCTTGTCGAGCAGCCGGTCCATGCGTCGCTCCGCAATCGCCCCGACCTCGGCCAGTGCAATGGCGAGGAAGTCGGCGGCGAACCCGAGCGGGGCGCCATGGAAGTTTCCGCACGACTCGACACGCCCATCGGGTAACACCATCGGGTTGTCGATCGCTGACGCCAGCTCGTTCTGGGCCACCCGACGCACGTGGTCGAGCGTGTCGCGAGCTGCTCCGTGGACCGACGGTGTGCATCGAATCGAGTAGGCGTCCTGAATGCGATTGTCGTCATCCTTGTGGCTTGCAACGATCGGCGAATCAGCGAGCATGGACCGAAGGTTGGCTGCGCTCACGGCCTGCCCTGGCTGAGGTCGCAGCTGTTGGAGGTCGTCGGCGAAGGGACTATCGGTTGCGAGAAGTCCCTCAATCGTCAGCGCCGTGACCATGTCGGCCTGAGTCAACAGGCGCTGGGCGTCATCGATAGCAAGACACAACATGCCCAGAATCGCATCGGTGCCGTTGGTGACCGCCAACCCTTCCTTCTCGGCGAGCGCAATAGGTTCGAGCCCGGCATCGCGCAGTGCGTCGGCGGCCGGACGACGTACACCGTTATGCATGACCTCCCCCTCGCCCAGCAGCGCCAGAGCACCATGGGCGAGCGGAGCGAGGTCGCCGCTCGCGCCGAGCGAACCGTACTCGGGGACGATTGCCGAAATGCCAGCGTTGAGCACATCGACCATGGCCTGAGCGACGAGCGGACGAGCACCGCTAAAGCCGAGTGCGAGCGTTCGTGCTCGGAGAAAGACCATGGCGCGCACGACTTCGTCCTCGACAGGGTCGCCCATGCCAGCGGCGTGCGACCGAACGAGTGCTGTCTGCAAGGCGGCGCGTCGGTCCGGCGGGATCGAGACCGTGGCGAGCGCACCAAAGCCTGTCGAGATTCCGTACTTGGGTTCTCCATCGGCGAGTCGATCGACGACCGCTCTCGCCGCGGCCATTCGTTCGACCGCTGCGTTGCTCAATTCGACCGGAGCATTACCGCGGGCCACGGCGACAACGTCGGCGATCGATACCCCCGGACCGTGTAGTTCGACCGTCATGATGCAACCGCCTCCTGGTCCAGGCCGAGCGCTCGCTGTAGGCCGTCGACGGCATCGGCCAGCGCAGCGCTCGCCATCGTGGCCTGCGTTGCACCGAGCCGATGTTCGGGTCCAACGACAGAAACGGCGACCTGCACCTTGGAGTACTCGCCAACGGCCAACGACAACGCGGTGATATCTGGCTCGACGGCTCCGGTCCGTTGCGCAACAACTCCCGGCGCCCGCAGCGCTTCACCAACAGCGGACTCGCCGAGGTCGACGATCTGACCCACACCGCCGACGTGACGAATCGATCGTTGGCTTTCGGCCGTGGCGACGTAGGTGGCTTTGCGCCCGTCACTCACGGCGAGGTACGTCGACTCGCCCGTTTGCTCGGCGAGCGCATCGAGCAGAGGCTGCGCGGAGCTGATCAGTTGTTCGATCGCTCCCACATTGCGCAGTGATGCGGACAGCCGGACCATCGTTGGCCCGGCGGAGAAGTCGCCGTGGTCGTCACGTTCCAGGTACCCGCGAGCCTCGAGAGCACGAAGGTGACGAAGCGCTGTCGTCGGGGTGAGTTCGGCGCGGTTCGCCGCGGTCGTCAGGTTGCACGAACCATCGGCGAGCACGATCTCGAGCAGGTCGAGTAGCCGTTGGGTCGACCGCGGGATCTCCCCATCGGTCGCGTTTGTTAGGGCCATGTCGGGTACTCCTCAGCCTCGGTGAGCATGAAGGCATAGTCGGAAAGATGCGCTGGTCGGACGCTGTCCAACGCAACGAGTGTTTGCACGAGCTCCTGCTGAATCTGTTCGGGAAGCGTCGAACGGATCGAGATCGGCGGAGCGGGCCAGTCCCGCGTTCTCGCGAGGATGCGCACGTCCTGGAGAGTTGGGTCGGCCTCGCAGCGAGCGTTCCACACCGAGTGGTCGATGCTTGCCACGTCTGCCCGGTCCTCGAGGACCGCGGTGATCGAGTTGACGTGCCCACCGGTGAGCACGTGAGCACCGATCGCCGTCGATGGAACTTCGGTGGCCCGCAGGTGTTCCTTCAGACCGTGCCAGCCAGACCACGAGTCGTACTCGTTGATGGCAAGACGAAGATTCGACGCATCGGCAAGATCGTCAACGTCGACATTCGGGCCGGCGATAATGACCGACCGATACACCGGTGCGGTCTCGCCGTCGAAAGTGGGTGCGCCGATAACACGGAGCCGATGCCCTTGTTGATGGCGAAGCGCGGTGAGCAGTCCGCATGCGAACACAACATCGGCGTCGAGGGAAGTGTCGTCCCCGATCGCGCCGTCGATGGCGAGGCCGGCGGAACTCAGCATGTCGATCCAGGAGTCGAAGAGTTGGTTCGCTCCATCGGCGAGATGCGTCGTTGCTCGCAGTCGGGTCACGACTCGGTGGCCTCGACCATCTCGTCGTCGCCATCGAGCCGTTCACGTGTCCCCTCGGGAAGCTCACGGATTGCGTGCCAGCCATCGTTCGAGTCGTAGTCCCAATACTTCGTCGATTCAATGACGACCGTTTCGGAGCCGAGAACGCCGTCGGGGATACAGCCATTGTGGATTCGGACCGCGTGATAGGCACCGGGGGCGACGTTCTGCACTGCGTGCTGGTGAACGACACTGCCACGCCACGCTTCTCGGTCTTGCGGCTCACGATGTACGACGAGATTTGCCCAATAGTGATCGACGAGCTCGATCGAGCTGTAGCTCAAGATTCCTGGATAGTCGTGGAACTCAGAGATCAGATCGACCTCGCTCGCGTCGATCGCCTCCTCATCGGGGTTCTCGCGGCGATCCCCAAAGAAGCCAACGATCTGGACGTCGCCATCGTCTTGAATTCGGGTTGGGTCACACAAGACCGTGCGCCGTTCGAGCCCGTGGACATCCCACGTGAAGACCTGATGCGGCGTGATCTCGATCTCTCCCTTGCGGTGGCGGCGCATAAGCGCTCGCAGGTCCTGGAGGAGATAGTTCAGAAGGGCGATGTCGCCTCGGTAGTGCGACATCGAGGCGATTGCATGTTCCGGTACGTTCTCGACCGGCGACAGCAGTTCAGGGTCTGCGTTCATTACTTCGGTGCTACTTCTTTCACGTCTTCGAGTATCGGAAACCAGCCCGGCTGACCGGGGTGCCCGACACGTTCTCACGATCCATTCTAATTGTCAACCAGTGACAACATCTATCATCTGTTGACAGGCTGGCACGGCGTTCGTCAGAATGCGGATATGAGCGCACTTCCCATCGGCACACCCGTCACCAACATCGCCGCACCGCGAGGCACCGACCTCAACTGCAAGGGCTGGCCCCAGGAAGCGGCCTATCGGATGCTCCAAAACAACCTCGATCCTGAGGTTGCCGAGAACCCCGATGAGCTCGTCGTCTACGGCGGAACAGGGCGGGCTGCTCGATCGTGGCCGGCCTACAACGCCATGCTGCACACGCTCAAGACACTCGACCGCGACGAGACCATGCTCGTACAGTCCGGCAAGCCGGTCGGGGTGCTGCGGACCCACGAATGGGCGCCCCGCGTTCTCATCGCCAACTCCAACCTCGTCCCCGATTGGGCCAACTGGGACGAGTTCCGGCGGCTCGAACATCAAGGCCTCATGATGTACGGCCAGATGACGGCTGGGTCATGGATCTACATCGGCACCCAAGGCATCTTGCAGGGAACCTATGAGTGCTTTGCCGAGATCGCGCGCAAACGATTCGGCGGCACGCTCGCTGGAACGCTCACCATCACCGCTGGCGCCGGCGGTATGGGTGGCGCTCAACCCCTTGCGGTCACGATGAACGACGGCGTGGTCCTCGTGATCGACGTCGACCAACACATGCTCGATCGGCGTGTACAGCATCGCTATCTCGATGAGATCGCCCCCGACTATGACGCTGCGATCCGCCGGGTCACCGAGGCCAAGGCTTCGCGCACACCCTTGTCGGTGGGGCTGCTCGGTAATGCCGCCGACGTGCTCCCCCGCTTGCTCGCCGATGGCATCGACGCCGACATCGTCACCGATCAGACCAGCGCGCACGATCCGCTCAGCTACCTCCCGAACGATCTCGCCCCCGAGGCCGCTGCCGAACTGAAGGCTTCGGACCCGACCGAATACACCCGGCGCTCCCGTGCTGCCATGGCCGCCCACTGCCAGGCCATGGTGGGGTTCATGGATGCTGGGGCCGAGGTCT
>CALBVK010000341.1 GCA_937969345.1 uncultured Acidimicrobiales bacterium
CATACCGTGATAACGCAGACCACCGGCGTGGATTGGGTCAGGCACAAAGTTGTGACCGAGCGTGTGCATCTTCATCAGCGGAGTCATTCCCGCCGAGTCGCCAAAGTCGTAGCGGTATTCGCCCTGAGTTAGTGACGGACACGCCGCAGGTTCGACGCACCGGATGGTCGGGTTCATGTTGCCCTTCATCTTCTCCCGAAGGAACGGGAAGGACAGCCCGCCGAAGTTCGACCCGCCACCGGTGCAACCAACGAGCACGTCTGGGGTCTCCCCCGCCATCTCCATCTGGAGCAACGCCTCTTCGCCGATGATCGTCTGGTGCATGAGCACGTGGTTGAGCACCGACCCGAGGGCGTAGCGAACGTCGTCGTGCGGCGCGGCTTCAGCGACCGCTTCGGAAATGGCGATACCGAGCGATCCGGTATGGTCCGGGTTCTCCGCGAGCAGTGAACGACCGAATTCGGTGACATCTGAAGGACTTGGGTGAACGGTTGCCCCCCACACTTCCATCATTGCCTTGCGGTACGGCTTTAGTGCGTAGCTCGCCGCTACCTGCCACACTTCGCACTCAAGTCCGAACTGGGCGCAGGCAAACGCAAGCGATGAGCCCCACTGCCCCGCTCCCGTTTCGGTGGTGAGCTTCCGGACGCCAGCCTTTGCGTTGTAATAGGCCTGAGGGACCGATGTGTTGGGCTTGTGCGAGCCTGCTGGGCTCACGCCTTCGTACTTGTAGAAGATCTTCGCTGGGGTATCGAGTAGCTGCTCGAGGCGGGTCGCACGAAAAAGCGGCGACGGGCGCCAGATCTTGTAGATGTCCTGGACCTCTTCGGGGATGTCGATGTAGCTCTCTTGGGTGACCTCCTGCATGATGAGGTCCATTGGGAACAACGGCGCGAAGTCGTCGGGACCAGCAGGCTCGTGGGTACCTGGATGCAACGCTGGAGGTGGCGGCTCTGGCAGATCCGGCACGATGTTGTACCACTGGGTTGGCATCTGATCTTCGTTCAACAAGTACTTGTGCTGAGCCACGGTTCTCCTCGGTGTCTGACGTCACACGAGTCTGTCGTACCCGCCATCCAAACGCCAAAGCACCGGCGGGCCAACACGAAGCGCTCCAGATAGCTGGCTTGTTACTGTGGCTGTGTGAGCAACGGCGATCTGCAACCCCTGGGCGTCTTCAAGAAGTCATGGACGTTCTGGGATGTCCTGCGGCTCGGTGGCCTGCTTTTTCTCTCGTGGCAGGTCATCAACTTCATCCTCAAGGACCTGCCAAATATGTTGACGAGCGCCAATGGGCCACAACTCGTGACAGCGACCGTCCTCGCAATCGCTATTGGCGCGTTTCTTATCTACGTGCGCACCGCCGACGAACTCACCCCGAAAGGTCGAGGTGTATTCCTCGACGGCACCGACGTCGTCGTGCGAGCGTCAACGAGTGAGACACGCATACCCCTAGGCACGGCGACGGTGAGGTACTCCACCAGCACAACCGGCAGCGAAGAGTACATCGACGGCGAGCACCGCGCGATCGTTCATCACCTTCGGATAGACGGTGGACAGACCAGCGCAACGCTCGACATCACCGGCATGACCCCGGCCAACATCCGCAACTATCGAGATCAGCTGCAGCGCGACCTCGCTGACGCGAGGTGGCGCTACCGGCTGCCCGAACCCGGTCCGGAGTCCGAGTTTCGCTAGACCTTTGCCGCTGTCTGAGGGCCGCGGATAAGCCCGCCAGGCAATGCTCCGGTGAAGTCGCCGTCTTGGACCGTTATCTCACCAGCGCAGATCGTGTACCGGTAGCCGACCGACTCCTGCACGTACCGCGGTTCGCCCGTCGGTAGATCCCATTCCATTCGTGGACGGCCAAAGCCAAGAGCGTCGAAGTCGATGACGTTCACGTCGGCACGCATTCCCGCACGTAGGACACCACGATCGCGCAGGCCATAAAACTCGGCGGTCTGCTGCGTCTGACGATGCACGACGTATTCGAGGGGCAACGTCTCGCCACGTGTTCGATCTCTCGCCCAGTACGACAACATGAACGTCGGCATACCGCCGTCGACGATCGTGCCGCAGTGAGCCCCGCCATCGGCGAGTCCCATCCGGGTTCGCGAATGCTGGTGCATCTCGCGCAATGGTTCGAGCGAGCCAGCCGAGTAGTTCATGAACGGGAAGTAGATGATTCCCGTGCCGCCGTCGGTATTCATGTGGTCGTACGCCATTTCTGCAGCGACCCGGCGATCGCCGTTCGCTAGGCGGAGCAAGGACGCCGACGCCTCCGGCTCATAATCAGCCTCGCCCTCAAAGAGCCACATCCGTTCGTACGTGCTCGAGATGTACTGCACCAAACCTCGGTCATCGAGCGAGGTTTCGTCGAGGATCGCAGCGCGGGTCTCCGGCTCGGCAAAGCGAGCCTTGCGTTCCACCGGGTCCAACGCACGCACCGCATCGAACGTAGGACGTCCGATAAACGGGTTAACGGTCCCGTCCCAACTCATCAGCACCCCAACAGGCCGGCCCGCTACCTGGCCATAAACCTCGAGCCCATCGGCTTCAGCCTGCTCGAGTAACCCAAGAACCTCGCGCCAGAGTTCGGGCGCACCATCGGGAATGTTGAAGTTGAAAACGGCGGGCTTGCCGGTCTTGGCCGCCACGGCCCGCAGCCATTCCATTGAGTCCGGTACCTCGACATGGTGCAGTGCACACTCGAAAACCCCGTGCCCCGCAGCTGCCATTCCGTCGGCGATACCCAAGAGCTCGGCAACATCGGCAGAGGTTCCCGGTACGAGCTCCCCATCGATCGACTTGTGCAACGGCGTTCGCGACGTGGTGAACCCGAGAGCCCCCGCCCGAAGTGCTTCCTCCGTGAGCAGCGACATCGCCTCGATATCGGCATCGGTAGCCTCGTTGCCGTCGGCGCAGCGGTCGTCCATCACCCAGGCGCGGAGCGCACCATGGGGCATCTGGGCCGCGACGTCGGCCACCCATCGTCGACGGTCGAGCGCATCGAGGTACTCGGGGAATGTTTCCCACTCCCACTCGATGCCGTCGCTCAACGCCGCACCGGGGATGTCTTCGACACCCTCCATCATGTTGATCAAAAACTCGCGCCGGTCCTCCTTCGCAGGAGCGAAACCCACACCACAATTCCCCATCACGACCGTGGTTACCCCGTGCCATCCCGACGGCGTGAGATATGGGTCCCAGGTGACCTGGGCATCGTAGTGGGTGTGCATGTCGACAAACCCGGGGGTTACCAGGAGTCCGGTCGCGTCGATCTCACGCTGTCCGCCGCCGTTGACGACACCAACCTCGACAATCCGTCCCTCGTTGATAGCCAGATCCCCGACAACCGCAGGAGATCCGGTTCCGTCAAGAAGTGTTCCATTGCGGATGACGAGCTCGTGCATGAACGCAGGTTACGCCAAACACCAGCGCTACTTCACCTGGAGTTATGCCAGCTGGCCAATTCCGAAGAGCGCACCACCGACGAGCACAAAGCCACCCACCATGATCAAGCAGCGAACGATGAGCGGAAGATTGCGACCAGGCACCCGGTCCCGGAACTTCTCAAGCGCCAGGTAGTAGTACGGGAACGAGAAGATCACCAGGAACGTACTCGACAGCAAGCCGAAGATGATCGTGAAAGCAAGCGCCTCCCAGAACGGATCGCTCAACGCCAGCGGCAAGAGGCCACCGACGGTAGTGAGCGACGTCGCAACGAGCGGCCGGAACCGGCGACGGACAGCAGTGGCGATCGCCGAGTTCATCTCCGCACCGAGCGCACGCTCCTGGTTCGCAAAGTCCACGAGCAGAATCGAGTTGTTGACGGCGATACCGATCAGACCGAGAACACCCAACATCACAAAGAAGCTCAAGGGGTTATCGGTAATGAGCAGTCCGCCGAACATGCCAAAGAAGCTGAACGGAATTGCGGTGAAGACCAAAAGCCACTGGGTGCTCGAACGGAATTGGATAATGAGCAAGACGGCCATGGCCAACAGGGCCAATCCAAACGCGAGCGGCAGTGCTGCGAACGCTTCCTGGTTATCTGACTCGAGGCCGAAGTCGAATCCGAGTGCGTCCTCTTCGAGGCCGAGGGCCGCGAGGGATGCTGCGTCGAAGTTGTCTTCGAAGTATTCCTGTGTTGTGGCCGTCGTCGTTGTCACCGAGTCGTTGTCGAACCGGGCACGAACTTCTACGTAGCGACGGCCGTCGTCTCGAGCCACGACGTCGTCGAGTGCGACATCGGTTTCGAGGACACTGAAATCATCGCCATTCGGCAAGGTCAGCAATCGGCCATCGAGATCCTCACGCAGCGACTCTGCTGCATTCGCAAGCGTCTCGACGTCTTCACCGAACACCTGCATCGTGAACGGGAACAACGCTTCTGGCGGGCCATTCGAAATTGCGGAGAAGACAACGCGTGCGTCATCTCGAGTCTCCGAGATTGGTTCGAGCAGATCTACGAGCTCGTGGACCGTTGGACGGTCGGTCCCGAGCGGCGTGATGTCGTACTGCGCAAACGCACTCGCCGCTGAGCCGATGTAGACGTAACCCTGAACGAGCTCATCGCCCAGCTGCTGCTCGGCAGCTTGATTCACTTCGAGTGCGATCTGCTTCGCGTCCTGAATGTCAGTACCTGGCGGGTAGGTGATCTCGAGAGCAATCGCCGTCGAATCCTTCGCAGGCGGGAAGATGTTGAAGCCGACGTTCGGCGCAAAGACCGCAAGTCCGATACCCGTGAGAACCATTGAGAGCAAGAAACCGGCAACACCGATTGCGGTGCCCTTACCGCCACGAGCTCCCGGCAGAGACGCAACGATGTCGGCAAGCTTCTCCTCCGCTCGAACCAGTGGTCCACCTGCCTTTGGCGCCCGCAGGGTCAAGAAGCGCGCAGCCACCGGGATGAAGATGAACGACAAGATCAGCGAGATCAACAACGCCAAGATGATGGTGATTGGCAGGATCCGGATGAAGCCGCCGAGAACACCACCGATGAGAAGCATCGGGGCAAACACCAACACGGTCGTGATCGTGCCCGACGCACTCGCCGCGCCCACGCGATCGATCGCACGGCGGATAACGGAGAGGTCTTGCTCAACGTCGTCGCCTTCGTCGTCCTCGTCATCACGGAACGCATCTATCGATTCGGTGATGACGATCGCGTCATCGACGAAGAGCCCGAGTGCGAGAATCAGCGCAAAGAGCGAGATCGTGTTCAGCGAGATACCCACGAGGAGCAGTGCGCCAACAGACGCAGCGAGGACGGTGAACAAGAACAGAGCAGTAATGACCGACGCGCGCCAGGA
>CALBVK010000342.1 GCA_937969345.1 uncultured Acidimicrobiales bacterium
GCGTTAGAACTGACGCTTCTCGCGTACCTTGGCGGACTTACCGACACGGTCGCGCAGGTAGTAGAGCTTCGCACGGCGCACGTCGCCCTCGATAGCACGCTCGACCTTGGCCATGATTGGCGAGTGAAGCGGGAACGTACGCTCGACACCGACGCCGAAGCTGAGCTTGCGGACGGTGAAGGATTCGTTGATGCCGCTGCCACGACGGGCGATGACAACACCTTCGAATACCTGAACGCGTTCTTTGTTGCCCTCGACCACGCGTACGTGGACCTTGACAGTGTCGCCAGCCTGGAATTCGGGGATGTCGTCCCGGAGGCTCTTGTTGTCGACGAGATCGGTGATGTTCATCGCGGTGCTCCTGCGTCTGTTGGCCGTTGGGCCAGCGGCTAAGCCTAGAGCGATAGTTGTTGTACGCCAACTACGGGCGATGACTTCCGTCCATTGACTTACGACACTTGGGTGCCGTGACGCTACAGAACTGCGGACAGTTCGATGTCGCCGGGCGCACCCTTGTAAATATCGCGCATGGTTCGAACAATGCCCGAGGCAACTTGTTCAGGAACGACGGGCGCAGTCCAGTCCCAGTAGAAGTTTCCCCAGGAGGCGGAACCGACGGAGAAACCAACGGCGATCACAGCCCGCTCATCGCGAACCGTGAGTCGATTACCCCCCACGAGCGAGTCATTGCCCGCAGCAGATAGGCGCAGCTGCCCACCGTCGATGCGATGGGCCTCGATGCGTTGACCCGTGCTCGGCATTGACGCCGTGACCGTTGCCGTCTCGCCAGCGAGCAGTTCAGCAATACTGGCTGCCAACGCAGACGAGATATCGCTCCACGTTTGGGTGCCTGTCGCCAGAAGAACTTCGGTGGTCATATGTCATTGGTCGGCACGTCCAACGAGTCTGTGAGCCTTTTGACCTATATCGGCCGCTGGCTCGCTATTGTTCGAGCGCCCAATCGATCAGCGATTGTTCATCTTCGGTGATACCGCCACGAGCCTCGATCAGGTCTGGCCGACGATCCCGGGTCCGAATGAGTGACATAGCGTGGCGCCACTTGGCGACCGCTCCGTGATTGCCAGACAACAAGATCTTTGGAACCTCAGCCCCTTCGAAATCTGCTGGCCGGGTGAACTGCGGGTATTCGAGCAAGCCGTCGGAGAACGACTCTTCAGCGATCGACTCGTGGTTACCAAGCACTCCTGGCACAAGACGCCCCACGGCTTCGATCATGACGGCCGCAGCAACCTCGCCACCCGCCAAGACAAAGTCCCCAATGGATACCTCTCGGTCGACGAAGGTGTCGAGAACTCGTTGATCGATCCCCTCGTACCGGCCGCACAGCAACGAAAAGCCATCGCCCGCCGCCAGTTCGTGTGCCATTGCCTGATCGAAACGTTGACCGGACGCGCTAAGCGCAATGACCGGGCGAGGCGGCTCGGCGGCGCGAATCGCTGCCGCCAGGATGTCGGGACGCATCACCATGCCCGCTCCCCCGCCGAACGGGCTGTCGTCGACGCTGCGATGCTTGTCGGTGGCATAATCTCGAGGGTCGTGCAGTCGAAGATCGATCTGGCCGTTCGTGCGCGCTCGACCAATGATGCTCGTCTGCAACGCTCCGTCGACCAGTTCGGGGAAAACACTAAAGACGTCGATCCGGAGCTGAGGTCCGGAGGGGTCTTGGCTCACAGATCGAACAATCCGTCGGGGACATCGACGTCGACCACACCAGCTTGGTCATCGCTGGGTGGCGTGAAGGACACGATAAATGTGACTGGGATGAGGGTCTCGTCCTCGAGCACCAACAGGTCGCTCGCCGGATTTCCGTGTACCTCGGTAACTGTGCCGCGTTCGACGTTGTCTTGGTCGATGACCGTCGCGCCGATCAGATCGTGCACCCAAAGCTCATCGGGGTCGTCGAGTGGTTCAGCGCGCAGCTCGGTCCCGCGCAGCTCGTCGGCGGCTTCGCGACCGGCGACCCCCTCGAACTTGACGAGGTAGTCAGCATCCTTTGGACGCGACGACGCAATGACCAGCGCTGCGTCGGCCGTATGCAAAACCGTTCCTTTGGCCACTCGTTCTGGCCGGTTGGTCGACAATCGGACGACAACCTCGCCCGCGAGCCCATGGGCCTTGCGGATGTGGCCGACGGTCAACAGCTCGTCGTAGTTAGCCGTCATGGCCGTCCCAAAGCACGGTGCCCTCGATAAGCACGGTTGCCCCGATCGCCGATGTCGGTGGCGCCACGAGGACTACACCGAGCATTGGGCATCTCAGTCGAGGAATTCGATGTCGACTTCAACACCGTCGCGTGCTGCAGCAGCACGGGTGAGGGTGCGAATCGCGTTGGCCACGCGGCCACGACGGCCGATGACTCGACCCATGTCATCGGGTCCAACACGGACCTCGAGCTGAAGGGTGCGCTTGGAATCGTCGACGTCGACCTGTACGGCGTCTTCGTCTTGCACCAGTGAGCTCACGATGTACTCAAGCACGGCCTTGGCCGTTGGAGCATCAGCCGACATCTCGTCTTCAACGACGTCTTCGTCGGTACCGTTCTCGTCGCTCATGCGTCGTCGCCCTCAGCTGCAGCTTCTTCAGCTGGAGCTTCGGCTACTGCCTCTTCGACTGGCGCTTCAGCAGCGGCATCGTCGGCAGGGGCTTCGGCGGGAGCCTCTTCGGCCGGAGCGTCTTCTGCGGCTTCTTCAGGAGCAGCAACGACCTTCGGCGGCTTCGCCGGAGACGGTGCCGTGTAGCCCTTGTTCGGGGTTGGAGCGGGCACGGGTGGAACCTCTGGCGCTACGCCAGTGAACTCTTCCCAGGCACCGGAAATCTTCAGGAGCTTTTCGACACGCTCGGTTGGCTGCGCGCCATGACGAAGCCAGTGCACGGCCTTGTCATTGTCGATCTCGATGACCGACGGATCCTGGCGGGGCTGGTAGGTGCCCACGATTTCGATGAAACGACCATTACGGGGCGAACGTGAATCAGCAGCAACGACGCGGTAGGTCGGTTGCTTCCTTTTGCCCATACGCATGAGACGGAGCTTTACAGCCACAACAAATCCTCTTCTTAGGAGTCTCCAAGACAGGTGAGACTCGACCGATAGATGCTATCGCCACGGCCTACGTTCGCGACAAACGAGTCGGAGAGTTTGGTCACGTACTGCCAGCGTCGCTCAGATCAGTCCTTCTCGGGAAGGCCTGGAAGCCGCAAACTGCTGAGCTCGTCGATACTTTCGTTCATCAGCACGGTTGGATCGGCCATTGGTGCCGGACCCTTACTCGTCGTGCGACCACCGCGGCGCTTCTTTGACTTTTTGCCTTTTCGGCTCTTCGACTTCGCCTTCTGCGGCGACATGCCGAACTTCTTCATCATCTTTTGCATCTCGTTGAATTGGGTCACCAATGACGAGACGTCTTGGGGCTTCATGCCGCTTCCCTTAGCGATTCGACCACGCCGAGACGCATCGATCATTTGCGGGTTGGCGCGTTCTTCGAGGGTCATCGACCGGATGATGGCTTCGAGGCGATCGACCTGCTTGTCTTCGATTTCGACGTCGCGGACTTCTTTAGGAATGCCTGGCATCATGCCGAGCAGGTTTCCGATCGGCCCCATCTTCTTTATCTGCTGCATCTGCTGCAGGAAGTCGTCGAGGGTGAATGTGCCCTCGATCAGACGTTGCGCGGCCTCTTCGGCCTCTTCTTCTTCAAAGGCAGCTTCGGCCTTTTCGATGAGCGTCTCGATATCGCCCATACCGAGAATTCGGCTGGCGAGTCGGTCGGGGTGGAAGGTCTCGAACTCGTCGATTTTCTCGCCGGTCGAGGCAAATGCGATGGGTCGGCCAACGACCTCTTTGACCGAGAGCGCTGCACCGCCGCGTGCGTCACCGTCGAGCTTGGTGAGGATCACGCCGTCGAGGGCGAGGGTACTGTGGAAGGACTCCGCAACGGTGACGGCGTCCTGACCGGTCATCGCGTCCACGACGAGGAAGGTGTACTGCGGGTCGAGGACCTCGGAGATCTGTCGGACTTCCTCCATCAGTTCTGCGTCGATGGCGAGACGGCCAGCGGTATCGCAGATGATGACGTCTCGTCCGGTGTTCTTGGCCTCTTCGAGCGATGCCCTCGCAACGCTAACCGGGTCGGAGTTCTCCGAGAACACCGGTACATCGATCTGGCGACCGAGCGTACGCAGCTGCTCGACGGCAGCCGGCCGGGCGAGGTCGGCGCCGACCATCAGTACGTTGCGCCCCTGCGACTTGAAGAGGTTCGCGAGCTTTGCCGTGTTGGTCGTCTTACCAGAACCCTGGAGGCCCGCCATCAGCACCACGGTGGGCGGCTTGGCCGCAAAGGTGACCTGCATGGCTTCGCCGCCGAGGCTTTCGGTGAGCTCCTCGAGGACGATCTTGACGATCTGCTGGCCGGGGTTCAGCGCTTTGGAGATCTCGTCGCCTACGGCCCGTTCGCGAATTCGGCCGACGAGGCTCTTGACTACCTCGAAGTTGACGTCGGCTTCGAGGAGGGCGAGGCGAATCTCGCGCAGCGCCTCGTCAACGTCTTTCTCGCTCAGCTTGCCCTTGCCGCGGAGCTTGCCAAAGATCCCGTCAAAGCGATCGGTCAGAGTATCGAACATGGTTTTCCTGTGTCGTGAGTCTCGCTGGGCCAGCTGTCTGGCCAACCAGTCCAGCTATCGTGTCGTCGGCTGCAGTCGCGAGGGACATAGCAGTTCGACGGGCAACGTATTCCGAACTTCGCCATCAGTCTGCCAGCCAACGGACTCAATACGAACGACACGGCCCGCTAATCATCGGACCAGCGTGCCTGGTCGCTCAGAATCTACGATCAATCAGGCGGCTGGCAGGAAGTGCAGATGAACCACTTCGCCTGCCACGTCGAACGTCGATGGTGCTCTGGCCGCAACAATTCTTCGATCTCCTACGCCGGTGAGCTCTTTTCCATCCTCAACAGAGAGGCCCTTGATGAGCTTTCCACACAGGTCCATCAGCCTGATCCGGAGGTCCGGCAACGGCTCGGGCGAGAACGACGTCTCTAAGTTGGGGAAGCCAAGGGTTTCCATTCCGATCGTGTAGCCCTGGGATCCAGCGGCTTGCGGACCAACACAGAAGTTGAGCC
>CALBVK010000343.1 GCA_937969345.1 uncultured Acidimicrobiales bacterium
ATGAAAGCAGCTGTATGTCGTGAGTTCGGTCAGCCCCTTGTCATCGAAGATGTCATGCTCGGCGAAGTCGGCCCCGGAGACGTCCAGGTAGACGTCGCCGCGTGCGCCGTTTGCCATAGCGATATCCACTACGCCGAAGGCGCATGGGGCGGATATTTACCCGCCGTCTACGGCCACGAAGCAGCCGGTGTCATCACCGCCGTAGGCAGCGATGTGAGCGACCTCACCGTTGGCGACCATGTCGTCGTCACCCTCATTCGCTCGTGTGGAAACTGCAGTCAATGCGATCGTGGCAATCATGTCTTTTGCGAGACGAGCTTCGCCTCCGACGAGGGCCAGCGCCTCTCCAACGATGCAGGTGAAGATGTTCAAGCCGCCATGTTGTGTGGTGCGTTCGCCGAAGAGGTCATCGTCGACCAAAGTCAGGTCGTCACGATCCCAAAGGACATGGACTGGAAGGTCGCATCGTTGCTCGCCTGTGGCGTGATCACCGGTGTCGGCGCCGTCACCAACACCTCGACGATCGACGATACGAGCACGGTTGTCGTCGTCGGCGCCGGCGGCGTTGGCCTGAACGCAATCCAAGGAGCGGCCATCGTTGGCGCCCCCGTCGTCATCGCCATCGATCTCGCCGACGAGAAGCTCGAGATCGCGAAGCAGTTTGGGGCAACACACGTCGCAACCCCAGACACCGCACGTGAGGTCATCAAGGAAGCAACCGGTGGTCGCAAGGGCGTCAGTCACGCGTTGGTTACCGTCGGCTCCGCTCCGGCGATCAGCTCAGCGCTGCGGTACATCGAGCCGGGCGGCGAGCTCGTGATCGTGGGCATGCCGGCGAGCGGCAACGAGATCGAGATCGACCCGGTCATCATTGCTGCTGTCGGGCACCGGATTGTGGGCTCGAAGATGGGCACCAGTCAGATCCGGCGGGACATCCCGCAGCTGATCGAGTGGTACAAGGAAGGCAAGCTCAAGCTCGACGAGTTGGTCAGCGGCACCTATCAGCTCGACGACATCAACTCGGCAATCGACGACGTTGCCGACGGCGGCACGATCCGCAACGTCGTCATGATGGGATAACGCTCCATGAAGTTCACCGACGTCGAAACCTTTGTCGTGAAGAACCAGCCTCCTGGCTATGGCGGCAAGTTCTTCGTCTTCGTCAAGCTCATTACCGACACTGGAGCGGTGGGGTGGGGCGAGATCTACTCGCCGCCGTTCGACGCAGCGACCGTCGAAGCCGTCGTGGCCGACGTCTTCGAACGCTCGGTGAAAGGTACCGACCCGTTTCGGATCGAGGAGCGCACCCGGCTGCTGTACTCGTTGGCCTTCACCGGCCGACCCGACGTCACGATCGGCGGCATCATTTCCGGGTTCGACATGGCGTCCTGGGACATCGTCGGTAAGGAAACCAACCGCAACGTCACCGACCTACTCGGCGGGGTCGTTCGCGAACGCGTCCGCGCCTACACCTACCTGTATCCGGGCAAGGACGACGACACCGAAGAGGTGTATGTAAACCCCACGCTCGCCGCCGAGACGGCAGTGGAGTACGTCGAGCGCGGGCATACCGCCATCAAGTTCGACCCCGCCGGTCCGTACCGCGCTGTCGGACCCCGGCAGCCCACGATGAACGAGCTCACCCGCTCCGAGGCGTTCGTCAACCAGATTCGTGAGGCCGTCGGCAATCGTGCCGATCTGCTCTTTGGGACCCACGGCCAGTTCACCGTTTCGGGGGCGATTCGGCTCGGCAAGCTGCTCGAACCCGCGCTGCCGTTGTGGTTCGAAGAGCCTTGCCCGCCCGACATCCCCGAGGCAATGGCCGAGGTCGCCCGTCACTGCAACGTGCCGATTGCCGCGGGGGAGCGGCTGACGAGCATTCATGAGTTCCGCCGCCTGCTCGAAGCCGGTGTCGGCATCTTGCAGCCGAACTTGGGACGTGCTGGTGGTCTCACCGCAGGTAAGAAGATCGCCGCGATCGCCGAGGCGTACGGCGCCCAGGTTGCGCCGCATCTCTACAACGGTCCGCTCGGCGGTGTGGCCAACATGTGTGTGGCTGCCACTATCCCGAACTTCCTCGTGCTCGAAGGCATCCAGGAGTGGGGCGGCTTCCACGCCGACCTGCTCACGAACCCGGTGCAATGGGACGCCGGCTTCGTCATCCCGTTCACCGGACCTGGCCTCGGAACCGAGATTGACGAGAAGGTCGCTCGAGCGAACCCGTGGGTTTCGGGTGGAACACACCTTGCAATGACCGAAGACACCAACGACTGGCCCGGATGACCTCGACCGTTCGACGGGGCCAGCACTAATGGACGTCGTCGAGCTGCTCATCAACGTGATGGGGCCGGTGGTCGTCATCGTCGGCCTCGGCTGGTTTGCGGGAACCCGAATGGACTTCGACGTCGCAACCCTGTCACGGCTGGCGTTCTGGGTGCTCGGGCCGATCTTCGTGCTCGATGTTTTCGCCGACGCAGAGCTCGACTCGTCGACCGTCGTCAAGCTCACGATTGGCGGTCTCGGCGCAATGGCAGTTGGAGCGGTTCTTGCGTACGCGCTCGCGAAGGGTATGAACGTGCCGGCGTCGCGCACCAAGGCAGCGGTGATGACCGGCTCGTACGGCAACGTTGGCAACGCCGGGCTGGCGATCTGTGCTTTTGCGTTCGGTGAGGAGGCAATCCCGGCTGCGGCGGTGTTGATGATCGTCGTCAACACCACCGGTATCTTTCTCGGCGTGGCTCTTGCGTCGGCCCAGACCGCCGGGTTCGCATCAGCGATGAAGCGGTCGCTGCTGACACCGATGACGATCGCGGCGATCGTGGCCATGGGTCTGAACGCGGTCGGCTGGGACTTTCCGGTCGTGCTCGACCGGTCGATTTCGATCGCGGGCGGTGCGCTGATCCCGGTAATGCTGATCACGCTCGGTCTTCAGCTCGCTGGTGATATCCGCCCCGAGATCAGCGCGGATTCGGGAATAGTCGTCGGCACGAAGCTCATGGTTGTGCCCCTGGCCGCTGCACTCTTTGGCTGGTTGCTCGGACTCGAAGGCGACGACCTCGGTGTCCTGGTGATTCAAAGCTGCATGCCACCAGCGGTGTTCACGGCGGTCGTAGCGCTCGAATTCAACCTCGAACCCGAGCGGGTCACCAAGACGGTGCTCGGCACAACACTCGTCGCGCTCCTCACGATCCCAATAGCGCTCATCGCCGTCACCTAAACGGGGACAGGCCCCACGGCGGGACCAGGTCTCTAGCGGTTGGCGAGCTCGATCGCTGCGTCGACGATGTGGTTGCCGGGGCCGCCGTTGGTTTGTGCTTCGGGAGCGTGCTCTTCGCCGAGGAGTGCGCCGGTCGCAGCTGCCGTTGATGCCCCG
>CALBVK010000344.1 GCA_937969345.1 uncultured Acidimicrobiales bacterium
CACGATCGGCTAGTTCCCTCCAATGCTCGAAGTATCGGGACTCACAACTAAATACGGTGCGATTTCGGCACTTCGAGATGCAAGCCTGACCGTTGGGGAAGGTGAGGTCGTTGGCCTCATCGGCCCCAACGGGGCGGGGAAAACAACATTGCTTGGATCGATCGCAGGACTCCTGCCGATCGACACCGGCACCATCACGTTCGACGGCAAGGACATCACGTCGACGGCTCCGGAGAAGATACTTCGGGCCGGGTTGGCGCTCGTGCCAGAGCATCGGCGGATATTCGCCGACATGACCGTCGAAGAAAACCTCAAGATCGGTGGCATCACCACCAAGGCAGCCGAACGTGGCGAGCTCCTCGAAGAGATGGCCGATCTCTTCCCGGTGCTGCGAGACAAATGGGAGACGGCGGCTGGATATATGTCCGGTGGCGAAGCCCAGCAGCTCGCAATCGCTCGGGCGCTGATGTCCAAGCCGAAGCTCATCATGATGGACGAGCCTTCGCTCGGACTCGCACCGATTCTCGTCGATCTCGTCTTTGAACTGATCGACACACTCCGCAGCCAGGGCCGCACGATCCTGGTCGTTGAACAAAACGCCACCCGGATGCTCAACGCTGCCGACCGCGCATACGTGCTTCGCAGCGGCGAAGTGGTCGCTACCGGAACCGGCTCAGAGCTTCTCGAACGATCCGACCTGTTCGACACCTTCGTAGGGGGCTGAAATGACCGAACTTCTCCAAAACCTGATCGATGGCTTGGGTCGCGGCAGCATCTACGCGCTGCTCGCCCTGGGCGTCGCCGTCGTGTTCGGCATCATGCACTTGCTGAACTTCGCACACGGCGAGCTCATCACCATCCCCGGCTACCTCACCTACTGGGCCTTCCAAAACAACTGGTCGTGGTGGACGGTCGTGCCACTCATCATCGTGTCCGCAGTGCTCACCTCGCTGCTCATTGAGCGCATTGCGTTTAGTCGAGTGCGAGGGGCTAAGGACTTCACCCTTTTGCTGACGTCGTTCGGTGTGCACTTCATCGTCGCTGCTGGCTTCTTGCTCTACGTGGGGGCAGCCGTCAAGCCGTATCCCCGACCGGGATGGTTCGCAAAGACCGTGTCTGCGGGCTCGCTCAACGTCGAGGTGTTCGACCTCGTCGTCATCGGCGTGACCATTGTGGTGCTCGCCGGCACCACCTGGCTTCTGCAGCGCACGATGTTCGGCTTGGCCTTGCGTGCCGCCGCCTCAGACTTCGACACCGCCCGCCTGATGGGCGTGAAGTCCGACTCGGTCATCCGCGGAGCATTCGCACTGTCGGGCTTCCTGGCCGGCATCGCCGGGGTGTTCTGGATCATGCGCGAGGGGCAAATGACGCCAACAGCGGGCATTCCCCCGATGCTCCAGGGTGTCCTGGCCGCTCTCATCGGCGGGCTTGGGAGTTTGCGAGGAGCGGTGCTCGGGGGCCTCGTTCTGGGGTTAGCCGAAGTGCTGCTGCGTTCGTGGCTGCCGGTCGGCATCCAAAACCTCACGACCGGATTCGTGTTCGTCATGATCGCCCTGCTGTTCATCTTCCGTCCGGGCGGGCTGCTGTCCGTTCCACAAGTGGAGCGCGTCTGATGTTTCCGAACTCGAAACGCGATATTGCGTTTCCCTTTCTTGGCTCAATCTTCCTCTTTGTCGTGCTCTTTGGCGGCGGACTGATCTACCAGACCATTCTCGGCAACGGTTCGGCTGAACGTCTTGTCACGACGATGCTGGTCGACGCGATCATCGTCATCGGCATCCAGATCTACATCGGAAACACCGGAATCTTGTCCTTTGGACATATTGGCTTTGGCGCGATTGCCGGTTATGTATTTGCCGTCTATGCCATCTCTCCCGAGGAGAAGCTGAAACGTATCCCGACCGCCCCGTTCGGCCTCACCGAAACTCAGGTGAGCCCATTGCTCGCCATCATCATCGCCGTGGCGGTCACGCTCGTGTTCGCCGTCATCGTCGGTATTGGATTGGCACGTTCGGGAGCCCAGTCCGGGTCGGTTGCGGCGACCGTCATCACGCTCGCTCTGCTCTTCGTCACCCACGAGGTCGCCAAGAGCTGGCCCGAACTGACCGGCGGTAACCGCGGCGGTGTCTCCTTTGGTATCGGCGAGTCGCTTTCGGGTCGATGGCCGATCCTGGTTGTCCTATTCGGCTCGCTCATCGTCGCTCGGCTCTACGGCCAATCCCGAAGTGGGCGACTCGCTATCGCTGCACGAGAGGACAACCTCGCCGCCCGCGCAATGGGGGTCAACCCACTCGTGCAACAAATGGTTGCGCTGTTGTTATCGGTCGCGATCGTGGCCATTGGGTCATCGCTTCGCGTCTGGCAGATCGGCTCGATCCTGCCCGATCGATTCTTCTTCGACTACGCGATGCTCACGTTGGTCATGCTCATCGTCGGCGGTCGCAATAGCGTCACCGGCGCTGTGCTCGGCGTCGCCGTTATGACCGGCGCACGCGAGCTGGCCCGACGTCTTGGACAGAATGGCTTCGAGGTCTTTGGTATCGGCCTCGACGAGCCCCCGCTCGACTGGATCTTCCGTGAGAACCTGAACAGCGTCGTGCTCGGCGTCGCCATGGTCGCCTTCATGATCTGGCGCCCGACCGGAATTCTCGAAGACTGGGAATTCGACCAATGGCTCTATCGCAAGATCGGCCGGGGGAGCGAAACGAAGCCCGACCGCCTGAGCGAACTCGAAACAATCCCCGATGCCACCTTCACTGCGTCGGACATCAGCGTTTCGTTCGGCGGTTTCCAGGCGCTGACCAACGCTGGTATCACCGCCGAGAGCGGCGAGATCGTCGGCATCATTGGACCGAACGGTGCTGGCAAGACGACATTCGTCAACGTGATCACCGGCATGGTCGAGCCGACCGACGGACAGTTCTCCATCGATGGCGAACCCTTGAGCGGCAAAGCGTCCTATCAACTTTCTCGCAGCGGCCTGGTCCGTACATTCCAGAACCTACGGCTGTTCGGGGCACTCACGGTGCGCGAGAACATCGAGACCGCAGCGCTGGTTGCTCGCGAGCATCGAAGCGACCGAGCTGTACGAGACGTCGATGCACTAATGGCCGAAGCGGGCTTGTGGGAACATCGCGACCGCCGAGCTCGCGAGCTCGATTACGGCAACTCTCGTCGGCTCGAGCTTGCTCGCGCTGCTGCCATGGCACCTTCATTTATGTTGCTCGACGAGCCCACGAGCGGAATGAGCGATAGCGAGTCGATCACGATGATCGAACAAGTACGCCACATGGCAGCAACCGTTGGCGCTGGTGTGATCGTGATCGACCACGACCTTGGCTTCATCACCGGCATTTCTGACCGCATCTACGTCTTTGACCAAGGAAAGGTCATCGCACAGGGAACCCCCGCCGAGGTGCAAGCAAATCCACAGGTCCAGGCGGCGTATCTCGGTTCGGCGGCGATCACATGACTCGAATTACACGTGGCGGGCTTGCCGAGGAGATCGTTGCCCATGTTCGGGGACAGATCCTTGGCGGCGAACTTAAACCGGGTTCCAAGATCGACCAAGAACAGATCGCTCTTGACCTCGACGTCAGCCGCTCACCGATTCGAGAGGCATTGGTCGTGCTCGGCCAAGAAGGTCTTCTCGACATTACGCCGCGCCGTGGCGCCTTTGTTGCTCGCATCACCCGTGAAGACGTCATCGATCACTACGAGCTCTTTGGATTGATTGCCGGACGAGTCGCAGCGATGGCGGCCGAGCTGCTCGAGGACGAACAGCGCGAAGAGCTTCGTGCCATCCATCTCTTGTTTCAAGAAGCGAGTGACGAGGATGGATCAAAGCTCAATCACGAGTTCCACCAGCTGATCAACAGCTGCGCGCCGAGGCGGACACGCTGGTTGCTGCGCCATCTCGAGCGCTCGATACCGGCCGGATTCTTCGAACGCACCCCGGGCTGGAAGGACGAGGCGGTCGCTGACCATCAGGAGATCGTCAACGCGATCTCGGCCAAAGACGCCGACGCCGCCCGTCGGGCGATGGAGACACATCTGCACGAAGCGGGCGTGGCCGCAGCGAACGCTCTAGAACGACTCGGGTTTTGGAAGGACTCTGAATGATCGACCGAAGCGACGAACAGCACGATGTGATCCGTGCTGAGGTCCGACGCTTATGTGACAAGTACGGAAATGAGTACTGGCGTGGCCTGGAGCCATCGACGTATCCCGAGGAATTTGTCCAAGAATTGACCACTCAGGGATGGCTTGGCGCTTTGATCCCCGAAGCCTACGGCGGCGGCGGTTTGAGCTTGGGCGGTGCTTCGGTGATCCTCGAAGAAATCTCGGCGAGCGGTGGCAATCCAAGCGCCTGTCACGCTCAGATGTATGTCATGGGCACCGTGTTGCGCCACGGTAGCGAGGAACAAAAGCAGCACTACCTGCCAATGGTTGCTGACGGACGAAAGCGTCTACAGGCCTTTGGTGTCACCGAGCCCACCGCAGGTTCCAACACGACGGCCATTCGCACTCGGGCCGAACGCGACGGCGACGTGTACCGGGTGAGCGGTCAAAAGATCTGGACGAGCCGAGCCGAGTACTCCGATCTCATGGTGCTCCTTGCACGCACTACGCCAATCGATCAGGTCGAGAACCGACTCGATGGCTTGTCGGTCTTCCTGATCGAAATGCGTAAGGACGATGGGTCGCTCGTCGACGGGCTCACCATCAACCCGATCGACACGATGATGAACCACAGCACCACCGAAGTGTTCTTCGACAACGTGGAGATCCCGGCCGACTCACTCATTGGAACCGAAGGACAGGGCTTTCGCCACATCCTCGGCGGTATGAACGCCGAACGGATTCTTATTGCGTCGGAGTGCATTGGTGATGGACGGTTCTTTATCGAACGTGCATCGGAATACGCCCGCGATCGAGTCGTCTTTGATCGTCCAATCGGACAGAACCAGGGCGTGCAATTTCCGCTCGCGAAGGCGCACATCCAGATCGAGGCCGCCGATCTCATGCGCTGGAAGGCAGCCGACCTCTACGACATGGGTGAGGCTCACGGCGTGGAGGCCAATATGGCAAAGCTCCTCGCAAGCGAAGCGTCCTGGGCGGCAGGTAATGCTGCGATGGACACCCATGGCGGCTTCGGGTTCGCCACCGAATACGACATCGAACGCAAGCTGCGCGAGACGCGGCTCTACCAAGTGGCACCGATTAACAACAACCTGATCCTGGCCTTCGTTGGCCAAAAGTGCCTCAACCTACCGAAGAGTTATTGATATGCGCGCCGTACTTCTCAATGCGTCCAACGCCCCGCTCGAGGTCGTCGACGATCACCCACAACCCGAAGCTGGTTATGGACTCATCCTCGACGTTACGGCGTGCGGAGTGTGCCACTCCGATATTCACGTAGTCGACGGAGACTTCGGCAAGGAGCCGCCGATCATCCTCGGCCACGAAGTGACCGGTGTTCATCGAGAACTCGGACCGGTGATGCTCTACGCCCCGTGGGGATGCCGCAACTGCTCGGAATGCTCACAAGGTCTCGAAATGATCTGTTCGAACTCCACCGAAGCCGGTCTCTTCACCGATGGCGGATACGCCGAACAGATGCGAGTCCCCGCAGTCGAGTATCTCGCACCGCTCGACGGGCTCGACCCGTACGATTCGGCGCCTTTGGCCTGCGGCGGGCTGACCGCATATCGGTCGGTCCTCCAAGGCATAGACCGCCTGCGCGAACGGGGCCCGGAGGCTCGAGCGTTGGTTATTGGTGCTGGTGGACTTGGCCAGTACGCCATTCGGTATCTGCGGCTACTCACCGACGCGCACATCACGGCACTCGATCTCTCTGAGACCAAGCAAGCCACTGCGGTCGAGATCGGCGCACACGAGGGGGTTGGATCACTCGATGGGCTCGACAAATTCGATTTGATCATCGACTTCATCGGAGCCGAGCCGACCCTGCGGGCGGCGGCAGACCACATCAACAAACTGGGCACGGTCTCGGTAGTCGGGCTCGCCGGCGGGACGATCCCGTTTGGCTTCGGTGCGGTTCCACTCGAAGCACGTTTCGTCAACAGCGTGTGGGGAAGTCGTGGTCAGCTCGACGAACTGCTCGACCTCGCCCGCAAAGAACCATCGCTCGTGCAAGCCGTTGAGGTTCTCGCTCTCGACCAGGCACAGGTCGCCCACGACCGCCTGCGCTCCGGTGATGTCCGAGGCCGTATCGTGCTCGACATTTCGGGGACATCATCGTGATAAGCAACACTCAAGTACCAGTCAACTCAGCACCACTTAAGGGGACACCATGACCGAACATGCCGGATCGATTTCGGGTTCTATCGACGACTTCCGAGCAGCGGTCGCTGCGAACGATGTGCACACCGTCGAACTCGCCGTTCCCGACACCCAAGGACACCTTCGAGGCAAGCGAATCCCCGCACAACGATTTGTCGATAGCGGACATGTGAGCGGAGCGAACATCGCTGACGCCATGTTTGTTTTCGACATGCAGAACGACTTGCCGGACAACGAGTTCGTGAACATGGACACGGGATACCTCGACGCCCACCTCATTCCGGACAACACGACCGGGCGCATCTTCAGCCACCGGCCCGGTTATGGCCTCGTCTTTGCCGATGCGGTCAACGAACACGGCGACCCGCATCCGCTGGCTCCCCGTTCCGTGCTCGCCGCCCAAATCGAGCGATGCCGCGCTGCGGGACTCGAGCCAGTCGTCGCAACCGAACTCGAGTTCTTCTTGTGTAACCCGGATTGGACGCCGGTGCAGGAACACATCCAATACAGCTCGCTTACCGACGGCATGGAGTTCGAGGTAGTGCTCGCCGACATGCGCGCTGCGCTGCTCGGCGCGGGCATCGAGGTCGAAGGGTCAAACGCCGAGTACGGGGCCGGGCAATTCGAGATCAATGCTGGCCCGGCCGATGCAATGACCGCAGCCGACAACACGGTGTTGTTCAAGTCGATCGTCAAGCAGGTCGCGATGCAACACGGCTACAAGGCAACCTTCATGCCAAAGCCGTGGGCCGAGCAGTCCGGATCTGGAATGCACGTGCACACGAGCCTGACCGCCGATGGCAAGAACGCCTTCGCCGACTGCAGCGACGGTGAGCCAAACGATCTGATGCGGTCATGGATGGGCGGCTTGCTCGAACACGCCGAAGCAATGACGTTGCTCGGTGCGCCAACCTCGAATGGCCCAAAGCGCATCCGTCCGTACACCTTTGCGCCGACCCACGTGTGCTGGGGTCTCGACAACCGCACCGTCCTCGCCCGGTGTATCGCCGAGAGCGGCTCCGGTGCGAACCGGGTCGAGTTCCGTTCCGCAGGAGCTGACGCCAACCCGTACCTCATCATTGCCGCAATCCTTGCGGCCGGAAGCGACGGGATCGAGCGCAACCTCGACCCTGGCATGCTCTGTGAAGGCGACATGTACGGGAACCCGGGCGATCACACCGCCCTGCCGACCGACCTGGCCGGAGCGATCGCAGCATTCGAGGGAAGCGAACTCGCAACCCGACTCGGTGACATCTTCAGCCGGAGTTACGTATCGATAGCGAACGCCGAACTTCCACTCGCAGCAGAGAACAACCCGGACCCCGACGACGTAAACGACTGGGAGCGCGCGCGCTTCATAGAACACGCATAGGACCGTCATGACGATCACCGCACCCACCGCCCCGAACATCACCGAGCCGTCGCTCTACCTCGACGGAATCCCGCACGAGCGGTTTGCCGAGATTCGCAACACCGACGGGCTGATGTGGCACGACTACCACGACGGCGGATTCTGGGTCGTTTCTCGACACGCCGATGTCAAGACCGTGTCGAAGAATGGCACGGTGTTCTCGTCGGCGGTTGGGATGACGAACCTATGGGATCTCGAGGCTGATGCCATCGAGGCGCGCCGTTCGTTGATCGACACCGACGCCCCCGACCACACGCGCCTTCGCCGTCTCGTTGCGCGGGCGTTTACGCCGAAGAACATTCGCCTGTGGGAGGACACGGTCCGCGACATCACCGTCGACCTGCTCGAGGCGTTCATCGCAAAAGGCGAGGGCGACTGGGTCGAAGAAGTGGCTGCGCCGCTGCCGATTCGGGTCATCTTGACCATGCTTGGTGTTCCGGTGGAAGACGCTGGATACCTCGTCGAACTGTCCAACTTTCTGGTCGAGGGAACGGGAGAAACACAGTCGATTCCCGCCGATGCGTTCGGCAACACCACCGACCTGCGACTGTTGCCATTCAACAGCCCGGCGAGCCATGCGCTCTTTGAGTACGGCGAGAAGATCGGCGATCTGCGCCGTCAGAATCCCCAGGATGACCTGGTCACCTCACTGGTGCAGGCAGAGGCCGAAGACGGTGATCGCCTCAGCGGAAGCGAATATCGCAATCTCTTCCACCTGCTGATCTTTGCTGGCAACGAAACAACGCGAACGGCGCTCGCCCACGGTGCGATGGCGCTCGCCGACCACCCAGACCAATGGCAACGAGTGCTCGACGATCCCGCAATGATCGACTCTGCGGTCGAAGAGGTCCTGCGCTGGTCGACACCGGTGTTGCACATGCGACGCACGACGACCGAACGGGTGGAGCTGGGCGGCACTCAGTTGGAGGTGGGGGAGAAGGTCGTCATCTGGTACGCATCGGCGAACCGCGACGAGACAGTATTCGACGACCCGTTCACCTTTGACGTGGGGCGTGTCGACAACCCGCACTTCTCGTTCGGGGGAGGCGGCCCGCATCTGTGCTTGGGAGCGTTCCTCGCTCGCCTCGAGATCCAGATCTTGCTCGAAGAAATGGCAAAACGAAATATCCACCTAACCCGCACTGGCGAGCCTGTGCGAGCACCATCCAATTTCGTCCACGGAGTGCTCTCCGTCGACATGGCTGTGGAGGCCCGAAGCTAATGACTGCAACGCCAAACACCGACCGTCTCGCCGTCGAGCGAGACCGATGGGTCGCCGCTCCCGTTATCGGACGACCATTCTTTGTTGAGCGGGCTGAAGGTGCTCGGATCTGGGACGTCGATGGACGCGAGTTTCTCGATTTCGTTGGCGGTATTGGCGTAGCCAACCACGGCCACGGAAACCCCGAGGTCGTCGCCGCGATCAAAGAACAGCTCGATAGTTATCTGCACCAGTGCTTCTCGCTGCATAGCTATGAGCCGTACATCGATGTCTGTCGTCTGTTGTGCGAATGTCATCCCGGCGACTTCGAGAAGAAGGCGTTCCTCGCAAACTCTGGCGCGGAAGCTGTCGAGAACGCGGTAAAGATCGCCCGGTACTTCACCAAGCGCGACGGCATCATTTGTCTCGACAATGCGTTCCACGGCCGAACGCTGCTCACGATGACGCTCACGGCCAAGATGGTCTACAAGCAGGGAATGGGGCCATTTGCTCCGGCGATTCACCGGGCGACTGGGCCATACCCGTTCCGTGGGGTCACCTCCGATGACGCCATCGACGATCTGCACCGGATGTTCAAGAACCAGGTCGACCCAAGCGAGGTCGCAGCCATCATCTACGAACCGGTCCAGGGTGAGGGCGGCTTTATGCCCATGCCAGACGACTACCCAATGCGCCTTCAAGAGATCGCAGCCGAGCACGGCATCTTGATCATCGCTGATGAGGTTCAAGCAGGCATGGGCCGAACCGGAACGCCGTCGGCCGCCGAGCACTACGGGGTCTCGCCAGACCTGATGACGTGGGCGAAGTCGATGGGTGGTGGTATGCCAATCTCGGGCGTCAGCGGTCGCGCCGACGTGATGGATAGCGTCCACAAGGGCGGTATCGGTGGCACGTACGGCGGTAACCCACTGTCGTGTGCCGCGGCGAAGGTCGCGATCACCCAGGTCCTCGATCCGAACTTCCAGGACTCGGCCAAGGCGCTCGGTGCTCGTATGCGAAGCCGACTCGACTCGTTGGCCGAAAACTCGAACCTGATCGGCGAGGTCCGTGGTCTTGGCCCAATGCTGGGCATCGAACTCGTGGATGCCGACGGCGTGCCGAATGGCGCAGCTGCAGCGGCGGTTGTCGCTGAAGCATTCGACAAGGGCCTGATCTTGATGGGTGCGGGTGTTGACGGAAACGTCATTCGAGTCCTGGTTCCGTTGGTCGCAACCGAGGCCGATATCGAAGAGGGAATGCAAATCTTGGAACAGTGTCTGGAGAACGCAAGCTAATGAGTGATCAAGAAGTCGAACTCGTGAAGATGGTCGTCAATCAAGACGTCTGCATCGGCGCCGGCCAGTGCGAAATGCTGGAGGAAGAGACGTTCCTCGTCGATGACGACACGGTCGTCGCTGGCGTGATCGGTACCGGTTTGCTGCCCATGGACCGGGCACAAAAGGTGATCGGTGCCTGCCCGACCCAGGCGATCTCGATCTCCGATGGAGACTCGGGCTCCGCAGAGGACGAGTGAGCCGTGGCTACCAAGGAAGTATTCGATAACTGGATCGACGGTGCGTTTCTTGCCCCGGCCAGCGGTGAACGTATGGACACGGTCAACCCGTTCTCCGGTGTTGCGTGGGCCGAGGTCGCCGACGACCCCGATGCCGTCGATGTTGCGGTTAACGCAGCGCGACTCGCCTTCGAAGACGGCCCATGGGCCACGATGCCGGCACGAGAACGTGCTCGTTTGATGCGGGCACTTGGCGAGGCGTTGAGCCGAGACGCGGACTCGTTAGCGCAGGCCGAGACACGCGACAACGGAAAGATCATTCGCGAAACGACGGCACAGGCCAAGAGCCTCGAAAGCTATCTCGACTACTTCGCTGGCATGGCCGACAAGATCACGGGAGATCAGATCCCGTCGCCAGCGCCAAACTTCCTCGTCTATACCGAACGCGTGCCCAAGGGTGTGGTCGGTGCGATCATCCCGTGGAACTCGCCGCTCTCGCTGCTCACCTGGAAGCTCGGACCATTGCTCGCCGCTGGCTGCACCGTTGTGGTGAAGCCCTCCGACATCACTCCGGTCACCGCGCTGATGCTCGCCGAACGGGCAGCCGAAGTCGGCTTCCCACCTGGTGTGATCAACGTCGTCACCGGCGGAGCCGGAGTTGGCGCCGCAATCAGCTCCCACCCCGGCATCGACAAGCTGACCTTCACCGGCGGCGGCCCAACAGCGAAGCATGTTGCTCGTGCCGCAGCGGAAAACCTCACGCCGGCGGTACTGGAGCTCGGCGGCAAGTCGCCGCAGATCTTGTTCGCCGATGCCGACATCGAAGCCGCCACGAATGGTCTGCTCGCCGGGATCTTTGCTGCGAGCGGTCAGACGTGTGTCGCCGGGTCTCGTGCCTATATCCATCAGGACATCGCCGATGAGGTCATCGATCGACTGGTGCGTCGCGCTGGCGAGATCGTCATGGGCGACCCGAGCAGCGTCGCTACCGAAATGGGTCCAGCAGCATCCGATGATCAACGCGATCGCATTATGTCGATGATCCAGGCGGCAGAAGCCGAAGGCGGCACCATCGCCGCTGGTGGTGTGGTCGACCCCGAGCTCGGCGGTCGCTTTGTGCGGCCCACGATCATCACCGATGTGGACAACACCTGCTCGATCGTTCGCGAAGAGGTCTTTGGGCCCGTACTTGCGATCATGACGTTCACCGATGAGGACGAGGTCGTCGGACTCGCAAACGACAGCGACTACGGACTTGCGGCGGGCGTGTGGACGAACGATATTCGACGCGGCCATCGCATGGCGAAGAAGCTGAACGTCGGAACCGTGTGGATCAACACGTACCGCAATGTCAGCTACATGGCCCCGTTTGGCGGTTTCAAGCAAAGCGGCTACGGCAAGGACAACGGCCTCGAGGCAATGGATGCATTCCTGCAGACCAAGACCGTGTGGGTCGAGCTCGAGGGAGCAACCCGTGACCCATTCGTGATCGGATAGCGCTATGGCAATTGGTCGGGCAGTCGTGGGGCGTTGTGGCTAAGGCGAAGGCACTCATGATTCTGACCGAGCTCGAGACGTTGGTGCCGCGAGACGATCTGCGGGCGATCGTCGACCTAGCGGTGACCGCCGAACACGCTGGTTTCGACGCGATCATGCTGAGCGAACACGCTGCTCTTGGTCCGTCGGCCAACGAGTTCGGCTTGCCCGACAACCCGCGCGAATATGCGGCGCCAGGGAATCAGGACCCCAACATGCTCTGGCCGAGCTCGATCGTGATGGCATCGGCGATCGCTGCGGCCACGAGTCGTGTTCGGCTGGTGCTCGGAGCGATCATTGCGCCGTTGCATCACCCGGTCATGCTCGCCAAGCAACTGGCCACGATCGATCAGTTGTCTCGTGGGCGTCTTGTCTTTCAGCCGACGGTTTCGTGGCACAAGGACGAGTACGACGCGCTCGGTGTTCCGTTCGGCGAACGCGGCAAGATCCTCGATGAGGTGCTCGAGGCAATGATGTTGCTTTGGGAGCCGTCGCCTGCGAGCTATCACGGCACGTACTTCGACTTCACCGACGTGTATTCCGAGCCCAAGCCGTACCGCAATGGCAAGCCAACAATGTGGCTGGGCGGCCAGTCGATGCACGATGCGCTGCTGCGGCGCATCGTCACTTATGCCGATGGCTTCCACCCGTTTGGCACGCCGACAGCTGAAGACCTCGACAAGCTCAGCGCAGGCATGACAGCTGCGGGCCGTGACATGGCCGAACTCGAAATGATCGGTGGGACTCGGGCAACCTTTACCGGCCCCGATGATGTTGCCGACCTCGACGATGCAATGGCGGACCTCCGCACGCAGTTCGATGATGGGTACACGACGTTTTGTATGAAGCCGAGTCAGCACACCGATGACATCGACGACGTCGCGTCTCTGTGCGTGCGCATGGTTGCGCACCTAGAGACGCTGGAGGACGCCCGTGGAGAATAATCAGCGAGAGCTGCTGGCGTTTCACCGCGACGGCCACTCGTGGCATGAAGCGGGGCAGGGAGAGGAGACCATCGTGTTTCTTCATCCGATCGTCGGCACGAGTGTCTACTGGGCCCCGGTGATTGCAGAGCTCGCTCCGGGGCGACGTTGTGTGGCGTGGAATGCGCCGGGATATTGCGGATCTGATCCCGTCATGGCGCCATTGGCTGCATCAGTGACTACACGGTTGGTCGAGTTCTTCGAGGTTGCGAAGATCGACAAGGCTCATGTTGTTGGGTTGTCGCTCGGCGCAATGTTTGCGCTGCATGCCGCAGGAGAGGAACACGGCCTGTTCGACCGCCTCGTCCTCGCCGACACGAGCGCAGCGTTCGGTATCGACCCCGACGAGTGGCTCGATGACTGGCTCGGTGGCCTTCGAGCCGGCACGCCGCTCACCGAGGTGGTCGATGGCTCGATCGATGCCATCACGCACACCGCTCCGGATAGGGAGCT
>CALBVK010000345.1 GCA_937969345.1 uncultured Acidimicrobiales bacterium
GATTTCGCCAGCGCCGTCACGAGTGACGTTGCCGCCAAGATCAAAGTTCGCTGCCTGATATGCCGCTGGATCGGCGGTTGCCGAAACGGCTTGCAAGACGCTGGTCGAGTACAGCGCACATTGTGTGGTGCCCGCACCAGCTGCGCAGCCGTCGATAGCGGCCTGTTTGTCGGTGTGACCCGTTGCGTTAAAGACCATCACGTATTCGATGCGATCTACATTCTCGGTACCGATTTCCCCGATGATCGATTGGAGAATGCGCATATCGGTCTCTGGCTGATCGCCGATAGACGCTGCGCGAAGCACGCCTGTTCGAACGCCGGACGCGGTCGCCGACTTTGCTTCCCAGCCGAAGCCGAATTCGATAGATCCCATGATGACCATGAGCAAGATTGGGATTGCGAGTGCAGTCTCGACGATCACGGCACCACGCTGGTTGCGCCAGCGTGCCCGTGTCTTGGAGAGGGTGGATCGAACGTGGAACATGTTCATTCTCCTAGAGATCGAGCTCGACGACTTCGACCGAGGTGGTCGAAAGGGTGATGGTGTCGAAGAAACCGGTCGCGTACTGGTAGTCGTATTCGATGTAGATGCCAAGGTTTTGCCACGCGCCACGTTCGGCTGCGGTAAGTCCGGCTTCCCACACGCCGTCGTCCAGGACGCCCTGTACGCCACGGTCGTCGACGATGTACACGTTGCATTCGTTTGCACGAGATGCGGTCGCGAGTTCGCAGTCAGGGCTGAGATCGGCGTCGAGAGTCTCGGCAGCGAAGATGATCACCTTTTTGACGTCGCCGCTGAGGATCTCAGACTGTCTGTTGATGTTCTCCAAGATTGCTTGGTCGGCACCTGGAGCGTTGCGCTGTACAGACGCCACGCGGGCAGCAGTACGGGACATGTTCTCGAGCGCGAGGTGGCTCCGGAACATCAGCCCAATTTCGATGCCGCCGAAGACCACGAGGAAGAAGAACGGAGCGACGAGTGCAAACTCGAGCGCGGCGGCTCCACGTTCGCGCAGTTTGCGTCGCTCAGAGGCTTCAGCGTTCCGGCGCGATTCGCGGAGACGATTGAGAAAGTACATACGTAGGTCTTCGGCACAAATTTGCTAAAGGTGTACACCCCTGGCGAACTTCGGGCCGATTGGCCCATACGCCTAGGTCGTGAGACAGAATGCGGGCATGCGCATTGCACTCGGAAGCGACCATGCCGGCTATGACCTCAAAGCACACTTTGTGCATCGGTTGACCCAGCAAGGACATGTAGTCCTCGATCTCGGAACCGATTCGACAGAATCGGTCGATTATCCCGAGTTTTGCGCAGCGGTTGGCCGAGCTGTCGTCGCCGGCGATGCCGACTGGGGCATCGTGCTCGGTGGATCAGGACAGGGTGAACAACTGGCTGCGAACAAGGTTAAGGGTGTGCGCGCTGCCTTATGCAACTGCCTGTACACCGCCCGTATGGCACGTTCGCACAACGACGCGAACGTGCTGTCGATGGGCGCCCGAGTCGTTGGACTCAGCATTGCCGAAGAGATCGTCGATCTCTTCGCTACGACCGAATTCGAAGGCGGCCGTCATCAGCGCCGCGTCGACCAGGTCATGGCTATCGAGGACGAGTAGCTACTGCTTCTCCGCTGGTCGGCGACCGCGGCGTCGCCGCGGCGAGTGGTGTTCGCCGTCTGTCAGATCGATGTCGGGTGCATGCGCTCGTACACGAGGGCGGCTCTCGGTCGTACGTAGATCGATGAAGAGGTCTTCGCGTGCGGCTTGCTCGGCGCGTTGGGCCGCCCGGCGCTTACGGAAGCGTCGGACTCGACCAAGAATGTGGTGGACAAAGATGCCACCGAACAACACCATGGCTGCGGTACCCAGTGCCACGAGCCGCTTCTCCTCGGTTGACATCGTGCCGAACATGCCTGATGTCATCGAGTCACCTGGTGACAGCGCCGCAATGGGTTCGGCGAGTTCGACGGTGACCGAGTCGCCGGTGACGGATTCGGCCGCGAAGGCGAACGGCACGGCAAGCTCTCCAGACCGGGGCTGCGCAGCGCGGACTCGGAGAACGATCTCGGCCGTTGCGCCAGCTCGAAGACGGTTGCGACGTTCGAGCAGGTTCGTCGAGCCATCGCCGTCATAGTTCCGGCCAACGATCAGGTCGTCGCTCGTGACCGACACAACCTCGTACGGCACGCTCCATGCGTCGTCGAGTGCTGCGGTAAGCCGGGTTGTGTCGATGTCGATCTGGCCGGTGTTCTCGAGGGTGATCCGGTAGCCAAAGTCGAACCACTCATCGTTGTCGAGCGTTCCGCTGTCGAGCGGCTCAGCCGTCATGGTGACCGAGGGCAATGGCACCTCAACACGAACCGAGGTCGCAATGTCGTTGTCGCCGGGCTCCTGATTGCCGTCAGGGTCGGTGTTGGTGCCGTCGGTCGAGTCGTCGATCACCGTTCCCGAGAAGGGGTCGGAGGCAATGGCAAATGCGGAGCTCCGGAACGGACCGGGTAGTGCCTTTGAGGGAATGACCACTGCGTCGTATTGGATGCGGCATCGCTCACCCGGCAACAATTCGACACCGGAGACCAGTACGGGATCGATGGTTCCGCCGTCGTAGCTCGAACTTGCGAAACCTTCGCACGGCGATGCCGCTTCGATGCGGACCCGCGACGTTACAAAGGTGGAGCCAACACCAAAGGCCTGGCTGAGCTGGTCGTGAACTTCGACGTTCGAGAGCGGGAATGGTCCTGCATTTTCCACGAGGATCTCATAGGTCACCCCAACAGCGCCGTCGGGTCGGACAGTGGCCTCGCCAATGGTCTGCTTTGCGACACCGATCTCGCCTTGCACGCTCAGCCGCGTCAGGGTGTTGGCTTCGATGACGTCTCCACCGGAGCCAAGCCCGGTACCGGCGGGCGTATTTGCCGAAACGACGACACGCGTGCTGTACACCCCTCGGTTCTCCGGTGTGATGGTCAGGTCGAGTTCGATGGTGCCCGTCTCACCTGCAGGGAGCGTGTTCCAACCAGCCAAAAGCCTCGTGTCACCGACGTCGCGAGCTGGCCGCGACTCGATCTCTTCGAGCTCGTCACTATCGATCGGCTCGGTACTGCGAGGGAGCTGTCCAAGGCCGTCGAAATCGGCGTTGACCGCAAGCGTCTCGGATCGGATGTCTCTGACGATGATCTGAGATGCCGGCCCGAGCGCATTGAGCAGGTCCTGTCGAACTTGCAAACTCCGAAGCTCGACGTCCCCATCGTTCACTACATCGATCGCGAAGCTCACGTCGAAGGTCCCGCTTCCGTTCCAAGCCGGACGCTTCAGAAGACGCTGCGACACACGAAGTGCTGGCTGCTCAACGAATTCAACTTCGTCGTCGGCAAACCCAACAGCGGCGACGCCGGTGCCCGCTGGCGAGGAAGCGCTCGTCGTTACGGTCGGAATGAACGGGCCGAGGACGTTGCCTGGTTCGACGAGAACGGTCGTGGTGACAACTTCCGAGGTTCCCGCATCCAGCATTGCCCCCCACTCAAGGATGTCATTGCCGCGACGACGATCGGTGAGGTCAGCGGTTGGGAGACGTTCCGCGTCGACCGATACGGTCCGAACAATCGTGCCTGCGTAGATCTCCTCGACGTCTTCGACAAGGCGGACGAACTCGAGGCCGGTGCTGCCGTCGTTACTGATCTCGTAGCTGGTGGTCACCGTGTAGGAGCCGTCGCGGTTGTTGTCTACCGATTGCGCAACAACGGCCACCGAGATCGATGGTAGGTCGACCTGTGCCGCGATAACAGCAGATACGTCGTTCTGCGCTGGCGACGTGCCCGATACCCGCAACTCGCCGACGAAGGGCCCGCCTTCTCCATTGGGCTGGACGACGACGATAAGCGTGATGGTTCCGGCATTGCTAACGCCAATCGATTGTCCGGGCGACAACATGTTCGTCGATTCGCCTGCGGCGAATGCTTCTTCGATCACAAAGTCGTTCGAGATGACGCCGCCGATGCGGTAGGAGGCGTCGGGGAATACTTCGTCGAGGTCGAGCAAAAGCGCAAGATCGTCGACTCGGACATCCCCTGCGTTTTCGACCTCGACATTCGCAACGACACGGAACGCCCCGTCATCGACGTTCTCAACGGAGACGATGCCGCTTTGGAGCTCAAGGCGTGGAGCCTCGGTGAGTGTCAGTTCGTTGGTCGTCGTCGTGCGCTGAGCCGAAGCCGTCGACGCGGACATGGCATCGATGGTTGCGGACAGGTCAAACGGTCCGAGCTCGGCACCGGGCCGCAGCAACTGATTCAGTTCGACCCTGCACTCCGCTCCGGGCGCGAGCGGTGTCGAAAGCGCTACTCCGGTACAACTATCGAGGGTCAGCGTCTGTTCGAGCTGGCGTTCGCCGTAGCCAGCGGCGACATCGCTCACGACAATATCGACAAGCGGGACATCGCCGGTGTTCTCTACGGCGAGCTCGTAGGCGACGTTGTAGGTGCCATTGCCGTTATTCGTCAATGCCGTCAGGGTGGATGCAGTTTCGAGCGCGACGGTCTCTTCGAACGTGACCGGGTTGAGCAATGCGTCTTCAAAGACCGTGGCGAACGATGGCGAGTCAGCCGTAACTCCGACGGTTCCGGCCCATGGGCCGAGCGCCGATGCGGGCCGAACGATGACGTCTTGGGTTCGGGTGCAGCTCTGGCCGGGACCGAGCGGCTGGGCGAAGCTCACGGTCGAGCAGGTGTCGGTCGTCAGCTGGTTGTCGACGATGGTTTCGCCATAGATGTCGTTGACGAGATCGGCCATTCCCACTCGGTAAAGGGGAACGTCGCCGGTATTGGTGATGAGCGCACCGTAGGAGACGCTGTAGGTGCCATCGCCGTTGTTCACCGCATCACCAACCTCGCTTCGTAGGTCGATCGATGGTCGTTCGACAAACCGCAACGGCGTCTTCGCTCGTGCATCGAAATAGATCGACTGCGGCGTGTCGACGACGAGGGCGTCGAGCTGTTCAGCATCGGCGCCGGCGATCTGGACATCAACTTCATAGGGGCCAACGGCCGAACCTGGACGAAGTGTCGCTCGTTGCGTCGAGCGACAGGCAGCGCCGGGCCGGACGGCCTGATCGCAGGTTGAGTCGAGTGCGACTTCGCTCACGAGAAGGTCGTCGAAGACGGGGAAGAAGTCGGTGGCTACCGAAACGCTCGGAACATCGACTTCGCCGACGTTGCGAACGCTGACGGTGTGTTCGATCTCGTAGGTACCGTCGTTGTTGTTTGTGGCCGTCAGCACCTGATCGATGATCTGAACCAGCGGAATGGTCCGTTGGACCGACACGGGTTCGATGTCGAGGACTGCGCTCGCAGGGGATGTCGCGGTCGTTGTCAGTTCAAACGTGAACGGTCCGCTCACATCACCGGTGCGCGCCAGCAACACGACGCGCCAGTCGCTTCGTGCCTGAGACGCAATCTCGTCGACGCTGCTCAGGAGTCCGGTCTGCGAAATGCCGTCGTAGGTCTCTGAGGCAATTGCCCCGTCGACCGCGAGTGTTTCGAGAACGAAGGGAAGCCCGCCGAGCGCCTCGGCGAGATCGAGCGTTGCCTGCACGCCGCGAACTTCGATATCTCCGGTGTTCTCGAGGCTTCCGCGCAACACCATTCGAACGTTGCGGTCATCGACCTTCTCGATGGAATCGAGCACGATCGACGGTTCGAGCCGAGGAGCCTCGGTAAACACGATCTCGCCAGAGCGAGATGTGGCTTCGACGATCGCCGTTGATGTCGAGGTCGCCGACGACGTGGACTCAACATCCCAATCGGTGAGCTGAGCGCCTGGTTCGACGAGATACACCTGCGTGACCGAACAGCTATTGTCGTCGCCGACTTGGCTGAATGCGCCGAGTGGCTGGCGCCACGACACCGAGGAGCAGCTGTCGCCGATGCGCTCGGCGCTTCGTACGGTGTCACCAAAGCGGGCGGCGCCATCGTCGCTCGTCGCAACCGAGGTGAGCGGTGTATCGCCGGTGTTCGTGATGGTCGTCGTCAGGGTGACGAGGTAAGTTCCGTCCGCGTTGTTGCGAATTTCGTCCTGGCGAACCGTACTCTCGATCGACGGTGACTCTTCGAGAATGGGCTCATCAACCGTTGGCTTGATTTGTACTTCAAGGCCGCGGGGGCTGCGAGCTTCAGCTGCGCCGCTGATGGTCCACCCATCGAGCTCAGCGCCAGGTCGAAGAATGACGGAGTAGTCGACGGTGCACTCTTCGCCGACGGCAAGCAGAGAACCGATCGTAAGCAGTCCACCTGATGTCGACTGTCGCGGAAGCCGCGCCCCGATACACGATTGGTCACCGTCGATAGTTTCGAACGATACGTCGGTCGGTGTCGTTTCGCCGTCAGGTTGAGTCGCGAAGTCGATTCTGGCAGCGACGTTCGAAACGTTCTGATCGCCGGTGTTCTTTGCGGTGAGCGACCCTGTGAATTGATAACGACCGTCCTCGAGGTTGGTGACTTCGGTCGGACTGAGCGACACGGCAACGAGCGGGCTCTGCGTGAGCGTTGCCTGCACCGCGGTCGCGTCGCGAACCTCTCGCCGGCCTGACCGAGCGGTAGCGACGACGGGCGCTTCGTAGTCGGCACCTGCGCTCGTGGGGACGATTCCTGGCAGCAGGACCGTTTGTATGTCGATCGTGCATTGTTCGCCTACGCCAAGCCCGGTCTCGTCGAAGACCGCGACGCTGCGAGTTCCGCCGTTGAAACGTTCGGCGAAGAGACCGGCGCACGACTGCGACGTCGTTCCCGTGAGCTCGGTTAGGACCGTACCCGGCCCATACATCTCGGCAATCGGGTACCGAACGACCAACTCATCGACTGCGGTGTCTCCGATGTTGGCCACGACAATTCGCTCAGCGATCGTTACGGCGCCGTCGGCGGTCGACTCTGGTTCGGTAACGAATTCGTGTTCAACCGTCAGGCCTGGAGCTGGGGTGACCAGTCGGCTGGGTGCGGTGGAGGTGTCGACCTCGGCTCCGTCGGGGCGAAGACGGGCAGACACACCGACCTGAACATCATCGACCAGTCCTCGAATAGCGATCGTGGGAGCAGGCACTCCAACACCCTCGGCCCAGCTGGCATCGTCGAAGTTCGGTTCGTAGGCAACGGAGAACCGGAGCCGCTGGACATCACCATCGGCGAGACGTAGAGGAGTACCCAGGACGCCCGTGTCGTTGACGCCGTCGAAGGTATCGCTGCGCCGGAGGTCGAGCTCACGCGACATCGACGACCGAACCACCTCGGCGGTGCGGAATCCGTCGGCGGCGATGGCGATATCAACGACGAGATCATCAATGACCGTGCTCGCTGCATTGGGCTGCTGTGTTCGAAGCGCTGCGGCTCGCGGGTTTGCGAGGCGGTTGAGGAACGTGACCTCGTGCTCAGCGACGAAACGCTGTAGGTCAGCGTCCCATACCGGGGCGGAAATGACCTCGGTGGAGAGTTCGATCGCGGGGCAACCGGCTACGGCGATGAGGTCGACGGCGGTTCCGCCTTCGTTCGTGATGAGCACCTCGGTAGCGCCAACAAAGATATCGAGCTCACCGGTGGTGTTCGGTTCGTCATCGGCAATAGCGGTGAGGCCCCGCGTCGGCTGTTCCGGTGCGACGACCATCGAACCGCGGATCGAGTACGCGTCGATCGGTTGACGAGCTCGCCCGAGAAAAGCGTCGGCGCGAACTGAGTCGCCGACGTCGACGCTGCCAAAGAGCCACTGGGTATGAAAGAGGGTCTGGTCGAACGTGACCTGAACCCGACTGCCGACTTCGCTCATTCGGACAACGGGCCCGCGATGTGAAAGCACGGCATTGGCACCACGAGCTGTGGTCACGCCTTCGGCGTTGGTCGTCGACACCGCATCGGCCGTTGCGAGCGGCACGACCACGGGTGATTTACACCAGGTCGTTGCGAACGGATGGTCGTCATCGCCGTTCTGGGCGCCAAGGGACCCGAGTGATCCCACGATGGCCGCGGCCACCAACACCGTGATCAGCAACACCAAGCGTCGCATGTCGAACTTTCCGTTCCGCCAAGAATGAAGAGACCAGCTACCGTTTTTCCGTACCGTCACCGGCGCGGAACCTTTGAGAACGTAGTCAATTTTCCCCGTCAAACGGGGGATGCTCGTTGACGAATTGTGGGGTATTTCGCCCAGTTTTGGCCGTAGCGTGGCCGCGTGAATCGGATTGGAAAGTTCGCTGTTGCGCTGACGGTGATCTTTTGGTCGATCGGCAACCTCATCGTGCGATCGTCGACGCTCACCGGACCTCAGGTCGCCTTCTGGCGCTACGTGATCGCGGCCTGTTTGTATTCGCTGTATCACGTGGCTCGGGTGGGTCCACTTCGTTGGTCTGACACCGTGAAAGCTGCACCTACAGCGATTGCCATTTCATTGGAAATCGTGGCGTTCTTCATTGCGATCAAACAAACGACGGTGGCCAACGCAACCGTGATTGGTTCGTTGATGCCCCTGTTGCTGTTCGGCGTTGCTATGAGGCGGTTCTCCGAACGGGTGCCTCTGTCGGTCATCGCTGCGACCCTGCTCTCGCTCGTTGGCGTGATCACCGTCGTCTTTGGTAGTTCAACGGGAGCGGAGCTCAATTTGACCGGCGATGCGTTCGCGGTGGTGGCGTTGCTCCTCTTCGCGGCCTATTTCACATTTGCGAAGATCGCTCGCGAGACCATGGCCTCGTTCACGCTCCAAACCCATTCGTTGCTCATCGGAATTCCGATCATCCTTGCGGTGACACTGATCGATTCGGGTGAACTTGTGATTCCCGCTGGCGATCAATGGTGGCCGGTCTTTGGCCTGATCGCGTTCCCGACCACGGGCCACCTACTCATCAACTGGGCCCACGGCCATGTATCACTCACCTTGTCCTCGTTGATGACACTCGGGGTGCCGGTCCTTTCGATCGGAGGTGCGGCGATCTTCTTTGGCGAGTCGATTTCGCTGGTTCAAGGGCTCGGTATTCTGGTGGTCCTGCTGGTGTTGTCTTGGGCGATCGTGCAGACGAACAAGATCCGGCCCGAAGAAAACGAGACCCAGGGAACAACGGCACCCGCATAGCGGGTTAACGCACCATCGATCTTGACTCCATCAACCTCTTGTCGTACCTCCTCGCGTTTGGGGCGGGCGTTATCTCGTTTCTGTCCCCATGTGTTCTGCCCGTGGTCCCCGGCTATCTGTCGGTCATCACCGGTCTCGATATCACCGCGGTGGACTCCGATGAGGGCTCTACTTGGTCGCGCCTGTGGCCGATCGCGCGGAGCACCAGCCTGTTCATTCTTGGGTTTTCTTCGGTGTTCATTGGGCTCGGATTGTCGGCGAGTGCGCTCGGCGGTGTCCTGTTCGACAATCAGCTTCTGCTGACCCGCTTGTCGGGTTTCTTTGTCTTTGCCATGGGCCTGTTCTTAGTCGGGTCGCTCGTGACGAAGGATCCACGGTTCTTCCAGGAGGCTCGATTCCACCCCGAACTCGGTCGGTTCGGCCAAGGTGCGCCCGCCGTCGCCGGTGTCGCCTTTGGATTTGGCTGGACCCCGTGTATCGGCCCGGTATTGGGTTCCATTCTCACGCTCGCTGCGACCGTCGACGGAACCATCGCCGGCGGCACTCTTCTCGCGGCCTACTCGCTCGGGCTGGGCGTGCCATTCCTCGCCACCGGGCTGCTGTTTGGGCACCTGAGCGGAGCGTTCGACTGGATGAAGCGCCACCTGCAACAGATCGTTCTGCTGTCGGCCGTATCGCTCGTTGGGTTCGGCGTTTTGTTGATGACCAACCAGCTGATCCGCATCACCACCGAATTGCAATCACTACTCCGAGCAGTGGGCCTCGAGTGGCTCGTCAACCTCGGCTAATCCGTAGAAAAGGAAGCCCTCAAAATGGCCAAAACTAGAAAGAAACAACCAGCCCCCACGAAGAACGGCATGTCGGCGCGAGCCCAATGGGGCATCATCATCGGGATTGGCGTGTTGATAGTGGGAGCGATCGTCGTTAACGGCATCCGCGATGCGGCCGATGACGGCGGAGCGGGAGTAGTTGCGAGAGAGGCGTTCGATCTTCCCAACCTGTTGGATGAGGACAACCCCGACAACCGTGTTCGGCTCGCCGACTTTGCTGGAACGCCAACAGTGGTGAACTTCTTTGCCTCATGGTGCGACGCGTGCGACGACGAGCTCCCGGCTTTTCGCGAGGTCGCACTCGATCTCCAAGGCGAGGTCAACTTCATCTTCGTAAACTCACAAGAGACCGGGAATTGGGAATCGATGGCCGAACGAAACGAGATCACCCAATTCACCCTGGCCAAAGACATTCAAGGCACCCGTCGCAACGGCCTTTACCGAGATCTCGGCGGTCTCGGCAGCATGCCGATTACCGCGTTCTACGATGCGGACGGGAACCTGCTCGACACCGCGCTCGTTCCCTTCACCGAAGCGCAGCTGCGACGATCGTTAGAAACGCTGCAGCTCATCGACGGCTAAGTGGCAGACGGCCCATTGGTAGGTGCACCAGCGAAGGCTTGTGCGATCAACATCCAGTGGCGAGCTGCGTCCCCGGTAACGACGAGATTTGTATCGTCGACATGGCGACGTTGTGTCACCACCATGCAAAAGTCCTCTGCGTCGCCACGAACCGATTCCGCCGCGTCGGCCGAGCCGTAGTTCCACGTTGCTCCAGACGGAGCGGTGAGCTCAACGGATACATCGACGTCAGGCATGTCGAGTTTGCGATTGAGGTAGGTCCAACCCCTGGTGATGAACCCGAGACGCGCAATATGGGCCAGCCGATCCGTGGCGGGAACGGCGAGTCCGGCCGCATCGAGAACGTCTTGCCCGTGAGCCCAGCACTCCATCAACCGGGCCGTCAAAAACGACTTTGCGCCCATCGATGGCCCGTACCAGATGACGCGATCGTCATCGGCGAGCGTGACGGACGCGTCGGCGAGCGACTGCCGATCGGCACGCCACGCGTCGAGCAGTTCGGCGGGGGACATCGAGCGATACGTCCCAAGCGTTGCCTCATCGAGCTGGAGGTCGTCGGCAGCGCTCGCGGCGAGAACCTCGACGTACCCAGCGAAGGCCTCAGGATCGGAGATTGCGATCGATGCCGTGTTGTCGAAGTAGGCGAGGTGCGCGATCTGATCAGCGATCGACCACCTGGGACTCGCCGTCGGGGTCGCCCATTGCTCTGCGCGAAGATCGCTGATGGCATCGTCGAGCGCATTCTGCTCGGCGAGCAGGTCGGCTCGGACATCGGTGATGGTGGTCATGATGTGGCCTCGTGAAGTGTCTTAGTGCCGAGTGGCAGTCCGCCGAGGATGAGATCGAGCATGCCCCCAACAAGTGTGCTCATTGGGAGCCCCGTGTCTTCAGCGATCTCGGATTGCATCAAATAGAGCGATGAGCCCGTGACGACCGCTCCGACGATGGCTGGGTCGACGTTGACAAATTCGCCTCGCTCGACACCTTCGGCAACAAGTTGTCTCACGACCGTCATTACAAAGCGGTAGTGCCTATCGATCAGACGCCGGGCGGGCGCATCGTCGGCGAGGTCATCGAGCATCGGTGCGAACATCTGGTACTCGACTCCCCCTTCGATGTATTGACGAAGCTGATCGATGAGCGGTGCCGTTGCATCGATGGAATCGAGCGCGGCGCGGCCCATCTGGTGGAGGCGTCGATCGAGCACGATGAGCACCAGTTGATTCTTCGACGGTGCCAGCTCGTAGAGCGTGCGGCGAGAGCATCCGACTTCGCGGGCGAGGTCAGCAATCGTAAAGGCGGAGAATCCACTCTCCATGAACAGGTCCTCGAGTTGATCGAGCACCTCGCGATGTCGAGGGCCGAGACGCCCCTCAGCAGTTCTTGAGAGCAGTGGCCGTGGTGCGCCGGTTATCTCCATTGGCTAATCGTACCGGTGCCGAGCTGGCGGATCGGGTGAAACCCCTGAATGGGCGATGCAGAAACGGAACAAAGTCTGTCAGTATCGGTGTTACAGCTGGTGGCGGCTGGACTACAGCTCCCTCCAGCGCTCCCCCCACCTCGAAAGGCCACCGTGTCGACTCCCCTCACGCGTTCGACGGTTCTGCTCACCGACTATCAAGCCGTGCGCGATGAAACCGAACGGCTCGCCGCGCCGTTGTCCCCCGAGGACCAACAGGTCCAATCAATGCCCGACGCAAGTCCGACAAAGTGGCACCGAGCACACATCACCTGGTTCTTCGAGACGTTCCTGTTGCTGCCTTCGCTGCCGGGGTATGTCGCGTTCAACGAGGACTTTCAGTTCCTCTATAACAGCTACTACGAGGCGGTCGGCGATCGTCACGCCCGTCATGAGCGCGGCCTGATCTCTCGGCCCTCAGCCTCGGAGATCACCGAGTATCGACGCTACGTCGACCACGCAATGGCTCGGTTGATCGACGAAGTCGCACCGGAAAATCCGGCAATAGAAGATCTCGTGCTGCTCGGTCTTCACCACGAGCAGCAACATCAAGAATTGCTCCTGATGGACATCAAACATGTGCTGTCGATGAATCCCACGCGCCCCGCGTATCACGAGGTCAGAGACTCAGCAGACGATGCAATAGAGCCGGTGGCCTGGCACGAGTACGAGGCTGGCCTTATCGAGATTGGTCATGGTGATGACGATGGCTTTGCGTTCGACAACGAAGGACCGCGCCATCGCACCTACGTCGCCCCATTCCGTATCGCCGACCGTTTGGTAACGAACGGCGACTGGCTCGACTTTATGGCCGACGATGGGTACCACCGCGCCGAACACTGGCTGTCGGCTGGATGGGCCACCGTAAACACCGAAGGCTGGGAAAGCCCGATGTACTGGGAACCAACCGAGCGCGGTTGGTTCACCCACACCCTCCACGGCTTTGTGCCCGTCGATCGCAACGAACCCGTCTGTCACGTGAGCTACTTCGAGGCTGACGCGTACGCTCGCTGGGCGGGTGCTCGCCTCCCCACCGAGGCCGAGTGGGAACACGTCGCGTCCCAGCTACGCGGAACGTCGAGCTCGGACCTCAACGGCAACTTCGCACAAACCGGCAGGTTCCACCCTGCACCCGCAGGTCCGGCGACCGCAGCAGTCCGGCAGATGTTCGGCGACGTCTGGCAATGGACATCGAGTGCGTACTCGGCGTATCCGGGATTCTCTCCGGCCCCGGGTGCCGTTGGTGAGTACAACGGCAAGTTCATGGTGAACCAGTACGTGCTACGCGGTGGTTGCTGCGCAACACCCTTTGGGCACACCCGAACCACCTACCGCAACTTTTTCCCGACCCACACAAGGTGGATGTTCTCCGGCCTGCGGTTAGCGGCGGATATCCCGAACGAGGTCGCCTCATGAGCGGACTGCAGATCGATAACTACCTCGACGCTGACTACTTCGAACGAAGCCTCCGCAGCGATGTCATAAACGGCTTCGACAACGACTTCAAAGAACTCCCCCCGAAGTGGTTCTATGACGACCACGGCAGCCGACTTTTTGAGGAGATCACTCGCTTGGAGGAGTACTACCCCACCGAGGCCGAACGCTCGATTCTGCGGACCCACGCGGGCGATATCGTCGCCCTATCGGGAGCGGACACCTTGGTCGAGTTGGGTTCCGGAGCAGCGGACAAGACGCGCGTCCTGCTCGATGCGCTCCGCGATGCTGGCCAGCTCGAGCGGTTCGTCCCGTTCGATGTGAGCGAGGGCATTCTGCGTTCGAGCTCCGAAGCGATCCTGCAGGAGTATCCAGGCATCGAGGTTCACGGGGTCGTTGGCGACTTCGAGCGTCACCTCGACAAGATCCCGACTGATGGCCGTCGGATGACCGCGCTGCTCGGAGGGACCGTTGGCAACTTCAATCCAAACGAACGGAAGGGATTCCTGACCGAGATCGTCGCCGGCAAGAACCCCGGCGATACGTTTCTGCTCGGTACCGACCTAGTCAAGGATCACGACCGGTTGGTGTTGGCCTATGACGACCCGTACGGGGTTACCGCAGCGTTCAACAAGAACGTGTTGACCGTTCTGAACAACCGCCTGAACGCGAACTTCGATATCGACCAGTTCGAACACGTGGCGCGCTTCGATGTGGACCGTGAATGGATGGACCTGCGACTACGTTCTCTCGTCGACCAAACCGTTCGGATCGAGGACCTCGACCTCGACGTCCACTTCGATGCTGACGAAGAGATGCGTACCGAGATCTCAGCGAAGTTCCGAAAGGCTGGAGTCGAGCGCGAACTTGCGACGGTCGGCCTGGAGCTCGTTGGCTGGTGGACCGACGAACGCGGCGACTACGCGCTGTCGCTGTCTCGGGTCAGCTGAGTTAGCTTTCACCCGGGATAACAAACGAGCCCTCGAGCCCATCCGTCGACGAGATGTAGCACAGCGAACCACGGTCGCCTGCGTCCCATGACTCTTCGGTCGGTGAGAAGAAGAGCAACTGCGTGTTGTCCGGCAAACTCTCGAACCGGGTCACATTGTTCGAAGCAGCCGTCTCGCACCGTGCATACACGGTGTCCCAGTAGGCATCGAAGTCGCTCGGGTAACTGGCGTTGCTCGGCACGGTGATCGACTCCACGATCTGGCCATCATGAGGCAGCGAACACTCCTCGGTATCGAGACGTTCGAACTCTTCACCCGCCTCGGGCATGACAAAGCAGTCACCTGCTTGTAAATCGGTCGCCTCGGTAGTGCCTTGTGTCGTGACCCACCCGAACAACGCAATGACACCCATGATCGGCAAGAAAATGAACCGACGGAGTAGGCCGAGGCCGATCGCTGCGCCAGTGCCTCCGCCGCCACCGTCGCTGCTCGCCTGCATCTGGTGGGATGCGAGCGGACTCGGGGCAGCCTGGGGAGCGACCTCTGTTGTACCCGGCGGCGGTGGAGCCGGCGCCACTGGTTCGGGAACGAAGTTGTCCCAGTTGTCGCCGGTGTTGCTCGTATCAAAGGTCATTTCAGGTCTTTCGCCTCGCCGTCTTTCCTGATCTGAGGTATCGACCAAAAATTGACAGGGGCTAAGTAGGCCAAGTGGCCTACCGCCTGAACCCGCTCGTATTAGGTGTCGTGCGTGTAGCGATATACGTTGGTGTCACGGGCCACGAACCCAATGCGCTGGTAGAGACGATTCGCAGCTTCGCGGCTCGGCCGACTTGTCAGATCCACCGTCTTGGCGCCGGCTTCCTTTGCGATTTCGATGGCCCGTTCATTCAGGATGCGGCCGACACCCTTACCGCGAGCGCGTTCGTCGACGACCACGTCTTCGATCCATGCTCGAAGACCAGTCGGAATACGGAACATGGCGAGCGTCATCGATCCAACGATCAGATCGTCTTGCTCACTGTCTCGAGCAATCAACAGAGTTGACGCCTCGCTGTCTGCAATCGCCTGCAACGTCTCTTGGTCCGGCGCTGGATTTGACCGGGAGAGTTGCGGGATGAGGGTCTCGAATGCGGCGACGATTTCGTCGTCGACGGTGTGGACTTCAGCAATCGTGATCACAGCATTCCTTCGGCAGTTGACCTACGTATCGTAAGCAGCTTGCGCGTTCGCGTGGCTTCTTTTGACCGTACCGATACCGTTTTCCCTGTGACTAGCCCGATTAGTGGCGCACCGCACGTGCGTTGCTCACAGGTACCGCAACTACGATCACCCGTTCTCATCGTCGCATTCGAGGGTTGGAACGATGCTGGAGATGCCGCGTCTACTACCGCGCATCACCTGATCGACCGGTGGAACGCCGAGTTGTTTGCCGACATCGATCCCGAAGAATTCTTCGACTTCACCGCTATGCGACCAACGGTCGAGATCGTCGACGGGTTCGAACGTGAGCTGCATTGGCCCGACACGAGCTTCTATGCCGCAACGCTGGTCGACGCACCATTCGATGCAATTGTCATGTTGGGCGTCGAACCACAAATGCGCTGGCGGACGTTCTGCGATCAGATTCTGCAGACGGCTCGGTCGATGGGCGCGGAGATGATCGTGACGCTCGGAGCCCTTCTCGCCGATGTCCCCCACACCCGCCCTGTGCAGGTATTGGGCACGGCGTACGACGAGGCCACTGCGTTGAAGCTGGGACTCGAACCGTCCAACTACGAGGGCCCCACCGGCATCGTCGGCGTGCTCCACGCCGAAGCCCGAGACGCGGGCTTTACCGTTGCCTCACTGTGGGCTGCGGTTCCCGCCTACATTCCGGGCGCGACTTCTCCGAAAGCCTCATTGGCCTTGGTCGAGCGGCTCACCCAGATGCTCGATGTTGGTGTGTACACCACCGACCTTGAAATCGCCACAGTCGCCTACGAACGCCAGATCAGCGAGCTCGTCAGCGAAGACGAAGAAACCATGGAATTCGTCGAGGAACTCGAGACTCGCTACGACGAGGAGTCGGAGTTTCTCGACACCGAAGACCTGATGGATGAGGTCGAGCAGTTCTTGCGAGACCTTCCGGCGACCGAAGAGTAGGTCGACGGCTCGTTAGTTCGAGCTCGTGCCCAGCGCACCGTTTGCGAAGTTGATGTAGGACTGCATAGTGCTCTCCCACGAGGCTTCGTTCAGCACTTCGTGCTCAAGTCCGGGAAGCACGTGACGTGTCGCCACTGATAGCTCGCCGATCGGCTCGGTGAAATGAGGGGGGACGATGCGATCGTTGCCGCCGTGAAAGACCATTGTCGGAATCGAAAGTGTCGAAAGCCGTTCGTTCGCCATCTCCATTGCGCCGAAAAGGGCAAAGCCCAGGCCAGCGGTCGCACCGGGGACCCGCAGCGGATCGTCGACGTACGCCTTACCAACGTCGGGATCAACGGACAACAGCGATCCGTCGAATTCGCTCTTGATGAACAGTTTTGGCGTGAGCCGTCCAAGGACCGGAGCCGCCATACGTTGCCAAGCAGGAACCTCAGCTCCGAGCGCTGGCCCGCTCAAGAGCAGCACATCGGGAAGCGGGCGGCCGCTCACGCAGTAGGCGAACGCGATCAGTCCGCCCATCGAGTGCGCCATGAGCACGACCGGTAAACCCATCTCGCGCAGCTCGGTCAGGTTGTCTTCGACATCGTCCAGGAACGTATCGAAGGACGGCACGTGGGCTCGTCTGCCCCCACTGCGACCATGGCCATGATGGTCGAACGAGCGAGTGCTAAACCCCGAAGCAGCCAACGTTGCGCCGACGTGTTCGTACCGGCCGCTGTGTTCGGCAATGCCGTGTAGGAGGAGCACATTGGCGTGGGGTGTACCAGCAGTCCACGTTCGACGGAACTGGGTGAGGCCCCCACGGGTCGTGGCTTCAGACGTGGTCGAGGCTCCACGGTAGAGCGAGCTTGGATCAGGCATTGTGCGATTCCTCCCACGGTGGTGTCCGCACGTCGTCGAACTCTACGGCAACCTCTTCACCATTGATCGCCGCGAATGCGCGATCGACCCATCGACTCGATCCGACCATAGGTTCGGGCAAGTTGTCTCGGCTGAAGAACCCAACGTCGCGGCACTCCAACGGATGCGGATTGAGCTCGCCACCAATCATGCGAAGATGAAAGACCGTGCTGTACAGCGGGATTCGGGTGAAGCCCAGCCGCATGCCGTCATGGACACCGAGCAGCTTCACCACCTCGGTCTTGATGCCAGTTTCTTCCCACACTTCTTTGACGGCTACCTCGGCGGCTGAGTAGCCAACATCGGCCCAACCGGTTGGGTAGAGCCACACACCCGAGTCGGCGCGTTGCATCAATAAGAGTTCCCCATCGTCGTTTCCGACGATGGCTCCAACGGTATTCTTCGGCGTCACGTATCCGGGCACGCCGTGGCCAATCGTCTTCGTCCATTCTTCGACGAGTGTTTGCGGGTCGATCGGCAACGATGCACCCGCCTGTATCTCAGCGGCGACCAGCATGATCTCTTCGAATCGCTCCTGTTCGTAGAGCGACTCGGTAAATGCGAGGCCCGTCCGAGCGAGCGCAGAGAGCATCTCGGACCAACGAAGCAGGTCTTGTTCGGTGATCGCGTCCGTTGGTTCAGCCATGTCTCTCAACTGTAGCTCTCGTTGAGCATCACTTTTTAGCGATTGCGTGGAGTACGGCTCGCTCGGTTTCAGCGAGGTATTTGGTATCGAGAATCTTGCTTCCGTCGGCGGTGACGTAGAACGCGTCGATGACCGCATCGCCGATGGTCTGAATACGCGCCGTCGAGATACCGATACCCATTTCCGAAAGGCTCCGACTTATGCGATACAGCAGGCCGATTTGGTCCCGGCAGTTCACCTCGACGACCGTTGCGTGCTCGGACGCTCGGTTGTCGAACGAGACGGTCGGAGCGACCGAATGTGCTGAGGTTCGTTTGAATGAACGGGCGTAGGTACGGCGTCGTTCGGCGACTCGAGCTTCGAGCGCAAGGCGACCCGAGGTACCCAGGAGCAGTTGTTGCTCGACCCGTGCCACATCGAACTGATCGTGATGCACAACAAACTGTGACAGGGCAACACCGTCGTCGGTATGGGCGGCAGCGGACACGATGTCGAGACCGTTGAGGGTCAGGACCCCGGCGACTCGGCTAAAGGCTCCCGGACGATCGGTTTGGACGACCGTGATCGTCGAACCAGCGATATCGACAAGGAACCCATTTTGATCGTTCACGGCGCGCTCGATGAGCGCCCGTTCGATCGCTCCGGGGAATCCTTCTCCGACGACCTCCGCTGGAGCAGCGCCTTTGAGGACGTTGCGGACGCGATCGACGAGCACCCGGACGAGTTCGGCCTTGCTCTGATTCCACGCCGACGGGCCAGTGGCGATCGAGTCGGCTTCGGTGAGGGCCCCGAGCAGATGCAGCAGGTTGATCGAGGCAATCTGTTCGGCGACGAGACTGATCGTCCCGTCGTCGTCGAGGTCTCGACGGGTAGCGACGTCGGGGATAAGCAAGTGGAAACGGCACATGTCGACCAGGTCGTTGACCTCCTGAGCTTGGTAACCCATCCGCTTCGCAATGACCTCGATAAGTTCCACGCCCACGTCGGTGTGATCTCCCGGATACCCCTTGCCAATGTCGTGGAGCAGTGCGCCGAGAACCAAGAGATCCGGACGCCCAACACGGTCGGTGAGCGACGCTGCCTCCGATGCAGCTTCGAGAAGGTGCCGGTCGACGGTGAACCGGTGGTAGGCGTTTCGCTGCGGCTTACTCCGACACGGCTCCCACTCCGGGATGATCTTTGACATCAGGCCGACCTGATCGAACGCTTCGATAACCCCGATCGCCGGACGGCCGAGGCGCAAGATGTCGGTGAACCGGTCGCGCAGCTCTCGAGGCCATGGCGCTGGAAATTCAGTGATGCCCTTGTGGAGTCGCTCCAGAACCTCGTGGTCGATAAAGCAATGGCGCGATGCAGCGACATGGGCGACGTTGAGACAGAGCATCGGGTCGCTCTCGTCGGCGCCGCCGGTGAGTGTGAGGAGACCCCCGTCAATGACGATGCCATCGCTACGTCGTTCGGTGTCGCTTGCACGACGGTGCGGTTCGAGAGAGCGCTCTACCCAAAACCATGCCGCATCGCTGGTCCAGGCAATGCTCCTGGCAGCGCCGGCCACATCGGCCATCATGACGTCGGCGTTCTGGTAGCCGAGCGCCGCTGCGACGTCGTCCTGATAATCGAGCACGAGACGATCGCCTGCCCGGCCCGTGAGACGGTGGAGCTCGACCCGAGCACGCAATAGCACTTCATGGGCTCCATCGAGAGGGAGCTCTGTATTGGGTTCGGCGAGAATCCCCGTCGCACGTGCCCAGTTGAGAGCTTGCACGTCGCGCAGTCCCCCACGACCGTTTTTGAGGTCCGGGCCAAGTCCGAATGCGACTTCACCAAATTGGTCGTGTAGTTGATCGACCCGCTCGGCCAAACGGCTCGCATTGAGGGCAGCATCTTGTCGCCACTGCTCCGCGCCCTTCACCGCGAGTTCGAGAGCTAATGCCTCATCTCCTGCAAGATGTCGTACTGACAGCAGTGCGGTTGCGGTATCGAGGTCGGTTCGGGCGATCTTCAAGAGCCCATCGATAGTGTCGACCCGATGCCCGAGCTTTATGCCCGAATCCCAGATCGGATACCAGATCTTCTCGGCGAACTCGGCATAGTCAGCAGCAGCGGTATGCACGAGAACGATGTCAAGGTCGCTCTGGGGTGACACATCTCGACGGCCGTATCCACCAACGGCCACGACGGCGACGCCATCCGGTATTCCAAGACTGGCCGCAATGGCTTCGATCCATTCATCGAGGCGTTGGGTGTATGCCTCAGTGAAGGCCGATCCTTGGAGATCACGGTCGGCGAGCAGGTCGTCGCGTTGGAGGAGCACCATGCCATTCAAGCCGATGAATCGCTGTTCGGGGGATCCGTAGCCAGACGTCTCTGTTGATGCAGATAGGCCTTGGCCGCACCCCAGGTAATTCCGGCCACATGAACCTCTTCGCTAAGGTCGGTGAACGCCATTGGGCCGAGGGCATAGACATCGTCGGGTCGCATCTCAGCGTCGAACGGGTCACGAGCAGGCCGAGTCGCCCCCGCAGCATCGAGGGCTGGGGTCAGAGACCCCACAGCCTGGCGTATGCGCTCAAGCGGCCCACTCAGCGGCTGGTCAATATCGGTCGTCGTGAGCTCGAGGAGCAGCCGATTCGCTTCGGTCGCCACTTTCTCGATCGCTTCGTCTACCTCAGGAGAGGGCCCCCCACTGAGCACGGTGCTGCTTCGATCCCTCAGCCACGGTCGAATTGCGGCGTCGACGGCGGAGACCAAATCGGCACCGTACGCAGCCATTTTGGCGTCATCTTCATTTTGATCATTTGTCACGAGTTGATCCGTCCTACGCCGGTTGTGTGGTCCAAGCTAGCTGGATGCGGCCGCAGCGAATCGAGCCCGGGCCAGGCCAAGAGTCTGTCTGGGACTACCCACGACCCCCTCGAATAGATCCAACCGACGCGCACGTTCGTGTGCTTCACGGCGACGTCGTCGTTGCAGACACGACCAGCGCAGTACGGATACTCGAGACCTCCCAACCACCGGCGTTCTACATCCCTCGAAGCGACGTCAACATGGCGATGTTGACGCCGTCGCTTGGACGGAGCTTTTGCGAATGGAAGGGAGAAGCCACCTACTTCGACCTCGCCGGTTCGCGAATCGAGCAGGTCGCCTGGACCTACGAAGCACCGAACGAGGACTTCACGAGCATCACGCAGTACCTGGCGTTCTACGCGCAGAAGCTTGCGTGCAGCGTCGACGGCGAACCCGTGGACCCCAATGAGGGAAGCTTCTATGGGGGCTGGATTACATCGAAGGTGGTCGGCCCATTCAAGGGATCCCCAGGCTCCGCCTGGTGGTAGCCACCTAGAACTGACGAAGCAGCGCCGTTATGGCGGCGGCGCTTAACACCACAACGAGGAACGGCGCACGTTTCCATACGAGCACGCCCGCAGCGGCCACGCCGGCGAGACGGGGGTCGAGTTCGAGGCTGCGACCGTTGGCAACGGTCAGCTGCACGATGACTGCCATAACCACCGCGGCCGGAATCAGGTTCGCGGCCCGAGTCAGGGTCGGCTGCCGCTCGAGCAATGAGCCAACAACAAAGCCGCCAATGAGGCGTTGACCCCAGACGCCTACCGTCAGCGCCACGATGGCGAGAACGGTCATGGGGTCGATTCCTTCACGATAAGCACGGCGATAACGACGCCACCGAGGCTCAAAATGATCGGTAAGCCCGCAGGGACCAACGGCAACAAGGCAAGGCAAAGCAAGCCGCCAGCCACACCGGCGATCCGCCCATCGCGTGAGCGAAGCAGATTGCCGATCATGGCGAGGAGCGCCGCGGGAAACACCGCGTCGAGCCCAAGGCGCTGGGTATCTCCCAGAACGTCACCGAGGAACGTCCCGACAGCAATGCCAACAAACCAGCCAATCATCATTCCTGCCGTCGTTCGCCAGAATTCGCGCTCCACCGATTCGGGGGTCGGTTGTTGGACCGCAATAGCAACGTTGGGGTCAAAGGCGTTGAGGAACGCAGGGATTCGCCGAAGGGTTCCCGTCGGCAGGCGCCGACTGAGGCTGACGGCGAGAATGCCAAAGCGAGTCGCCACGAGTATTCCGGCGAGAATCGCCGCCCATTCCCCACCGCCTGCATCGCGAACTGCGAGGTAGGCGAACTGACTGGTAGCCGAAAAGATCACCGCGGACGCAACGAATGCTCGCGTCGCAGAGGTCCCGGTATCGATAAGCAGGACTTGAAGGGTGACACCCAACGAGAAGAACGTGATCGCCATCGTGGCGAAGTCGGCAAGGCTCAGCCGCGTCGACGCCGGCACGGAACCGTGACGCGACTCGGTAGACATTGGGTCATCGTAGGGCCCCAAGGCTTCGTGCTGGCCAACGGCCGAACCAGAACAAAAGTCGTTCGGCCCGCCCACCTGAGGGTGGACGGGCCGGAGTACCTGTACATTTAGAGGCCGTACGGGCCGCTAGCTCATCTGGCTAGAGCAGGGGACTTTTAATCCCAAGGTGCCGGGTTCGAGCCCCGGGCGGC